>CAZCDB010000016.1:2892-19403 GCA_964497635.1 uncultured Planctomycetia bacterium | reverse complement strand
GGATGATCGCAGGTCGGGCAAATTTTTCCTTGCCGAGAAAGTCTTAGCTTTTTACCTGGGCTGATCCCCGCCGGAATTTTGACCGTAATTTTTTTGCCATCTTTCATTTCAAAACTGACCTCGCCCCCCTTTTGGGCGCGTACTTTGGAAATATTGAGGGTCACTGGTAAATCAGAGGAAATTTTTTCTGAAACACCCTCTTCTTCATAGCCACGACCGCCGGAAAAAATATCTTCAAAACCCCGCATGGAACCACTGTAATGAAACTGGCCCCCTCGACCTGAGGTGGGCCCGCCCCCAGAGGAAAATGCGCGAAGGATTTCGTCAAAGTTAAAACCCTGGGCCCCATGGAAACCTTGGGCCCGTCCCCCGCCTCCACCAAAACCAGAACCCCCTGAAAAACCAGACTTTTTAAAGGAGTCATATTCCGCACGTTTTTGAGCATCTCCCAAAACATAGTAAGCCTCCGAGACTTCCTTAAACTTCTCCTCGGCCGCTTTACTTCCAGGATTGGCATCCGGATGATATTTTTTGGCTAGACCACGGTAAACTTTTTTTATTTCATCCGCGGAAGCACCCTCCGGCACTCCTAAAATTTTATAATAATCTTTTTGGGCCATTAGGGATTAAGTTCTATGTCTTGGTGAGAACCAGATATCGGATCCTGGCTTTCTTCAATGTACTCTTGAATGCTCAGATTGGCATCATAAATTTTGCGGATATTTTTATCTATTTTAAGAAAAATCCGGACAATGTCCGGATCCAGATGGTTTCCAGCCAAAGATTCAATATAAGCCAGGCCCTGCTCAAAGCTGCTGGCGGTTTTGTAGCATCTCTTAGAGACAATGGCGTCAAAGACATCAACGAGCGCTACGATACGTCCAAAAAGAGGGATGTCTTGTCCCTTAAGACCCTCCGGATATCCGGAGCCATCAAATTTTTCATGGTGAGATCGAGCGATCTGGGCGGCAGCTTTTAAAAGTGGGGACTTACTTGATTGGAACATGCGTGCCCCGATCGTGGTGTGCTGTTTCATGAGCGTCCACTCTTCGGGGGTCAATTTTCCAGGTTTCTGGAGAATCTTATCAGGAATACCCACCTTCCCGATATCATGCATGGGGCTGGCATAACGAAGATGGTCGATGTCATCGGCGGGAAGTTCCAAGGCAGCAGCCACTTCGGTGGCATAGTCGCTGATACGCAAAATATGATTGCCCGTATCCGGATCCTTGTACTCAGCAGCAATTGCTAAGTTGAGGATCATCTCCACATGCGACTCGCGTACCTGCCGGTACATGTCGCCCAGATCTTTGTACGCCTGCTCAAGCTTCAAAACATCGATATCATCCGGACGACGTTTTTCCTGCTTCTTATCCAGATTTTCATCAATTCCTGTTTTTTTACGTCCAGGAATATAGGCCACGAGAATCCTTAGCGGACCTGGGCCCTAGAAACAACCTTCACTTGATCACGGCCACCGTAGCGCGAAAACCAAGGCTTGGCGCCCTTGGCTAGCACGGCATTGAGAGCCTGAATATTTTTGACTCCACGATCCAGCATCCAAGTCTCCAAGGCTTTGCCACCTTCCTTAGCATAAACAGGGATCCCGTCTTTCCAAGTCGCACGACCGCAAAGCACTCCCGCAAAATCAACCCCCGCCGAAATTGCCAACTCAATATTTTCGCGGAAAATCTCATCACTCACACCGGCGGAAAGATAAATAAAAGGCAAGTTGGTGCACTTGTCCTGCCGTTTAAATATTTTCTTAGCCTCTTCCCAATCATAAGCCACTTGGGTGCCGTTAAAAGCCTTGGAGCCTTTGAGATATTTTACGTCCACAGGAATCTCGACTTTCAAGACATCCACCTGGTATTTTGGCTTAGAAAACTCTTCCATGCTCTGGATCACAATCTCAGGCTTGAGCTTGGCGTACTCCAAAGAATCCGTCGAGCTGCTCTTGGGGTCATACCCAACAAACTCTAGGAAAAACGCAATATCCTCCTCGGCGCACTCTTTGCCGATACGCTCCATAATCTCTTGCTTCTTGGCATTGACTTCTGGCTTGTCAAAAGGAGTGTAGTAAAGAAGCACTTTCACGCAGTCCGCACCTTCTTGGCGAAGACGCTTGGCAGAATACCCATCCAAAAAGTCGGGAATGCGTCCTTCCATCGTGGCGTCATAACCCGTTTTTTCATAAGCCAAAAGAAGTCCCGCATTTTTGGAGCGAACCTTGGTCGCTGGCAAGCCAAATTCAGGATCCAAAAGAATCGCGCTGGCATGAGGTGTTAACACCTTGGTCACAATGATCTTAAACTCTTCCATCATCTGAGGGGTGATTTCCTTATCGGAAACGCCACGAGCCTTGGCGATTGATTTCTGCAAGGACCCACGCTGGTCCATCGCTGCCGCGGTAATGACACCTTCTTTATTAGAAACGTTTTGAATGCTCTTAAGCTTACCCTCTGTTATCGTGACCACTGGATACTCCTTTATTGTTAAATACTTCTTAATCAGCTCTACAAAAATTGTCCCTGCATTTTATCTCTTCTCTGAGCTTCACACAATTATAATTTTTTAAGTTTTTTTACTTCAATGACCTATTGAATATCTTGATAGGCGTGTTACGGTTTAAATTATTTCATCTCCACACCCAAAGACTAGCACCTATACACTCTTCGCGGTTAATTATTTGTTAATAGTACTAATACTATCATACTATTGAATTTTATAAAATATTAGTGTATTGTATTAATAAATAAGTTCTTTTTAAAAGTTATATCGTATTAGGAGGCTTAAATGGGCATCCAAAAATTTTGCAAATCTAGGTTTGCATTCATCCAAGTCATTCAAAAGAAGAACCCCAGAGTAAACCCCTGGTTAGTAATCTTCCTAATAGTTACCCAGCTCCTAGCCCCGATGAGCAGCGATCTTAGTGGGATCGCTATAGCCGATGAAGTGAGCCCAACTCAGGTTCGAAGTGAAGATCTGCTTGGTGTGGCCCGTCCTATCGGGGAGTCGTCCCAGGCTTTAGGGAATGCGAACGCTAATATTGAAAACAGAAATGCCGTTCTTGATCTGGTTCAAAACAATACCCCCACCCCCGTGACTCAGACACCTCGTCCCACCGAAGAATCTGTGGACTCTCAAGGCAGGAGAGTGACGCGTCAATACGGCAATCCTGACGGCACAGTCCTGGTGAGCACTTTTAATTCCTCAAACTTTTTGATTGAAGAGCGCTCCTTAGATAATTTAAATCGCGTTACGCGTCTTTCTCTCTTTAACGGTTCCAGATCGTCAAGAAGAACGGAGGCTACTGATTTCACTTATCATGGGAACACCCAGGTTGTTAGGGCGGAAACTGTTTTGGTGGCAAATGATCTTAATAAGATAAAAAGCCGGAAAAGCTTTAATGAGTCCGGAGCCCACCTATCGGATGAAAGATTTAATTCCTCAGGCATCAGAACTACCCAGACTTTCTTTCGTGATGGGACAACCACTATCCAAAGGATAGTTCAATACCACCCCTCGGGTATTCAGATCCGAACGGATGAAGTCTTTAGCGAGAATGGGAAAATTAAGACCACCTTCTCTTTAGAAGGAGTCAAAACCCGTGAACAGGAGTTTAATGCCGCTGGGTTTGAGACCCGAAGGACTGATTTCTCAGATTCGACAGGTGTGAAGACCGCTGAGACTTTATTTGACGCGGCTGGAAAGAAATTAAGCTCCACTACTTTTGATGCAACGACAGGAATAAAAATCGTAGAAAAAGAATTTAATGCCGCTGAGATTGAGATTAGAAGGACTACTTTCTCTGCATCAACAGGATTCAGGACTTCTGAGAGGCTATCTGACGCGACTGGAAAGAAATTGAGCAATACCACCTTTGATGCAACCACAGGAGCCAAGACTCGTGAGCAAGAGTTTAATTCTGCTGAGATTGAAGTTAGAAGGACGGACTTCTCTGCATCAACAGGGGTTAAGATTTCCGAGACTCTTTTTGACGAAACCGGAAAGAAATTAAGCACAACCACTTTTGATCCAATCACAGGGACTAAGATCCGTGAAGATGTATTTGACGCAGCCGGAAGGCCCTTTAGAATAACGACCTTTGATCCAATCACAGGATTCAGAGTCCTAGAGGTTTCTCACGTCTATGCTGCCGCTACTGGTTCCAAGAAAACTACTACCACGATCAATTTTGATAGCCAAGGCAATCCTCCAACCGCTACCCCACTCTCGGCGGTGGCTCCGGTGCCTCCGACTGAGCCTGTTTCTTCGGTCCAAGAAACAGTGGTTGTATCTCCGGTTGTCCCATCAGTGACAGCTTCACCGGCTCCTAATGTTACACCAACCGAAACTCAAGTTAGGGAAGCAGTGGTTGTGCAAAATACCACTTTAACTCCAGTGCCGTCACCGCCTAGCGAGCCTATCTTGGCTCCCATCGTAGTACCGACTGAAGTTCAGGTTATGGCGCCAGAGGAAACTCGTGCTCCACAAGATAGGGCCAATACGCCTATTGAAACCGCTCAAAACCTGGAGGCTGTTCGCAACACAGAGCCTACTGTTCAAACGCCTGAATTATTGGCCCGTGCCAGCTATCTCCAGCAAATCCAGCAACAGTTTGGCTCTGATTATGATGTAACGCTGCAGGTGTCCACTGTGGATCCAACAAAGATCGACGTAACAGTTAGAAACAAACCGAATGTCATTTTGGCTAATGGGAGAGTGAAGAGTTTGACGTACACCGCCCAATCAATCGAAGGTGCTAATTACGTAATTTTGACGAATACAATTAGCGTCATTGTTCAAGGAGTTTTGCTAACTTTCAATGGAGAGGCCATATACCGTGCATTAGCCCTACTTCCAATTGATAGAAATATGGACCCAATCGCTCGTCTCAGCCAAATTAGCCTTTTGTATATCAGTATCAATCAATATCGCTTTCTCGATGCCGGCAAAGTCTGGGACATCAATCTCTCATTCACAGCATCCAGACCAGGTCAGCTCTCAACTCTTAATACTATCACGCTAACGGAAGCACCAATACCTGCCTATGTCCAATCGTACATTCAAAATCTTCAAACTCAGGTAGGCCCCAATTTTGTGGCAGTATCGCCAACTTTAAACCCCAGCAATGACTATAAGGTAACCATTACAGCTCAAGGAGATGCGCCAGAGGGTAGGTTGAGGTCTCTGACTTATACTGCTGTTTTCAACCCTATAGAAGCTGGAGCAGTGACAATCCTGACAGCAACTATAGCTGCCACAATCTCAGGGGGTACAAATAGACTAGATATCACTCAATTGAATGAAGAAGTTGTTTTGAACGGTTTGAAAAAACTACCAGGAAACCTTGATCCTATCGCATCGTTTTGCCGAGCGACTTTCACTTCAATCAATAACAGCACTGACCGTTATGGCTTTGTTTTAGATAGTTCTTCGTGGGTGATTAGTCGGGAAGGTAGCCGCACTTTAAACCCTCTCTTAATAGCTATTTCCAACCCCACGGTTGAGGCCAATCTTCGAAATGCGATGGAAGCTAGAAATGATCTTGAGGTTGTTCGCAACACAGAGCCCATCACTCAAGCTCCTGAAATGGCCCGCACAAGCTACATTCAGCAAATCCAGGATCAATTTGGCTCTGATTATAATGTGACATTTCAAGTGTCCCCTACGGATCCAACAAAGATCAATGTGCTGGTTAGAAACAAACCGGAAATCGTTGTGGCTAACGGAAAGGTGAAAAGTCTAACGTATATAGCCCAATCCATTGGAGGAGCAGCTTACACAGTTCTTGCCAATACCGTTCAAATCACTGTGCGGGGAGTTACAGATGTTTTCATCGGAGAGGCTATTTACCGTGGATTAGCCCTACTTCCAAGTGACGGCAATACAGATCCAATTGCTCGCCTAAGTCAAATTAGCCTTAGGCAGGTCAATATCAATCAATATCGCTTTCTCGATGCCGATAAAGCCTGGAATATTAATCTTTTCTATAGGGACATACCTAATCAGCCTTTAACTCTTAGGGCCGTCACACTAACGGAAGTAGCGATACCCGCCCATGTTCAATCTTACATTCAAAACCTTCAGACCCAGGTAGATCCTAGCTATATCGTGGCGGTGTCGCCAATCTTAAATAGCAACGATAACTATAACATAACCATTAAAGCCCAAGGAAACGCGCCTGAGGGCAGGCTGAGATCTTTGACTTACACCGCAACATTCAACCCTTCAGGAACCGGAACAACAACAATCGTGACAGCAACGATAACAGCCGTAATCTCAAGGGGCCCAGATAACCCTGACATCACTCAGCTCAACGAAGAGATTGTTTTGAATGGTTTAAAAAAGCTACCTGGAAACCCTGACCCTATTATATCGTTTAGCCGGGCTACATTCCCTTCTTTTGATAATAGCATTGGTCGCTATGACTTTGTTTTGGATGGTTCTTCATGGGTGATTAGTTTGGCGGGTGGATCCATCTTAAGCCCTCGGCTAGTCTCCGTTTCAAATAGCGGGACAACCACCAATTCATCGGAGACTGCTCCACCGACCCCCAACATTGTCCCAACCGAAACCCTAGCTAGATTGTTAGAGAGAGCTCGAGCCGAAGAAAACATAGCCTCGGAAAACTTACGCTTAGCTGAGTTGTCGGGCACCCAGAGCGCTCGAGTCGTTGCTTTTGTAAGGTTACGAGACGCTCAAATAGCTACGCAACAAGCTCATCGAGCGTTCATCTTAGAACAGATTAGAGGGCAAATTCAGGATTTAAGGGCAAGTGTAAACGCTCAAATATTTACTGCGGCTCCGCCCACACCAGCTGAACGAGCAGATCACGTCGCCAACCAAGTAGTGCGATTAGCTACAACATTAGCCAACGAAACCATCGCCCGCGCCACAAATCTTCAAGATACTTTTAATGCTGAGATTGCAGTGGCCCAGGAAGCCATACGGCAGGCAAACCTAAACTTCAGCGAAACCATGGTGCACATCAACAACGAATCACTACAAGCTGTGGATACCGCCAATCAAACTCGACTTGAAACCGTCAACGCAGCCAATCTCATTCTTAGCCAAAACTTAGCCACCATAGATGAGGCCTATGGGCTCGAGGCAACAAACCCTTACGAAATACATGAATCGACTCTTGCTTCAATTTCTTCCTCGGTTCCTCCTCTGAATGAGCGGGACACTATCAATGCACGTCAACAAGCATCGAATGATCTCAACACAGCGCTACGCGCTGCCGAAACGACCCGCAATGCGGCACGTGTAAACGCGCGCGCCTCTGCTAGCAATGCAATTGCCGCTGCTCAAACAGCAGAAAGATCTGCTCTTGCTGCCGCCAGGGATACCCGAATAACCCTTATCACTTCTGCAAGAGAAGCTTTAGCGGAAGCCATTTTATTGGCGCGTCATAGCTTGGAAAATGTTTTACCAGCAGCCCCCCAAGTAACACCCCCCACAACAGTCACACAACCTCTAACAACAGCCCCAGTTGTTCCCGTGATACAGCTAGCAACACCTCAGACACCTACAGCACCCAGTCCTGTAATAACATCTACAGCTTCAACCCGCGCTAATTATCTCAGTGAAATCCAGCAGCAGTTTGGTTCTGAATATAATGTGACACTACAAGTGTCTACTGTAGACCCAACGAAGATCGATGTAACGATTGAAGCTAAATCAGGCGTTACCATAGCTACGGGTAAAATAAGACGCTTGAGATATACTGTCCAATCCCTTGAAGGATCTAGTTTTAGAGTTTTAGAAAACACGGTTGCAGTCATCGTGGAGGGGGTTAAGCAGCGTAACAACGGGATCTCAAACCCCTCCGCAAATCTAATAGATGTTACTTTTAATGGAGAGGCTCTTTACCGCGGATTGGCCCTGCTTCCGGGGAATGTAAACCCCATCACAAAACTAAGTCAAATTACTCTTGGGTATATCGATAGGAATGAATTCGATCGTTTCGCAAGTGATCGATATCGCTTTGTCGATGCGGGTAAATTCTGGGACATTGACTTGTCGTTGATACCATCCAGACTAGGTCAATTAGATTTTACTCTTGGCACCGTCATACTGATAGAAGTAACGATACCCGCCAATGTTCAGACTTACATTCAAAATCTTCAAACACAGCTAGGGCCAGGCTATGTCGCGGAGGTGTCACCAAATTTAAATTTTGACTATTCCCGTACCGTGACCCTTACAGCCCAAGGAAGCGTACCGGAGGGTAGGCTGAAATCTCTGTCTTATTCTATCGTTTCTGGCCCTTCAGGAACAGGAATGATTACGATCGCAGGAACAATAACGGCGGTAATCTCAGGGGGTGCAAATAACCCTGATGTGACCCCGTTAAATGGACGCATTCTTTTTAACGGTTTAAAAAAACTCCCCGGAAACCTTGATCCAATTACATCTTTTACCCGAGTGACATTCACTTCTTTTAATGACAGTATTAGACGCTATGACTTTGTTTTGGATGGTTCTTTCTGGACAATTAGCCTGGAAAATCCGGACATCCTCCTATCTGAAACCGTAAATCTAACCTATAGCCCATCAGCTCCTGTTCGTCCCGCAAATGCTTTTCCCATAGAACCACTGTTTCGTTTAGACTTAATGTCTGCTAACGACCAAATTGGGCCGGCTGAATTAGCAGCTAGAACAGCCGCCGATGCGGCCAGAGAAGCTCAACGCGAAGCGATAGAATCTGTAAACCTAGCCAGATTGGCTGTTCAGAACGCTACAACAGATAATGATAGAGCTGTGGCAGAGACAGCTTTAGAAAACGCTACTTCTCAAGAACTTGAAACCAGAAGCCGAGTCGAGGCAACCAGATTGGCCGAAGCCCAATTTCGAGTAGCAAGAACTCTGGCAAGACTTGAAAATGAGCGTCGGGCCCGAGAAGCTAGAATCAATGCTCAGATCGAGGATAACCGAAACCGATTCTTAGCGGCAGTGGCCGAAGCTAGGGCGAGTGTTAACGCCGCAATATTAGCCGCGAGAACAAGAGTTCCCGCCCCTCTCACTCCGACCGAAATAGCCTCCGGTGCCGCCACTAGAGCAGTCCATGAGGCTACGAACAGGGCCAACCCAACCATCCGCACTACGGAACAACTCATTTCAAGAGATCTTCCTGAAACAGTAGTGGCTGAAAACACGGCTATAGACGCAACGCTAGAGCTCTTTCTTGCAGTTGGCGAAGAGGATATTAATCCCAGATTCTTCTCTCAGATTGAATCCGACGCCCGCAAAGCTCAAAAAACAGCCCATCAAGCAGCCCAAGCGGCACGCGATGAGGCTCGAGCGCTAGCGCACAATATACGACTTGAATCATTGGCAGCAGCGGAAAGAGCTTTAGGTATGATTACAGAAACTGCCCTCCAAGTCCGAGACCAGATCATAAGCGACGCAAATGAATATCTGCGTCAAGCCAACGCAGCGTTGCAAGCAGCTCTGCAAGCTACAGATCAGGCCATCAGAGAAGCCCGTGTAGCCGCCAGCGACGCCCAGCATGCAAGACGCCTGGCCTTGATAGAGGCTAATGGAAGAAATCTAAATTTAGAAGAAGTAGCCAGAACCGCCGCTGAATACAATTTAGAATTAAAAGCCATAGGCGAAATTCATGGACCAGCCAAAACGGCGGCACGTGAAGCCTATGAAGCTGCGAAGCAGTTTACTCGTCTCATCATAGAGTCGGCACGCCAAACTTCACTCGAAACCATAAATTCTGCTCGTACAGCCCGTAACAATGCTAGTAAAGTGGCTCTCCAAGAAGAGACGATTGCCTATGCAGTCGCAGAGGACGAAAAAAATAATGCTCGGGCAATAGCGGATGCTACCTTGGGGGGAGTGCTCAAAGTTTCAGGCTATGCTAGAGCTGTGGATCGATTATTCAGGGAAAATAGGAACACAAGAACCGGGGTCCGAATTGACTTTTCACCACAGGTCAGGGCCGCTACGCTAAGAGAGGCTATCGCGGCCGGACGCCTAGAGCAAAATACAGCTGCCAACCCATCCACAAGCTCACCCCTGGAAACTACACTCGCAACGGCCCGGGAAAGAATACGAACTGCGAACCAAACCTTCCTTGAAACTGAGGCGGCTGCTAATCAAGCTTTTCGGCAAGCGATAACAGCGGCCGATGAAGCCCTGAGGGAAACTAGGACGGCGGCTATTCAAGTTGAATCTGAAGCCAACGCCACCGCAGATGAAATTCGTCGACGAGAACGTCTGGCATTTGGTGCCGGTGCAAATGAGCTCTTTAAATCTCTAAGCGCTCAAATCATCGCCGCTGCGGGTGAGGCCGAGGGGCTCGAGCGGCAAATTGTGTTCCAAAGATTACCAGAAGGTCTCGGTGATCCAATCCGTGATGCTTTGGCCAGAGAAGAGGCTGTTGTCGATGCGGCCTACGATGTGGCGTTTAGAAACGCAAGTATCGTTCTACGCAATGTAATCGACCAAGCTGAAATGGTGCGTAACTCTGCCATTGCCACCGCAAGTGAAGCCCGTATAATCATGATCACCTCCGCACGCGAAGCTTTAGCAAGCATCATTTTATCAGCAATTGAACCCTTGCAAAATGCTATCAATGAAAGAAATAGCCAGATCCGTTCAACGACAGCTGCGGGACAAAGTGCAGCCATAGCAGCCATACAAAGAGTGGTTGATTCCGCAAGAACAGCAGCCGCATCTCCGATTATCTATGATGATCAAAACCGGCCAGTCCTAGTCAAACGTTTTACTCGACAGGGATATCTAATTGATACTGTAGAGACCCAGTACCATGGGAACACAAATATCGCCAGCTCCATTATCACCAACGGTTATCAAGGATTCCGAACGATTCTATTTCAGGATACACAAGGAAACCCGATATCAAGCCAGCGGCGAGACTCAGTTCCGGGAGTGAATACCACCCCCATTTTCAACGTGTCAGGTTTCTTGACGGAACAACGTACCATAGATGGTTTTGGTCGGGTGGTCTCTCGTGTTCTATATGATGGGCAAAGAACGCAAACAAGAACGTCTGTCTTAGAGTTTACTTATCATGACACTGCTTCTCGCATTACGAGAGTTATTAGCAATGAAATTATATTAGACTCAACGACTTTTATAAGGCAGAGTGTAAAAAATTTTAGTTCGGCTGGAGTTCATCTATCAACCACGACATTCAATGCCTCGGGTACAAGGACTGCTGAAACCTTCTTCCGAGATGGCACAACAACCATTCAAAGCGTAGTGGCTTTCAACCTCTCTGGAACAAGAACCACAGAAACCTTCTTTCGCGATGGCACAACAGTCGCTGAGAGGATAGTCCGGTACAACTCAGCGGGCACTCAGATCCAAACCGATGAAGTATTCAATGAGAATGGTGGAAACGTCAAAACTACTTTTTCCTCATCAGGGGCGAGAACCCTTGAAGAAGAATTCGAGAGATTTGGAACTACCCTCAGACTATTAAGATCAGTCACTTTCTCCGCGAGCACAGGATTAAAGATGAGGGAAATTTTTTACTCGTACGACTCTCAAAACCGTCAAACCAGTCGCACAGTAAATTTTAATAACCAGGGGAATCCCAGATAATAAAAACAAAGGTACTTCGAGCTGTCAGAAGACACTAAGAAGTTATAAAGCTTCTAAACACCAAACCGAAAATGCATGATGTCCCCGTCCTGGACGATGTATTCTTTTCCTTCTAGGCGGAAGCGGCCGGCTTCTCGGGCGCCTTGCTCGCCGCGATATTTTAAAAAATCATCGTAAGAGACAACTTCTGCACGGATAAAGCCTTTTTCGAAGTCAGAATGGATTTTACCAGCAGCTTGGGGGGCTGTGGATCCTTTTTCGACATCCCAGGCGCGGTTTTCCGTTTCCCCTACTGTAAAAAAGGAGATCAGGTTTAAAAGTTTGTGTCCTTCGCGAGCCAGCTGATCCAATCCTGATTCAGTCAGATTCATTGCTTTTAAAAACTCTTCTCTTTCGCCTGCCTCCAGGCGCGAGATGTCTTCCTCAACCTTCCCGCTGATGACAATCATACGGGAACCTTCGGCTTCTGCTTTTTTACGCACCGCCAAAACGTGTGCTGAATCCGGCTTCCCAAGCTCCTCTTCCCCCACATTGGCCGCATATAAAATAGGTTTGTCCGTCAGAAAATGCACTTCTTTCAAGAGCTCTTTCTCATCCGCCGAAAGCACGCAGGTGCGAGCCGGCTTTCCTTCATTCATCACCTTTTCGTAACGCTCTAGGATGGAGACAATTTGCGCCGCCTTTTTGTCCGCGGTCCGCGAACCCTTCTCGTGTCGCGCTTTATATTTCTGAAGAACGTCCATATCTTTTAAAATCAGTTCTGTCTCAATCACCTCAATATCACGCAAAGGATTAACATCCCCACTGACATGCACAATGTCTTTGGATTCAAAGCAGCGGACGACTTGGATGATGGCATCCACCTCAGCGATATGGCTTAAAAATTGATTGCCCAAGCCCTCTCCCTGGCTAGCGCCCTTCACAATTCCTGCGATATCGACAATCTCAACAGAAGTGGGTACCACTTTTTTGGTAGGCACAATCTCGGTCAGAGCCGCTAGGCGCTTATCCGGCACAGCGACCACCCCCACATTGGGATCAATCGTGGCAAAAGGATAATTGGCCGCCAGCGCCTGCCCACGAGTCAGGGCATTAAAAATGGTTGATTTTCCCACATTGGGAAGTCCCACAATTCCACATTTGAAGCTCATTTCCCCTCCGGTTTTTCCGTTTTCACAAATTTATTAAAAATATCTTTTCCCGTGCCCATCTCCGCAATGTTACTTTGAGCGTGTTCCAAAATCCCAAGGAAGGCCGCTTCCATATTTTCCTTACGGTAGGGCTGAGCCAATTCCATCGCACGCGAGGCAAACTTCATCATCTGCACGGGCTCGATTCCTGACAATTCATCAAAGAACCATCCGCAGCTGGTGTACATAAAAAGTGAAAATTTCTCCGCCTCCATCAAGTCCCAAATTTTGTTTTCTTCAAGTAGAGATATTTTCTTGCTTACATTTTTTGCCAAAAAATGGTTCCGAGAAGCCACGGAGGGGTCCAAAATCACATCGATGTATTGGTTTCGAGCGACCCAGGGATCCTTCAGAATAGGCGCAAGCTCTTTTTCAAAAACTTCATCCACCGCTTCTTTTAAAAAATCAAATGCGTCACGTAAAATGGCTCGCCAGCGCTGATTCCACCCGCCTTGAAAGTTCATCCGGCAACCACAGTCTGAACGCCAACGCTCCACCCCGTGAGCACAGCTCCAGGAGCTATTTTCCACGATATCCGCTTCCCAAAAGGAACCAAAACGATCCAAAAACTCACCGTAGTTGGTCATCCGAACCTGGCTATCCTCCGAAATTTTTTTGATCGCGTAAGCCAGCGCCATTTCTCCAAAGCGGTGGTGATGACCATAACTTTCGCCATCCGTGGCGGTGGAAACCAACTGTTCTCGGTCACGACCCCCGAAAGCATTGATCAGCTTGTGGGCAAAATTTTCTCCGTTGGAGAGAGCGCCATTAAATGCGATTTCACGAGAGAGTTGCCCATGATAAAAAAACAGGTGAAACTGCCGGCCCCGGTCCAAAAGAATACGATAAGGGTGTTTGGTATCAATCCCCTCATGATGCGGATGAGCCCAACGCGAGCCAAAACCCACATGGCGAA
This sequence comes from uncultured Planctomycetia bacterium, assembly GCA_964497635.1. Classification (GTDB taxonomy): domain Bacteria; phylum Omnitrophota; class Gorgyraeia; order 2-02-FULL-51-18; family 2-02-FULL-51-18; genus CAMDWQ01. Next base: position 5,705 of record CAZCDB010000016.1, on the reverse strand, counting down.
CTCTGCGAGCTTGATGCGGCGCTAGAATCGTAAACAAGATTCCTTGATCCGCGAGTAGATTGAGTGTTTCTCGATCCACCGCCGCCTCGGACAACCACATCCCCTCCGGCTTTCTCTGAAAATGAAATTCAAAATCTCTTATTCCCCAAGCAATCTGAGTGATTTTGTCCCGTGTGCTGGCCAAAGGCATGATGATGTGATTGTAAATTTGAGCGATCGCATTCCCATGCCCCCCGTGAGCACGCACACTCTCACGATCCGCTGCTAGGATATTGTTGTAAGTGGTCGGATCCTTTCGCTTGAGCCAGGAAAGAAGCGTGGGTCCTATATCAAAACTAATGTCTGAGAAATTGTTGGAGTGCGCAACCACTTCCCCTCGACCATTCATGAGAGAGGCTTGGGTATTGGCTTCGTAACATTCTTTGTTAATCCGCTCATTCCAATCATGAAACGGAGCCGCCGAAGGCTCTAGATCGACTTCCCCCGTCCAAGGATTTTCTCTGGGCGGCTGATAAAAGTGTCCGTGAATGGTGATAAATTTACGCATAGATTTTTATTTTACCACATTCTTGGAAAGCTCAAGATCTGTCCATCGAAGCCAGCGGGCAAAACGGGTTTGGCCCTCATGGTGCCAAAGCAAAGAGGGTTTTTGAAGCTGACCTGCGCGGCAAATCCGGTTAAATCCAAGACTTGCCAAGTCTTCGGCGATCGCCTTAGATCTTGCCCCCGAGCCCTCGAAGGCCACCGCTTGGAGCTTGGTCCTTAAAGGTTGGAGAGCTCTCTTGACCTCGTAAAAATCTTTAAAACCTTTGATATAAATATTTCTGCCACCAAGCACTATGGGGAATTTGGACGGGCTCTCATCATACAAAACCTGCCAGGGGCTTTTGCCAGAGCTCTTCCAAACTTTGGGATTTTTATTTTGAGAGGTCCAAAGCCTGGCTTGAGAAAACTGGCTAGAGGCGGCAAATCTTCCTGCGCTTTCGGGCAATTTTTCTAGGGTCTCTGCAAGCGCCTGACAAAAGTGATGTGCTTTTCCCCCTTGGGCTTCCACCCACAACACCAAAGGCGAAAGACAACCTTCTTGATTCATAAGCCAAACATCTTTGGCTGTTTTTTTGGCAAGCAGTGGAATTTCTGAACTTTTGAGAGCTTCACTTAGATAAATTCCAAAACTCATTCGGGGTCCATAGGAGAGTAAAGTCTGTCCGGGTAAAAGTTTTTCGTGAAAATACCGGATCGTTTCCTCTTGCCCATAAACAGCAACCGCATCTGATTTCCGCATCCAAGAATCAAGATCTTCTTTGCTCCTGGATTTGAAGATTGTGCAAGTTTTGGCAAGTTCCGGGGCGTGGGCTCGCAAAGACTCAAGATAAATGGGAAGAAGCCCCAGATCACGACTCGAAACCTTGATCGCATTCCGGGACTTGGCTAGCAAACCCAGAACAATACTAACAATCGAAGGGTTAGGGACATTTGCGGGAAGTACATGCAAAATCTGTTTTGGTCCAAACGCTCGGATTTTTCTTTGAGAGTTTGGATCTACACAAAAATGATCCAAGACTTGAGGGTTTCCGATGTCTGAAATCAGAAAATCTTTAAGTTTCTTTTCTGTCAGCTCGCCAAAGAGATCATCGAGTATTTCTTCGGCCATGGACTGTGGATAGCCTCCATTTTTTTGAAGCGTCTGAACCGCCTGACGACGATGCGCAAAATGAGGATCCAGCCATTTTTTAGAAAGTCTTCCAACCGTTAAAACAATCTGATTAATTTTCATAAGCCAGAGAACAACCTCTCGGAGCTGCGGTAGGCACACGTCCCACCAATTCAAAACCATTTTTTCCTTGGATGGCAAGATCTTGGGTTTCAATCGCCATCACCGAGCCGCGATTGGCCAGATCATAGTGTCTCAAGATACCTTTACTCCCCAGCGGCACCTCTTGCCCAGTCACCGGATTCATCACGCGGTATCGAATCCAAGCTGAAGCTGACTGAGCTGACAACCCCTGGGCATAGTACTGGCTGGAGAGTTCTGTCATGCCGTATTCACTCCTACAAGCCTGGAGGGGCAACCCCAATAATTTTTGGCATTGCCGGTAAAGCGCTTTTTTTGAAATTTCTTTGGCTCTCCCCTTAAATCCCCCCGTCTCCATTAGACGACTCCCTGGCTTTAGTCTCAATAATTTTTTCTCTTGGATCAGAAAATCTAAAAAAGTCTTGAGTGAGAAAGCGGTTGAGAGAATCATCAGTGGTTTTTTCTGTGCGCGCAGATCATTGAAAAGCTTCTCGCAGGAAAGCTTTCCATTTCGCACATAAAATCGGTCCCGCCCCCGGGGGTCCCATTTTCTTTGCACCACCCCCATCATGTAAGACAAAGAAGAATCAGAGACTTCTTTAGGAGATGAGAGAAGAAAAAAAAGCGGCATTCGGTCGCGGTCAGGAAGCATTGATTTTTTGAAGGAAGATAAAAGCGATTTTTCATAAAGCTTGAGAGTGTCAAAGGCATGCTCTCCCCGACTTTTTTCCAAAGCATTCCCTCTGGAGGTTCCGCTGGTCCTAAAAATCATACGGGTCTTTTGAACAGGAAAAGAAGTCAGCGAATAGTCTTTGAACGCATCCACAGGAATTGCCGGAATCTCTTTCCAGGAAAAAACTGAAGCTGGGGTTTTGTTTTCTAAAAGACAAAACCGGCGATAAACTAGATTGTGTTTAAATTGGTAAGAAAAAATTTTTAAAGCCAGGACCTTGAATTCTTCTTCGGGGGCTTCATTGGCAGCGGCGTAGCGACGGATAAACCCAAGGATTTCGTTGTC
>CAZCDB010000016.1:0-2792 GCA_964497635.1 uncultured Planctomycetia bacterium | reverse complement strand
GCTTCAAATTTTTTGGCCGTCACTAAATATTTTCTAGGATCCTCGCCAAAAACAGCCGCCGCTTCTTCTTGGCCGTAATCCATCTTGTACACTTTGGGCCACTGCGGCCAAGGATTGTCCGAGGCGCGAGCCAATGGTGGCTTGGCCATGATCTCCAGCTGAATCAGGCTCCGGCAGTCATGACGCATCGATGTCCCTACGCAGTCGGTTCCCGTATCGCCGCCGCCGATGACCACCACATTTTTGCCTTGGGCAGAAATAAAATTGGTGGTTGGTTTTCCGTCCAAGACCGTCTTTGTATTTTGATGTAAAAATTCCATCGCAAAGTGAATGCCTTTAAGCTTTCTTCCTTCGATGGGAAGATCACGAGGTTTGGTGGCGCCCCCGCACAGAACCACAGCGTCAAACTCTGCCAATAATTTTTTTGAAGGATAATCTTTTCCCACTTCGGTATTGGTCACAAAGCGGATGCCTTCTTGCGCCAAAAGGTCCACGCGGCGTTGAACAATTTTTTTATCAAGCTTCGGATTGGGGATGCCGTACATGAGAAGTCCCCCGATCCGATCCGCTCTCTCAAAAACCGTGACCGTGTGACCCGCGCGATTGAGCTGGGCAGCCGCGGCAAGACCCGCAGGACCTGAGCCGACAATCGCCACTTTTTTTCCTGTCCTAAAAGCTGGTGGTTGGGCCGTCACCCATCCCTCTTCAAACGCCTTGTCGATGATAGAAACTTCGATGTTTTTGATCGTCACGGCTGGCTCGCTGATCCCTAGGACACAAGAACCTTCGCAGGGCGCGGGACACACACGGCCGGTAAACTCAGGGAAATTATTGGTTTTGTGCAAACGATCTACCGCTTCTTGCCAGAGCCCGCGATAAACCAGATCATTCCACTCAGGAATTAGATTATTGATCGGGCAACCGGAGGCCATGCCCGCCACCAGATTTCCCGTATGACAAAAAGGAATGCCGCAGTCCATGCAACGTGCACCTTGAGCCTGGAGCTTATCTTCGGGCATATGATCGTGAAATTCATTCCAATGCTTAAGACGCTCCTTGGGCGAAGCATCCACGGGCAACTCGCGCTTTATCTCTTTAAATCCGGTTGGTTTTCCCATGACTTAATTCCCGCCCACCCGAGCTAAATCTTTGGAGTTTTCTTCAAAAGCCGCCATGACGGCCTCGTCTCCGGTAAGACCCGCTTTTTTCATCCGCTCCATTGCCTGAAGCATGCGGTCATAGTCTTTGGGGATCACGCGTACAAATTTAGGAAGCATTTCCTCCCAGAGATTGAGAATGTGTTCGGCAAGCTTACTCTGCGTATATTTTTTGTGATTTTCGATGAGAGTGCGAACCTCGGCGATTTCGTCCGCGTCGGTTATTTTTCCAAGATTGACCATCTGCCTGTTGCAACGTTTTTCAAAATCACCCTTCACATCCAAAATATAAGCAATGCCGCCCGACATTCCCGCGGCAAAATTACGACCCGTGGCTCCCAGGACCACCACACGACCTCCGGTCATATACTCACAGCCATGGTCTCCGACTCCTTCAACTACCGCATGCGCACCGCTATTTCGGACGCAGAAACGCTCTCCGGCCATTCCCGATACATACATCTGACCGCTGGTGGCACCATAAAGTGCGACGTTGCCAATAATAATATTTTCCTCAGGTTTAAAAGAAGACTTTTTGGATGGATAAATGATGATTTTCCCGCCGGAGAGGCCTTTGCCCACATAATCATTGGCGTCCCCTTCCAGCTCGAGGGTCATCCCGCGAGGAATAAAAGCTCCTAAGCTCTGACCTGCAGACCCCTCAAACTGAAGATGGATGGTGTCTTCCGGTAAACCTTCAAGCCCATAACGACGGGTTAATTCGCTTCCAACAATGGTCCCCACAACGCGGTGAATATTTTGTATTTTTAGCTTCGCGTGAACTTTTTTCTTCTCTTTTAAGGCCGGCTGACATAGCTCAAGAAGCGTTTGATTATCCATCGAGTGTTGCAACCCGTGATCCTGAGCAATCTGGCAGTACTGACCCACCCCCGGGACTGTTTTGGGCTGATAAAGGATCGGAGAAAGATCTAGGCCTTTGGATTTCCAATGTTCAACGGCTTTGGAGACTTCCAGACAATCTGCACGACCCACCATCTCGTTGATCGTACGGAAGCCAAGCTCAGCCATCAGCTCGCGAACTTCTTGCGCGATAAAATTCATAAAATTGACGGCGTGGGCCGGATCGCCTGTAAACTTTTTGCGAAGCTCAGGGTCTTGTGTCGCCACACCCACAGGGCACGTATTTAAATGACAGACTCTCATCATGATGCATCCTAGCGCGACCAAAGGCGCCGTTGCAAAACCAAATTCTTCCGCGCCCAAAAGCGCCGCAACGACCACATCGCGACCGGTTTTCAGCTGTCCATCCGTCTCCACCGCGATACGACTGCGAAGATTGTTGAGCACCAAGGTCTGATGAGTTTCGGCTAGACCCAGCTCCCAGGGTCCGCCCGCATGCTTGATACTTGAAAGAGGAGAAGCGCCCGTGCCGCCGTCAAAACCACTGATCAGAACCACATCCGCATGAGCCTTGGCCACACCCGCCGCGACCGTACCCACACCCACTTCGGAGACAAGCTTGACGCTAATGCGCGCTTTTTGATTGGCGTTTTTTAGATCATGAATAAGCTCCGCCAAATCTTCAATCGAATAAATGTCATGATGCGGCGGTGGCGAGATCAGTCCCACCCCCGGTGTTGAAAAACGAACTTTGGCAATCCAAGGATATACTTT
>CAZCDB010000015.1:26393-28041 GCA_964497635.1 uncultured Planctomycetia bacterium | reverse complement strand
GACTCATAATCAGCGGGTCGCTGGTTCAAGTCCAGCCGGGCCCACTTATTTAAAAGGTACATTTGTAGGGTGCGTAGCTCAGTTGGTTAGAGCGCGTCGTTCACATCGACGAGGTCACAGGTTCGAGCCCTGTCGTACCCACGATAGTTTAATTATGGGTACGACAGGGCTCGATAGGAGCCACGTCACTTCATAAAGGGCGACTGCGACCTATGGAAGCAGTCGCTACCATTGACGTGGCGGCTGGCCGACCGAAAGCCTGCTGACTTGATCCGCGAGCGTAAGCGAGCGAATCAAGTCGTTTAACAGGCTGGAGGCGCCTAGCCCTGTCGTACCCAAATATGCAATGATTGGGGAAATGAATGCCAACAATTGTAAGTGAACAAATTAAGATTCTTGCAGAGCTTCAAACCATCGACTCTGATATTTATTCTTTGAAAAAGGAGCTCGAAACCCACCCAGAGATCAAAAAAGAAGCCGACCGCAATTTTGATTCTAAAAAGACCGTTTTAAAAGCCGCGGAGGAAGAGCTAAAAAATATTCAGGTAAGACAGAAAAATCTTGAAATGGATTTGGGTTCCAAGGAAGAAAAAGTAAAAAAGCTTCAAGGCCAGCTCTATTCTCTTAAATCCAACAAAGAGTATCAAGCGATGGAGCTTGAGATTAAAGGACTGAAGGCAGACGATTCTCTTTTAGAAGAAGAAATTTTAAAAACGTTTGACGCGGTCGAAGCCGCCAAGGCAAAAGTTCAGAAGGAGAAGGAATTTCTTCTGACGGAAGAAAAAAAATACAAGGCTCAGCTGGATGTTTTGAACCAGCGCGCCACGGAAATACAATCAGCGATTCAGGTTTTTGAAGAAAAGAGAAAAGTTTTTGTTCCTAACATTGACCCCAAAATTCTTCCCCAATACGAGAGACTCCTAAAAAGCAGGGAAGGGTTGGCCATCGCGCCGATTCGTAATAACTCCTGCGGAGGCTGTAATATCGGCCTACCCCCACAAGTGGTGAACGAAGCGAGGATGCAGGAAAAGTTTTTGACCTGCGAGTCCTGCGCGCGCATGCTTTACTGGGCGCCGTAAAAACACAAAAATTATGTCTGCCAAAAAAGCAATCGCATATGTCGATGGCGCTTCTCGTGGAAACCCGGGACCCGCAGCCTTGGGAGTCGTTTTTCAGGATGAAAACCAAAAAATCCTCAAAACTCTTTCAGTTCGAATCGGAAATGCAACCAACAATATCGCAGAGTACTACGCCTTGATTTTTGCCCTTCAGGAGGCTATCATACTTCGTATTGATGAGTTACAAGTCTATACAGACAGTGAGCTTGTGGCCAAACAGTTTAGCGGTGAGTATAAAATAAAAGACGAGACTTTAAAGCGACTCTCTCTATTGGTGACGCATTTAAAGCAAGGACTTAAAAAAGTCTCCGTCAACCATGTTCCTCGGGAAAACAATAAGCTCGCGGACGCCGCCGCCAACGAAGCTTTAGACAACAATTTTTTACAGATCGGATGATCGCCCCGCCTATTCTTAAGTCAACTTGACTTTGGAATAGGCGTGGAGGAAAGTCCGGGCTCCAAGAGCGGCATGGTGGGTAACACCCATCGTCATCGTGAAAACGGTGATAGGATTAGAGCAGCAGAGACGA
>CAZCDB010000015.1:3582-26293 GCA_964497635.1 uncultured Planctomycetia bacterium | reverse complement strand
GTGAAACGGGCAATCTCCATGCGGAGCAAGGTCAAATAGGGGAAGAGTGCTGCACAGTATGAGCAGACACGGGCGGCTCGTCCGTTGGATTCTCGGGTAGACTGCTAGAGGGTGCTGTAAGGCACCCAAGATTCTGACAGTAATGTCAGGGCTAGATAGATGATCATCCCTCCAGCCGCTTTGCAGCGACAGGGGGACAGAACCCGGCTTATAGATCTGTAGAAGCCCCACCCCTTGTTTGTCTCGTGAAAACGAAGTGCAGGCAAGGGGTGGTTTTTTAATCGGAGATTTTCTAAATGAAAATATTTTTTTTAGCCTTTCTTTTTCTAGCGAACGGTTCTTTGGCGTTGGCCCAAGAAACCAATAGCCCAAAAAAAGAACTCAAAACGGACCCATTTTCAGTTTCCACAGAAGATTTTGATGATGCGGATAGCCTTAATCGTGTTGCTGGAATTTATGACCGAGGCTATTCTTCTCCCGAACAATCCTTCCGCGCCAAAGATCATATGGCTGGCGCGGGTCCTTTTGCCCGCGAAAAAGCCGAGACCCCTAAGTACTAGCAGTCTGCTGAAAAACCCCCCATTTTAATTGCATGGGGGTTTCTTTTCTGTTAGCATACAATATATAGTGTGCTAGCTTATTTAAAAGTTAGCAGTTGTTTATTTTTTTATATTAAATGCGCATGGGGCGGTATCCACTCAATCATGGATTTGACTCGACCAAGAATTTTTATTTTTTTATTTTTTGGAGGTTTTTTATTTTCCTCCAGCGCTATTCTCACCCCTGTTTTTGCCGATACCATTCAGCTAAAAAATAACAAAGAGATCAAAGGTCTTGTCGTTGAAAATCACGCGGACCGCATCATTTTAAGTACAGAAAAAGGGGAGATTCCCATCCTTTTGAGCGGGATCAAAAGCATTCAGTACGATGAGCCCGAACAGAATTTTATGCAAATCGGCCGGGCCTACGAAGCCGAAAGAAAATATGGCGAAGCTCTGGCGTATTATCAAAAAGCCTTAGATCTAAATCCTGAGTTTGACGAAGCCAAAAAAGCCGCCAGTGCGATGAAGAGTCGTTTTTGGGCGGCATCCACGGAAGGTCCTCAGAGCGAAATGGATAAACAGCAACAGATTTATGATTCCTGGGGGCAGGGGAGTGTTCTGGTGCCCGGAGAAAAAAAACAGATTTCGCAAAATGCCAGCACTCTGCGTAAAAATTCAGGATTGGTTTTGGTCAAGCGCGGAGACTGGGTTTATGCCGGAGAAGTGGGGATGAAGTCCGATGCTCTTCTGGCAGGAATGAAGCGCGGGGATCGCTTGGTGGGGATGGATGGAGAGTCTCTACGCTATCTGAGTCTTGAAGTGATCGTTCAAAAAATGTTGGCTCCTCGCTATTCTAGTTTTTCCCTCGAATATGAGCGCATGATTAAAGTTAAGAAGGTGAAGTTTGGAGAATTTTCCAATAACTTGGGAATGAAGCTCAAGCTAGACCAGCAAGGCACAACCGTTGAAAAAATAGATTCTGGGGGGCCTGCCGCCGCTGCAGGTCTTAAAGAAGGGGATCTTGTTTCGGCTGTGAATGAAGAGTCCACGCGCTATCTGCCTTTATCCAAGGTCAATAAAATTATCAAGGATTCCCGAAAGGGTGTTGTTGTTTTTTCTGTGCGTCGTTCCGCTATTCTGACTAGGAGATAATATGGCCCCATCGATTCGTAAAGAATACATCATACAGCGCGGGTTGCAGTTTCGTTTTGCTCGCTTTGTTATTCTTTTGGCGTTGGCTTCCGCAGTTTTGACGGGAGGCGCTATTTTTTTAACGACTTTCATGTTGATGGGAGAGAAGCTGGCGGATGTCTATCCGCAGGCGCGGCTGGTGGTTATTTTCCGCTCCGTCTATTTCTGGTCGGGGATCAGTCTGCTGGCGGCGGTGCCCTTTATTTTTTGGGGATCCATCCTTTTTTCGCATCGAATTGCAGGGCCTTTACCCAAGATCTATCAGGCACTTAAGACGATGGGGGATGGGAACTATGACATTAAGCTTACCTTGAGAAAAAATGACGAGCTTCGTGAGTTGGTTGACAATATCAATGATCTGGCCGCCAAGCTTCGGCAAAGACAGAAAACATGACGATAGGTGTTGACACCCCCAGCCCTTCTGGGTACAATAAACCCATAAATCACCATAAAGTGGTGAAAAGTGGGGGATCTGAAATATGTTCTACGGCGAACACCAACATAGCATTGACGAAAAGGGCCGTCTTATCATCCCCTCCAAATTTCGTGAGGTTTTTAAAGAAAATTATGTCGAACGATTTTTTGTTACTCGAGGGTTGGATTCGTGTCTGTTTGTATTCGCAGAAGATGAATGGAAAAAGCAGGAGGCCAAGTTTCGATCCCTCCCTTTTACCAGTGTCCAGGCACGGCAATTTAATCGGATTTATTTCTCAGGCGCTTGCGAAGTTACCTGCGATAAGCAGGGTCGGATTTTAGTTCCCGACTATCTGAAAGAATTCGCAAAAATTCAGCGCGATGTAATTATCGTTGGGGTTTCCAATCGCATGGAAATCTGGGCCAAGCAAAATTGGGAAGACTTTTACAAAAACACCAAGGATTCTTTTGAAAAAATTTCGGAACAGATATTTAACGATCGTGAAAGCCCTGAGGAGAAGTCGTGAAGAGACAGATACGCAAAGAGGTGAGCGAAGCTTATTTAGGGGGACATTCTTTTCATGATGAGGAAAGTGTTGAAAATTCAAAACGGCGTCATATGTTGTCGCTCATGAGTGGGGATATCAAATTTTTTGAAAAAATTTTGGCGTTTAAGCGGTCTCAGGAGTTGACGTTTATTCCTAAATCATCTTTGCGAAACCGATAATTTCGGATGGATGGTGGGCCGGGGCATGTTAGCGTTCTTTTAAATGAAGTTTTGGAGTTATTGAAGCTGGAAGCAGGTCACCGGGTGTTAGACGGGACCTTGGGTCGAGCCGGGCATGCCGCCCAAATGATGAAGCGAGTTGGCTCTGGCGGGGTGGTGGTGGGTCTTGATAAGGATCCTGAGGCCATCCGGCAGTGCCGAGACAAGTTTGGAAGTTCGATCGTGCTGCTGCACGAAGATTTTAGAAATCTTGAAGCAGTCTTTGCTTCGCTTGAATTTAAAGCCGTGGATGCGGTGTTGTTGGATCTGGGGGTATCATCCCCTCAGCTTGAAGAGGCGGCTCGCGGTTTTAGTTTTCAAAAAGAAGGGCCTCTGGATATGCGGATGAATCCGGAGGGCGCCGGATGGACGGCGGCGGATATTATCAATCAGTCGTCCCCGGAAGCGCTTCGGCAGATTTTATGGAAGCTGGGAGAAGAAAGGATGGCCCGGCGGATTGTAGAGCGGATCGTAGAGGCCCGGCGGGTACGGCCAATTCAAACGACTCGCGAGCTTGAAGAAGTCGTGTTTAGTGCGGTGCCTAAAAGTTATCGTTACGGACGTATTCATCCGGCGACGCGAACGTTTCAGGCTCTGAGGATTACGGTCAATCAAGAGTTGGAAGCTTTGGAAGAATTTTTGGGAAAAGTTTTAGATTATCTTTTGCCCGGAGGGCGTTTGGCGATCATTTCGTTTCATTCGCTTGAGGACCGGCTGGTAAAGCAACATTTTAGAGAGTGGGAGAAGCGCGGAATGGGGAAGATGCTTACAAAAAAACCGTGGGTAGCGCAAGAGAGCGAGATGGCTTCCAACCCTCGTGCTCGCAGCGCCAAGCTTCGCGCGTTTTTAAAAGCGCAAGGAGACTCGGAATGAAACGTTTCATGACGGGTTTGGTTTTGGTAACCATCGCCAGCCTCTCCTATGTCTTTGCAGGGGTGCAAACCTTCCAAATTGGTTATACCATTCGCAAACAAGAAGAGATGAAGGTTCAGCTTCTTGACCGTGCTCGAGCGCTTAAGTACAATATTGCCAAGCTGAAGTCGCCCGCAAATCTTGAAAAGCGTCTTTTAGCTCAGAAGGTTTTGTTGGCTTCTCCCAAGACTTGGCAAACATTAGTGCTGGCTGATCAAGCCCGCACCCAGAGCACTTCCTGGACACAGTCTGTTTTAGCCAACCCTGCTTTGTGGGGGAAGTTTTTGGTAGGAACAGCAGAAGCCCAAGCTAAAGAGTCTTAGCAGTCTGCTGAAAAAGCCTCATCTGCGTCGTTGCGATCCTCGGGCGCTCCTGCGACGTAGCTTCCGCTACGCCTCGTCGGCCCGTTGTCTCGCGCCTAGCATCTGAGGCTTTTTGAGTAGACTGTGAGTTTACAGTTAATGAAAGTATATTTTTAAAAATTTAAGTGATATCAAGAAACCGTTTATTTGTCATTTTTTCATTTTTTTTCTTCGCGCTCCTCATTCTCCTAGCGCGCCTTGGTTTTATCCAAATTTTTGAAGCCTCCAATTACCTCTCTCTCGCCCAGAATCAATACCATAAAATCATTGAAATGCAGCCTGTTCGAGGTCGTATTTTAGACGCTAAGGGTAAAGAATTGGCGTTGGACGTGCGACTTGATTCACTCTATGCGGTCTCCAAGGACGTCAAGAATAAAGAGGCTGTTGCAACTTCTCTTGCCAAAATTCTTGGGAAGGATCGTCAAGGAATCTTACGGCATCTAAAAAAAGAGAAGTCCTTTGTCTGGATTGCCCGCAAGATTTCGCCCGCCAAAGTGGAAGCGATCAAAAAACTGAAGGTCGATGGTCTTGAATTTGTAAAAGAATCTCAGCGTGTTTACCCCAAAGGGGAGACAGCATGTCAGTTGATCGGCTTTACTGGAATTGATAATGATGGTTTAGAGGGAATCGAGCTTCAATACAACAGCTATCTGAAGGGGGTTCCCGGTTGGCGCCTGGCGCAAAAAGACGCCAAGCAGAGGGAGTTGATCTCCAAGCAGCTGGAAGTGACCTCCCCGGTGGACGGATACCACGTCCATCTCACCATCGATGAAGTTATTCAATCTTTGACGCAAAGAATCCTGAGCGAGACTTGTAAAAAATATAACGCCAAGGGTGGGTCCGTGATTGTGTTGGAACCCAAAACCGGCAATATTCTGGCGATGGCGATGTATCCCGTCTACGATCTAAACGAATCCAAAAAATCCACCCCTGAAAGCCGTCGCAATCGAGCTATTACCGATATTTTTGAGCCAGGTTCTGTTTTTAAGGGCATTACTTTGGCCTCCATTTTGGAAAATAAAGTTTTTAATTTAAATGAAAAATTTAATTGCGAAAATGGTTCTTGGGCGGTGGCGGGGAAAGTGCTTCACGATCATCATGGTTCTGGGGTGCTTTCGTTTCGTGAGGTGATTGAAAAGTCTAGTAACATCGGAACGGTCAAAGGGGCAATGCGGTTGGGCGGGGATAGGTTGTACAAAACAATCAAAGCTTTTGGTTTTGGTCAGCGGACAGGAATTCCCTTGGTGGGGGAAGTTTCGGGAATTGTTCCGCATCCTAAAAATTGGTCGCGTAGCTCCATTATCAATATCCCGATTGGGCAGGGTGTGGCGGTGACTCCGATGCAGCTAGCTTGTGCGATGGGAGCCATTGCTAATGACGGCGTGCTGATGAAGCCGCGGATTATTGATTTTATTGATGATGAGGAAGGAAAGGTCAAAGAAGTTTATCCTATCACGCCGCTTCGTCAGGTGATTTCAAAAGAAGCGGCGATCCAAACACGCACGGTTTTGGAGGGGGTGGTATCTCGGGGGACAGGAAAGAAGGCAAAAGTACCCGGGTTTAGAGCGGCGGGAAAGACGGGGACGGCGCAAAAAATATTGCCCAATGGAACCTATTCTCATGATCATTTTTTTGCTTCTTTTGTGGGTTTTGTGCCGTATGATGAACCCAAGCTTGTAATTACCGTAAGCCTGGATGAGCCTCATCCGATTATTTTTGGTGGAGAGACGGCGGCTCCGGCATTTTCTAAGATAGCCTCCGAGATTTTGGGTTATTGGGAGATTTCTCAGACGGAATTACCGGAGGAAGTGACCAAGTCTAAGGGAAAGAAAAAGAAAGCAGGGGCTCGATCTTGAATTTAAAACAGTTGATGGCCGGTGGTGGTTGGCAAGTTTTTTTGCCTGCAGGGATGGCCGAGCAGGAAGTTTCCAGTGTTGAAACGGATTCTCGGAAGGTCCGGCAGGGCTCTGTGTTTGTGGCTATTCAAGGAGTAAAGCAAGATGGAACAGCTTTTATTCAGGAAGCTGTTTCTCGGGGTGCTATGGCGGTCGTGGCGGATAAAAAAGTAGAGAATGCTTCTTCTTTGCCGATCATTTTGGTGCCGGATGCAAGAGCGGCAGCGGCAAGGCTTGCGGCCGTATTTTATGGGGAGCCCTCCAAGCGTTTCAAAGTCATTGGGATCACCGGGACCAATGGGAAAACGACGTCCAGTTATCTTTTAGAATATCTTCTTGCTTGTGAAGGTCAGAAAACGGGCGTGATTGGAACCGTCAGCTACCGTTTTGATGGGAAAGAATGGCCTGCGGTGGAGACGACTCCGGGACCTCTTCAGCTTCAGAATTTACTTTCTCAGATGGTGGCGGCGGGCTGCTCTTACGGTGTGATGGAAGCCTCTTCCCACGCTTTGGACCAAAAGCGGGTGAGCGAGATCTCTTTTTGTGCAGCACTTTTTACCAATTTGACTCAGGATCACTTGGATTATCACGGAACGATGGAAGCGTATTTTGAGGCGAAGGCTAAGCTTTTTTCTGGTTTAGAGCCCAAAGATATTGCGGTGATCAATGGGGATGATGCCTGGGGGAAGAAGCTACTTCCAAGGACTCGGGGCAGGACGCTCACTTATGGGATTCATGAGAAAGCTGATCTCCAAGCTTGCCATATCCAGTATCGCGTTGATTCTACGGATTGGGATTTGAAATGGGAAAATCGAGTGGTGAAGGTTTCTTGCCCGTTGGTGGGCGTGCATAACATTTACAATGTGTTGGGAGCCTTGGCTGTTTTGCATGGACTGGGTTTTGATTTAAGCAAAATCGTGGGGCATTTGTCTAAGTTTGGAGGGGTGCCTGGACGCTTGGAAGCGATTCAAGGGGGGCAAAATTTTGGTGTGTTTGTGGACTTTGCGCATACACCGGACGGACTTTTAAATGTTCTGCAAGCGCTTCAAAAATACCGTAAGCAAAGGCTTTTGGTGGTCTTTGGTTGTGGTGGGGACCGCGACCGCACCAAGCGCCCTAAAATGGCGGCGATTGCCAGCCAGCTTTCAGATTTTGTGTATATTACCTCGGACAATCCTCGCTCAGAGGACCCAAAGTCAATTGCAGCGCAGATCTGCGAAGGCTTCCCCCCTGATTTTAAAAACTACTCCGTGATGCTGGACCGTCGTAAGGCGATCCGCCAGGCTTTGCTTTCGGCGCGAGAAGGAGACATTGTTTTGTTGGCGGGTAAAGGTCATGAGAGGACGCAGGTAATCGGAAATCAGGCACTGCCTTTCAGCGATCAAGAAGAAGTTCAAAAAGTTCTCTGTGGACGATAACATGAATCTTGTCAAAATCTTGGAAGCTACCGGAGGGCGCTTGCTTCAACCGCTGGCTTCTGAAGCAGGCGTGGGAAAAATTTCAACGGACACGCGTGTGGTGGGTCCGGGGGATGTTTTCTTTGCTTTGAAAGGTCCTCATTTTGATGGGCATGATTTTATTCCCGAGGCGTTTGAAAAAGGGGCGCGACATTTTGTATTTTCCAATCCCAAGAAGATCTTGATCGAGAAGGAAGGGTGTAGCTGGATTCTTGTTGAAGATGTGCTCAAGGCTTATGGAGACTTGGCACGGTATCACCGGCAAGAGAGTAATGTTCCAACGATTGCCATTACCGGAAGCTCAGGAAAGACAACGGTCAAGGAAATGACGGCCCATCTTTTGGCGTCCAAATTTTCAGTACACAAAAACAAGGGCACCGAAAATAATCTTGTGGGTGTTCCCAAAACCATTTTGCAGTTAGAGTCTACTCATCAGGCCATGGTGCTTGAGCTTGGGACCAATCAGCCTGGCGAGATTGAAAGGCTTTCTGAAATTGCTGCGCCGGAAATGGGTGTCTTAACACTGATTGGACACTCGCATTTGGAAGGGCTTCAAAATATCGAGGGGGTTCGTGCCGAAAAACTGGGACTTCTAAAACATCTCAAAAGGGGAGGAACTTTATTTATTAATGGAGAGGATCCACGGCTTCGAGAGGTGCAGAGTGGTGTTCATCGGTTGATCCGCGTTGGTTTTGAAAAAGAAGGCAATGATTTTTATGCGGATAATCTTTGGTGTCATGAGAACGGAACTTCTTTTCAGTTAAACGGAAAAGAAGTTTTTGAAATTCCTCTCTTGGGACGTCATAATGTCATCAATGCGCTTTTGGCGATTGCGGTTGCCAGCACTTGGGGCGTCCCCGTCGATTTTTTGCGTAAAAGCCTTAAGGAATTCAAGCCTGTTTCAGGGCGTTTGCATCTGAAATCTTTGGCCCAAGTGCAGTTTATTGATGATAGTTATAACTCAAACCCGGCTTCGTTTCAGGCGGCGCTTGAGACGCTTAAAAGCTTGAAGAGTCCGGGAAAAAAAGGGGTTGTTTTTGGCGATATGTTGGAGCTTGGGCAAGAGGCGCAAAAACTTCATCAGCAAATGGGGGCAGTATTGGCGGGGATGAATTTAGATTTTGTTGTTGCCGTCGGCCCTCTAGCAGCTTTGGCGGCTCAAGAGGCGGTTGAAAAAGGAATGAGTATTTCAAAGACGGAATGTGTGGGGGATAGCGTGGAGGCGGGTCGTCTCTGCCGGAAGCTGGCGAGTGCCGGAGATCTCGTTTTGATCAAAGGATCTCGTGGAATGAAAATGGAAAAAGTGATGGAGAACTTTGTTTAATGCTTTATGCCTGGCTTTACCCTCTCAAGAAATTTTTTATCGGGTTCAATCTATTTCAATACATCACGTTTCGCGCGGCGATGGCAGGAGTCACGGCTTTTATCATCAGCCTTTGGATTGGACCGCGGGTGATCCATTACCTTTCCGGAATGAATCTTAAGCAAGGGATTGAGCGGGAAGGATTCTCCAAGCTTTATGAGGCACACGCCGGCAAAGAGAAGGTGCCGACCATGGGAGGGCTCATGATTTTGGGAGCTTTATTTACCTCCATTTTTCTTTGGGCGGATCTGCGTAATCGCTACGTGATCCTTTGTTCGGTGGTCGTATTTTGCTTGGGGGCGGTTGGTTTTATCGATGATTACCTGAAGCTTTCTAAAAAAAACTCCAAAGGATTGGCAGGCAAGTACAAAATTTTAGCTCAGATGGCGGTAGGACTGGGTGTCGGTTTTTTTCTTTATCGGGATTCTCCGGTTTGGGCGGATGTAGCCATTCCTTTTTTAAAAAATTGGTTTTGGGCTTTGGGACCTCTCTATGTTCTTTTTGTGGCGCTGGTGATCACCGGCTCTTCCAATGCCGTCAATTTAACGGACGGGTTGGATGGTCTTGCGATTGGTTGCACGCTAACAATTGCGCTCACTTATGCCATTTTTAGCTACATGGCCGGGCATTACGGTTTTAGCCATTATTTGCACATTCCTTACATTGCCGGCGCGGGGGAGTTGACTGTTTTTTGTGCGGCGCTCTTTGGCGCGGGTCTTGGGTTTCTTTGGTTCAACGCGCATCCGGCAAGTCTTTTTATGGGAGATATGGGATCCCTCAGTCTGGGAGGCGCTTTGGGGGCGGTGGCTATTTTTTCAAAGAAAGAATTGCTTTTGGTTTTGGTGGGTGGGATTTTTGTGGTGGAGGCGCTATCGGTGATTCTTCAAGTCACCAGTTTTAAGCTGAGAAAACAGCGAATATTTCTTATGGCACCCATTCATCATCATTTTCAGCTGACGGGTCTTAAAGAAACCAAGGTGGTGATCCGGTTTTGGATCCTCTCGATTATTTTGGCTCTCGCGGGCCTGGCGACTCTCAAAATCCAATGAACCTTAAAAATAAAAAAATTGCTGTCATTGGCCTGGGGAAGAGCGGTTTTGCCGCCGCCAAATTTTTATTGGCCCAAAAGGCGCGGGTGCGCGTCAGCGACGGTTCTGAGAAAAAAGAAGTGCTTGAGAATGCAGGTTATTTGCGCGGACTGGGTGTTGATGTCCAGACGGGAAGACACACGGAAGAATTCTTACGTGAAGTGGATCAGGTGGTGACCAGTCCCGGGGTTCCCAAGGAAAGCCTGCCTTTAGAATTTGCCAGAAGAAAAAAGATACCAGTCATTAGCGAGATTGAACTGGCTTCTTATTTTTGCAAGGGAAGAATCATCGCGGTGACGGGTTCCAATGGAAAAACCACAACCTGCAATCTGCTTCACCGGATTTTGGTGGAAGGGGGACATCACAGTGTGTTGTGCGGGAATGTCGGCTATTCTTTTTTGGAAGCTGTGTCTGAAATCACTGCGACCTCAACCGTGGTTTTAGAGCTGAGTTCTTTTCAGTTGGAGGATAGCCCGACGTTTCGTCCCTCCATGGCGGTGGTGCTTAATATCAGTGCCAATCATCTGGACCGGCATAAAACCATTGAAAATTATACCAAGGCCAAGGAAATGATTTTTAAGAACCAGAAGGCAGGGGATCACCTAGTGCTTAATTTTGATGATCTCTTGGTCCGAGCTATGGCCAAGAAAGCGCGCTCTCAAGTTCATTTTTTCAGCCAACATCCCTTGATGAGCGGTGTTTTTTGGCAGGATCATCAGATCCAGCTGCGGCGGGGCCGTGTGGAAACCATGCTTTTGGATCCCGTTGATTTTAAGCTCCAAGGCATGCACAACATGAAAAATATCATGGCGGCTGCTTCCGTGGCTACTTTGCTTAAAGTTCCCAGAGAAAAAATACAAAAAAGTGTCAGCTCTTTTAAAACACTCGAGCATCGCATTGAGCCTTTGGGTCAGGTGCGGGGAGTTCGTTTTGTCAATGATTCTAAATCCACGACGGTGGAGAGCACGCGCGCCGCGATTCTTGCCAGTGAATCCCCCCTGATTTTGTTGGCCGGAGGACGTGATAAGGGAGCGCCCTTCGGGGAAATTGAAAATCTTGTGCGAGATAAAGTCCGGACTGCTGTTTTATATGGAGAGGCGCGTGAGAAAATCGCGGCGGTATGGAGCAGCGTATCAGCGATCAAAACGGAGAAGGATTTTTATCAAGCGGTGAAGCTGGCCTTTGAAGAGGCGCATCCTGGAGATACGATTCTTCTTTCTCCTATGTGTACGAGTTTTGACCAGTTTACTTCTTACGAGCACCGTGGAGAAGTTTTTAAGAAAATATTTCACGAATTGGAAAATCAGTAATGGACCCGCTGGCCCGAGCACGCACGCTTCTTTTTGGCTCTTCATTGATTTTGATCGCGATTGGGGTGGTGATGATTTACAGTGCGAGCGCAATTTATGCGCTGGAGGTCATGAAAGATGCTCATTATTTTTTGGTGAGACACTTGGTTTATCTGGGGGTGGGGGGCGTTGCGGCGTGGCTTGCCTCGCGAGTCAATATCAATGCTTTACGTCGGCACGCCAAAATCATTTTGATTGGGGTGGTGGTGCTCTTGGTTTTGGTTCTGATTCCGCATGTGGGTTCCTCGGCGGGCGGGGCCCGGCGGTGGTTTAAATTTATGGGTTTTAGTGTGCAACCTTCCGAGTTTTTAAAAATCGCTCTTATCTTTTATATGGCAGATTACCTGGAAAGAAAAAGGGAAAGTTTAAACGACTTTAAACACACGATTCTTCCGGCTTTGGTAGTTCTTGGGATTTCGGCCGGTTTGGTGCTTAAACAGCCGGATTTAGGCACTGCGGTCACGGTGGCGATGGTGATTTTGGTTCTTTTTTTTGCGGCGGGCTTTCCGATCAAATATCTGGCAGGGATGATTGCCGCTGCTATCCCCGCCCTTTTGTATTTAATGCTCGCCAAGCCTTATCGTCGTAAAAGAATCCTCGCTTTTTTTAACCCCTGGGAGGACCCAAAAGGAACGGGTTTTCAAATCATTCAGTCGTTTTTGGCCCTAGGATCCGGAGGGTTATTTGGACGTGGACTAGGAGAATCTCAACAGAAATTGTTCTTTTTGCCGGAGTCTCACACGGATTTTATTTTTTCGATTATTGGAGAAGAGCTTGGGTTTTTGGGGGCGGGATCGGTGGTCCTTCTTTTTGTCATTCTTATCTTTTCCGGGATGGTGATTGTTTTTAGGACCAAAGATAATTTTTTACAGCTTTTGGCGTTGGGTTTAGTGAGTCTGATCGCTATTCAGGCCATCATTAATATTGGAGTCAGCATCGGCGCGTTGCCGACCAAAGGACTGTCACTGCCTTTTATCAGTTATGGGGGATCCGCGCTTTTGGCCAACATGATTGCTTTGGGATTTCTTTTGAATATTTCGAAAGTGAAAAATATCGAATGACCTCTAGCCCTGGGCGTTGTGTTGTGCTTGCTTGCGGCGGGACGGGTGGGCATATTTTTCCTGCTTTCTCTGTTGCTGAGGAGCTGAAGCGATGGGATCCTTCGCTTCGCCTGGTTTATGTCTGCGGCAACAAAGATATTGAGAATGCTATCTTTAGAATAATAACCATGGAGAAAGTTTTCTCGATTGACTCCGCGCCTTTTCGTGGAAGCCGTTCTTTATTCAACCCTTCTTTTTTGATAAAATTGTTCCGAGGTTTCATTCAGTCTTACCGGATTTTGAGGGCGGAGCGGCCGGCAATCGTGGTGGGTTTTGGCGGCCATTTTTCATTTCCGGTATTGGTGGTGGCTAGGCTCCTTGGAATTCGTACGATGATTCATGAGCAAAATGTAATGCCCGGTTTTGCTAATAAGATTTTGGTCTCTTGGGTGAGTGCGGTGGCTTTGAGTTTTGAGGAGACGAGGAGTTATCTATCCAAGCATCCCCGGATGCTGTGCACGGGAAATCCGATTCGAGCTTCCATTGAAAAAGATTGTCGGAATGAGGGCTTAGAGTTTTTTGGTTTTTCAAGCCAGAAAAAAACAGTTCTCGTGCTTGGCGGCAGTCAGGGTGCGGAATCCATCAATACTGTTTTTTTGGAGGCGCTAAAGCTTCTTCCGGAAACCTTGAGGTTGTCCTTGCAAGTGATTCACCTGACAGGAAAGATGTCGACAGCACTCGCCGAGGATCGCTGCGCACGGGAAGGAGTGACTGCTCGGGCATTTTCGTTTTTTGAGCGAATGGACTTGGCGTATGGTGTCGCGGATGTTGCGATTGGACGGGCTGGAGCTACTTTTTTGGCCGAGGCCAAGGCGAAGAGACTTCCGGCTATTTTGGTGCCTTATCCTTTTGCTGGGGGACATCAGCTTTTGAATGCGCGAGCATTTTTAGCGGGTGGCTTTTCTAAAATTATTGAACAATCCGAATTGACGGCAGAAATTTTGGCCGAGACTTTAACAGAGTTTTTGGAGCGCACGATTGAAAAACAGCCTATTCAAGAAAATTCAAGAATGAAATTGACAGGTTTTATTAAGGAGTGTTGCGGGTGGAACTAAAAGAGAAGATTCATTTTATCGGCTTGGGAGGCATAGGGATGAGCGGGATTGCCCGCATGTATATGGAGCTGGGGCATCCGGTGCAGGGCAGTGATGTCAAAAATACGCCGATTTTATCGGAACTTCAAAAACAGGGGGCCCGGGTTTTAATCGGTCACGATCCCAGACACTTGGAAGGTGCCAAACTGGTGGTGTATTCTTCCTCCATCAAAGAAGATCATCCGGAACGTGTGGAAGCTCTTCGCCGTGGGATTCGCCTGATTCACCGTGCGGATGCCCTGGCGGCTCTGTGTCGTGAAAAGTTTACTTTGGCGATTGCGGGAACCCATGGAAAAACAACGACGACGGCGCTGGTGGGTCTGATTTTAAAAGAGGCCGGGCATGATCCTTCGGTGGTGGTAGGGGGTGTGGTGGAGCTCTTGGGAGGGAATGCTCGTACCGGACAGGGTCGCGAAATGGTGATCGAAGCGGATGAGAGCGACGCTTCTTTTTTAAAGTTTAGCCCGGATATTGAGATCATTACCAATATCGAAAAAGAGCATTTAGATTTTTATGGGACCGTGGACCGGATGGAGCAGGCTTACCGGGATTTTATCTTGCGTCTTCGTCCCGGGGGGCGATGGATTGCTTGTGCGGAGGATCCTTGTATTTCACGACTGGCGTTTGAAAGCCAGGTCCCCGTGCTTTTGTATGGACTAGACCCTTCTTATGATTTTTATGCCACAGAGATTATTGAGTGTCCCCAAGGGACTCGAGGGGTGACGTTCCAGGCCTGGCATAAAAAAAAGTGTTTGGGTTTGGTAAAGATGAAAATTTTAGGGAAGCACAATGTCTTGAACGCTCTTGGGGCGATCGCTGCAACCTCTCTTTGCGGAGTTGATTTTAGTGCCGTGCAGAGGGCGCTTGAAAAATTTGAGGGGGCCGGACGGCGGTTTGATATCAAATATGAAAGTCCGGATACGCTCATTGTGGATGATTATGCACATCACCCCACAGAAATAAAAAAGACCTTGGCGGCCGCACGTGTTTTGGCAAAAAAAAGAATTTTAGCTGTATTTCAGCCCCACCGTTTTTCTCGCACAGAGGATCTCTTAAGTGATTTTGCCACCTCTTTTGGGGATGCAGATCAGTTATTGATTACAGATATTTATGCGGCCGGAGAGAAGCCTTTGGAAGGGATCTCTGGGGAGAGAGTTTCTCAAGTTGTGCGCTCCGCAGGTCATCCGGATGTTGCCTATGTTCCTCGGGAAGAGGTCGTTCAGAAGATGCGCGCATTGATCCGACCGGGAGATCTTGTAATTGCGTTGGGCGCAGGGGATGTCTATCAGGTGGCCAAGGAACTTTCTTTTTTTAGGGGGGTCCGGGGAAAGGTATTGGCGGAAGAACCTCTTTCTCGCCACACCTCGATCAAGATTGGCGGCCCGGCAGAATACTGGATTGAGCCGGAGGATGTGGAGGATTTAAAGAATGTCCTCTGGGAGTGTCGGACCCGCGGGCTTCGTGTGCGTATTTTTGGAGCCGGGAGCAATGTGTTGGCGGCGGATGAGGGTGTGCGGGGTGTGGTGCTTCACTTGGGAGCGCCTTATTTTCGGCAGATGGTTAGCTTGGCCCCCGGGAAAATTTTGGCACGAGCGGGAGTGATGAATAATCTGCTGATTCA
Source organism: uncultured Planctomycetia bacterium (assembly GCA_964497635.1). Classification (GTDB taxonomy): domain Bacteria; phylum Omnitrophota; class Gorgyraeia; order 2-02-FULL-51-18; family 2-02-FULL-51-18; genus CAMDWQ01. The sequence continues at coordinate 11,139 of CAZCDB010000015.1, read as the reverse complement.
ATATGGTTTGGAAAAAGGTTTGGGGGGATTTGAATTTCTTTCGGGAATTCCGGGAAGCATCGGGGGGGCGGTGGTGATGAACGCGGGAAGCCACAACCAATCGGTGGATGAGTTTTTGCAAGAAGTGCTTCTCCTGGATCTCGATGGAAATCTTCGGTGGGCCAAAAAAGAAGAGCTTTCTTTTCAGTACCGCTCTTCTGGTATCAAAAATCAAATTGTTTTGGAGGCGGTGTTCTCATTTCCGCAGGCACCGCTTGAAAAAACAAAAACAAAACTTGAAGAGTATCACGAACATCGTGCCAAAACTCAGGATTTATGGCATGCCAGCGCTGGCTGTCTTTTTAAGAATCCTGAAAAGGCGGGATGTTCCAGTGGGCGACTCATTGATGAGGCGGGGCTCAAAGGTTTTGCGGTAGGGAAAGCACAGGTTTCTGAGAAACATGCCAACTTTCTAATCAATCTTGGAGGCGCGACTTCCAAGCAGGTGCAAGAGCTCATGGTTCGGGTTCGCGAAACCGTCAAAGAAAAAACAGGGATTGAGCTTGAGACGGAAGTTCGCCTGATATCCGATATCGAATCTTCCAGTGTCATCCCTGCTTTTGGTGTCTCGTCAGGAAAAATTGCGGTTTTGGCCGGGGGTCCTTCCTGCGAGAGGGAGATTTCTTTGATCTCGGGGAAAGCGGTTTTTGAAGCGCTTAAGAACAAGGGGTTTGATGTCTTACTTCTAGACCCTGTCGGTGATTTTGTTTCCACACTCAAAAGTGAAAAGGTGGTGATGGTGTTTTTGGCTCTTCACGGAACTTTTGGGGAGGATGGAGTGATACAAAAGATGCTTGAAGAGGCAGGTCTTGCCTACACAGGTTCGGGGCCTGTGGCCAGCGAGCTTGCTTTTGACAAATCTAAAGCACAAACGATTTTTAAGCGAGAAGGGATTTTGGTTCCTGAATTTGCTCTCTTTCACAATCTTGAAGAGATTGCCGGGTTTAAGCCCACGCGTTTTCCGGTGGTGGTCAAGCCCGCTTGTTCAGGATCCAGTGTCGGGGTGACGATTGTTTCTAAGAAAGAGGATGTGGCCAGGGCTTGCGAGGAAGCCTTTCGTTATTCGCCCACGATTCTGGTTGAGGAGTATATTGCCGGACGGGAATTAACGGTGGGAATTCTAGCGGAAGAGGCTCTACCGATTGTGGAGGTCATTCCCAGTGAAAAATTTTATGATTATCAGGCAAAGTATAAGAGTGGCGGCACACAGTATGAATTTCCGGCAAAATTGACTCCGGAGGAAGTCCGAGTGGTCCATGCCGCCGCCCTGAAAGCTTATCGAGCACTCGGTTGTCGTGTCATGGCGCGGGTGGATGTGATTTTGTCGCAGGGAGAGCCTTATGTGCTGGAAGTCAATACGATCCCGGGGTTGACGGGCAAGAGCTTGTTGCCTAAGGCGGCCCAGGCGGCAGGGATAGAATTTGGGGATCTTTGTGTTAAGATCATGCAGTTATCGACACAACCTAACGAGGTGATTCAGAAGTGGTAAAGCCGTTAAAATTAAAGACGCAGAAAAAAAGCTCTTCCGGCTCGGGTATTTTTTCAATCCGTTTGCTGAGTGGATTGAGGCAGGGGCTGTTTTACTCACTGCCTTATATCTTGTCATTGACTGCCGTGGGGCTTCTTTTTGGGACCGTGATTGCATACGCGCTCAATTCCTCTATTTTTCAGTTGAGCCGTGTAACAATCGTCAATGCCGGGCGCATCAGCCAGGCTCAGGCGTTTGATTTTTGCGAACTAAAACCCGGAGAGAGTTTGATTAGCTTAGATCTTGTGGCGGTCCAAGAGGTAATCAAACGCAAACATCCCGAATACAAGGAAGTTTTGGCGCGCCGTGTGTTGCCCAACGAGGTTGAAATTACGCTTAAGAGGCGCACTCCGGTGGCTCAGGCTCTGTTTTCTTCTCGCTATGTACAGCTAGATCAGGATCGCGTGCTTTTACCCGGCACGGCAACGACCCCCTTTCGCAACTTGGTGATTATTGAAGGAGCCAAGCTTCCTTCTCAGGGTCTTTTTGTGGGAGTGGTGTTGGAAGATCCCGATATCAAACGGGCGGTCAAATTTGCCCAAGAAATTCAGCGTTCCGGTGTTTTGCGAGGACATGTCTTGACCCATGTGAATATCACAGATCCCAACAATATTGTTTTGCGTATTGACGGGCAGATGGAGCTTCGATTTGGAGGGTCTCACTTGATGGAGAGGCTTAAAATATTGGATCAAACCTTACGGCGCGTGCCTCTGGATCCGACCAAGATTTTTTATATCGACTTGCGTTTTGATGATGTTGTCATCGGGCCCCGTTGAGCGCACTCCTGCCTTTTTTTTCATCTCGAAAATTTTCTGCGCTGGAAGTCGGTGCGGAAAGTATCCATTGGGTGCTGGCGGATAAAAGAAAAGGTGGAGAGCTTCGCGTGCTGGGTGATGCCCAAGTGCCTGCGGAGGGGATTCGAGAGGGTGAGATTGAGCATTGGGGAGATTTTGTCGAGAGTCTTGTTTCCGCCGCCCAAAAAGCAGAAAAATCAGCCGGAGCGAAGATAGGCCACGTCTATTATAGCGTGAATGATGTGCGGGTGGAGAGCGCCTGGTCCACGGGATCAAAAGTTCTTGAGGGTGAGGGGGAGATTCAGGCCTCCGATGTGCGAGCGGCGGTGCGAGCGGCGGAGCGTATGGTGGGGAATTTTGAAAAGAAAATCATTTACGCTTGCGAGACGGATTATGTGATTGATGATAAGGATCCGGTGGTGGATCCTGTCGGGATTTTTGGTCATAAGCTGGATGTAAAGGTCCATCTTCTTTTGATTTCTGCGGAGCGCGCGGATCATTGGAACCGTTGTTTGAATCGAGCCGGGTTTTCTCATGCAACCCCTGTTTTATCCGGTTTAGCCAGTGCCTGGGCTTTGTTTCGACCCGAAGAGAGACAAAAGCCTCGGATTCTTTGGGGTTTGGGCAAAGATTTTTTAAATGGTCTTGTTTTATCTTCGGGAAAAATTCTTGAGTATAGGACGCTTTTGTCGACGGCTTCTCGTTGGGAAGATCACCGAGGAGTTTTGTTGGCCTTGTGTCAGGAGTTCAAAAAAAACCATCCTCAAGTCTCAGAAGTGGTTCTGACGGGGGAGAGATCACAGGATGCCAGACTGCTTCAGGAGCTGAATCAGGGCTTGGATGTTCCTTGTCGCAGGGAGTCCGGCCGTCCTTCCATTGAGGGGCTTTTACAGGTGGCTTCCGAAATGGAGAAACGGGGTATTGTTCCGCGTCTTGAGAAAAAAGTAGCCGGGAGCACGCGGGACCGAATTCAAGCCTTTGTTAGTGACTATTTTTAAAATGGAGTTTTATGAAATTTAATAGCATTCCCGAAGTGTTGGCGGATCTTAAAAAGGGAAAAATTATTATTGTGATGGACGATGCGGATCGCGAGAATGAAGGCGATCTGGTCGTGGCCGCCGATTTTGCGACGCCAAAAAACATCAATTTCATGGCCAAGCATGGACGGGGTATTATTTGTGCGCCCATGACCGGGGAGAGGCTTGAGCAGTTGGGGATTGATTTGATGGTGTCCAACAATCGCGATGAGTACAAGACGGCTTGGACAGTTTCTATTGATGCTCGTCATGGGATTACGACAGGCATTTCAGCGTATGATCGGTCCCGAACCATTAAGACGCTGATTGATCCCAAAACCACCAAGGAGGACTTGGCGCGTCCCGGACACATATTTCCCCTGCGTGCTCGAGAGGGTGGGGTTTTGGTGCGTGCGGGTCACACAGAAGCTTGTGTGGATCTAACGCGGCTGGCAGGTCTTCGTCCGGCGGGGGCCATCTGTGAAATCATGAATGATGATGGGACGATGGCGCGCACCCGTGAGCTGGAGTCTTTTGCCAAAAAACACAAGCTTAAGATTTGTACGATTCGCGATCTTATTGAGTATCGTCGCAAAAAGGAAAAGTTGGTATTTAAGGCGGTAGAAACGCAACTGGCCAATGAGTATGGAGAGTTTAAGTTGGTAGCCTACGAGTCTTCGGTGGACCGAGACTATCATATTGCGCTTGTTTTGGGGGATATCCATCCTTCCGAGCCTGTCATGGTACGCGTTCACTCGGAGTGTTTTACGGGGGATGTGCTGGGATCCAAGCGTTGTGATTGTGGGGAGCAGCTCGACCAAGCGTTAAAACGTATTGCTCGCGAGAAAAAGGGAGTGCTTCTTTACATGCGTCAAGAGGGGCGCGGCATCGGTCTTCTCAACAAACTTAAGGCTTACTCGCTTCAGGATCAGGGATTGGATACCGTGGAAGCCAATAAAAAATTGGGTTTTGAAGCGGACCTGCGTCATTATGGTGTGGGTGCGCAGATTTTGGCAGATTTAGGGATCCGGAAAATTCGACTGCTCACCAATAACCCCAAAAAGATTGTGGGGTTGGAAGGCTACGGCTTGCATGTGGTAGAGCGTTTGCCGATCCAGGTACGTCCTGGCACTCACAATCGCAAGTATCTTGAAACCAAAAAAAATAAACTCGGGCATTTTCTCGCCTCCCTTTAAAGTCCAGAACCCATGCTAAAAAAAATAGCTCAGCAGCCACTCAAAAAAATAAAAGCCAAGGTGCTTCGCGGAGACTACAACGCCGAAGGGATGCGGTTTGGGGTGGTGGTCTCAGAGTTTAACGAATTTTTGACGGAGAGGCTTTTGGAAGGGGCGCTGGATACACTACTTCGTTGTGGTGCTAAAAATTCAAATCTGACAGTGCTTCGAGTTCCCGGAGCTTTTGAGATCCCGCTGGCAACATCTCGTCTTTTGAAAAAAAGAAAGTTGGATGCGGTGATCACGTTGGCGGTGGTGATTCGTGGGAAAACAAAACATTTTGACCAGGTGGTACTTGAAACAGCTAAAGGCGTGCGGGAGATTTCAAAAGAGACGGGGGTTCCGGTTATTTTGGGAATGATTCCTGCGGAGTCGGTGGAGGATGCGGCGCATCGTGTGGGAATCAAACACGCCAACAAGGGTCGGGAGTGGGCTTTGTCGGCCGTTGAGATGGCCAGTCTTTTAAGAAAAATGGATGCTTAAAAAATTATGAGAAAAAGAACGCGGAGTCGGGAATTTGCCCTTCAAATTCTCTACCAGATGGATTTGAGTGACGTGGGGGCTAAAGAGGCGCTGAAGGATTTTTGGGAAGATAAAAGCGAGGTGTCTCTGGAACCTCGAGAAGTGGATGTTCTCTTAAAAGATAAAAAGGATCCGGAAGTTCGCCAGTACACCGAGAAAATTATTCATGGGGTCATTGAGAAGCTTGAGCAGGTGGACAGTGCGATTGAGCGCTATGCCGAAAATTGGTCGGTGCCACGCATGGCGTATGTGGATCGCAATATTCTAAGACTGGCTGTTTATGAAGTTCTGCTCTGCGAAGATATTCCCGTCAAGGTCGCGATCAATGAGGCGGTGGAGCTTGCCAAGCGTTACGGCGAGGAGGATTCTTCCAAGTTTGTGAATGGAATTTTGGATAGGATTGCAAAGACCGAGTGCCCAAACAAAAAGGCGTAACTCTATTGGACGAGCAGTTCATGCAAAGAGCACTTCTCTTGGCGACGGCAGGCCGCGGGAAGACACATCCCAACCCTTTGGTAGGTGCGGTTGTTGTCAAAAAAGGGAAAGTGGTCGGTGAGGGTGCTCACGAGCGCTACGGGCAAGCTCATGCCGAGGTCAACGCAATATTTTCTTCCCAAGTCGATCTGCGCGGCGCCACTCTTTATGTCAACCTCGAGCCCTGTGCTCATTTTGGAAAAACACCCCCTTGTACCGATCTGATTCTTGGAAGCAAGATCCGGCGAGTGGTGATTGGGATGAAAGATCCTAACCCACGCGTTGCAGGCCGGGGGATTCGTGTCTTGCGCCGTGCCGGCGTGCAAGTCACCTGTGGGGTGTTGGAGGAGCAGGCACGGGAGCTCAATCGCGACTATTCATTTTGGTTGGCGAACAAAAGACCCTATGTCATGATCAAGGCGGCACAGAGCCTGGATGGAAAAATTGCCACTTCCACCGGCGATTCGAAATGGATCACCGAAAAAAAATCGAGGATTTTTTCTCATGAGCTTCGGGCGAGCGCGGACGCGGTGCTGGTGGGTGTGAATACTATTTTAAAAGATAACCCAAGGCTCGATACTCGCCTAGCCTCGATCCAGCGCTATCCCATCAAAGTGGTTTTGGATAGCTTCTTAAGAACTCCTGTTTCTGCCAGGATTTTTTCTAAAACCTCGCGTGATCGTGTGATCTTGGTGACCACCAGGCGTGCGAAGCCAAAGGCCTGGACTCGTCTTGAGCGGCGAGCAGAGATTTTGGAACTGCCTGAGAATGGAAAAGGGTTTGTGGGTTGGCGCTCGCTTCTAAGAGAGTTGGGTGAGCGGGGCATTGTAAATCTTTTGATTGAAGGAGGAGGCGAGGTTTTGGGAAGCGCTTTCCGAGAAAAGATCGTGAATGAGATGTATGTTTTTGTAGCACCCAAAATTATTGGCGGGCAGGGGGCGGTCAGCTCCGTGGGAGGGGAAGGGATCTCCTTTTTAAAAGATGCGGCGCGTATTCAGGGACTAAAAGCTGAGCCGATGGGACGTGATCTTTTGCTTCGGGGAAGGTTTTAAGTGTTTACCGGAATCGTTCAAGGTTGCGGGATTGTCCGGCAGTGGACCCCACAGAAAAAAAGTTGGCGTTTGGTTCTTGAGGCGCCTAAGAAATTTCCTTTGATCAAAATTGGCGGGAGCATTTCTGTCAACGGAGCTTGTTTGACCGTGGTCAAAAAGCAGGGGAAGTTTTATCATTTCGATCTGATTGCAGAGACCCTGAGAAGAACTAGCTTTAAAAATTTAAAAGAGGGGGGTCTTGTCAATCTTGAGCCTGCCTTAAGAAAAAATAATCGCATCGAAGGTCATTTTGTCCAGGGGCATGTGGATGGCGTGGGGGTGATCCAAAAAATCATTCGTCGGAAGCAGGATGCTTGTTTTGTGATTTCGTTTCCTTCAAAATTACGACCTTATCTGGTCGAAAAGGGCTCAATCACGGTCCATGGGGTCAGCCTGTCTTTGGGTACCGTCAAAAAAAATAAATTCCACGTTTATTTAATTCCACACACTTTAAAATTAACCACTTTTCAAGTGCTTAAAGTAGGTGATTTTGTTAACCTGGAGGCTGATCTCTTGGTGAAGTTGCTCAAAAAATCCACCGTTCAATCAAATTGAGTGGGGTGTTAGCATGAATACAAGACTCTTCCTTAAGATTCTTTCATTGGGTTGTTTGATTCCCGTTTTAACCCCTTTAGACTCTCTTCGCGCCGAAGACGTCAATCTTTCGACGTATTATCCCTCCCCTTACGGGAGCTATCAAAGGCTTCGGGTTGAGGAGGTTTCCGATGCGATCGGTACTTTTACCGGGGGTGTTACCCGAGCCGGACTTCAAATCATTTCTGATTTTTCCACGGGAGATTTTATGCCAGGGATTTTTTGGACGACTTCCGACAACAATCCAGCGGTTCCCAAGGCGGG
>CAZCDB010000015.1:0-3482 GCA_964497635.1 uncultured Planctomycetia bacterium | reverse complement strand
ACGATTCCTGAGACGGCGAGGATTTATTACAACACAGGTTCTAACCAAATCCTGGTTTCTAGGGAGGGATCCACTTATTCTCCTCTCGGGGGAAGCGCCCCAATTCTAATAGCTAAAACAGGTGGCCAACTACTTTTTAGCACCACTTTTGTTGATGATTCTGCTCTTCAGCTCCCGATTGGAGCTAATGAAACATGGCAGTTTGAGGTTGCGGCGTGTGTCAAAGAGTACTCGGATACGGACATACAATTCAAGCTTGAAGGCCCCGCGTTAGGTGCTACCGGTTGGTTGGGTGCTGATGCTATATTGTTGTATGATGATGCAGTCGTTGGTGGTACGAGTACAGAGTATTATTACTATAGGTTTAATTCATACGCTGATTACCAGTCTATCAATAGGGGAGCCCCTGACCACTATGTCAATGTTTCGATTAAGGGAATGGTCAAGAATGGACCCACAGCAGGAACCTTTCGTGTGCAGTGGGCATTACGAATGCCTCCTGGAGGCAATGCAAGTGTTTGCAGAGGAAGTTATTTGAAGGCTACCCGGGTATCTTAATTGACTTTCCTAAAAGGGAAGTATAAGCTATAAAAATTAATCAACTGGGACTTAAATAAGCTCATGAAAAAAACTCTTAAATTTTTGGCCTTACTTCTACTTTTAACCTCTTTTTCCTCTATTTCTGAGGCGGCTTGGGTGTGGAGTCCGGATATCGGCAAGTGGATTAATCCTAAGAAGGCGGCCAAGGATACGCCGGACCAGCAGTATGACTGGGCCATGCAGTTTTATAAAGAGAAGAACTGGGACCGGGCGATTGAAGAGTTTGAGAAATTGCCTGAGGCTTTCCCCAATTCCCGCCTAGCGGCTGAGGGCGTGTTTTTTGTCGGGCTTTGTCAGGAAGAAAAAAATGATATCGCCAAAGCAGCGGACGCCTATCAAAGGCTCATCGACCGCTACCCCTACAGCGACCGGATCAAAGACGCGGTCAAAAAAGAGTTTGAGATAGCCGGGCGTTTTGCCGCGGGTGAAAAAATCAAGGTGATCGGACTGCCTACCTTTTCTGGGAAAGATAAAGCCATCGAGCTTTATACCCATGTAGTTAAAAACGCTCCCTTTGGTAGCTATGGAGACCAGGCACAATTTCAGATTGGCGAAGTTCATAAAGGAATCGGGGACTACGAAGAGGCGCAGAAAGCTTATCAGGCGGTCGTCGATGATTATCCTTCTTCGGATCTGGTTGCCAAGGCCCGTTACCAAATAGCCTATGTCGCGATGTTAGCGTCGAAGAAAGCTCGCTATAGCGATGATTCCGCTCAGAAAGCCATCGAGCAATTTAGCCAGTTTAAAGAAAATTACCCAGAGCAGGCTCAGTCGGTGGAAGCGGATGAGTCGATCAAGGTTTTAAGAGCCAAAAAAGCAATGACTAGTTTTGAAACAGCCTCGTTTTATGATAAGCAGGGCAAGCTCACCAGCGCTAAAGTTTACTATCAGGAAATCTTGACTCGTTACCCTGAAGCTCCCGCCGCCGCCCTAGCCCAAAAACGTTTGGATGAGTTGGCAAATGCGACGGAGACGACCGCCAAGCCTAAAAAGTTTTTTCTATGGTAAAACTCGGGATGACGATGAAGGCCCTCTTTTTAATCTTAGTCTCTGCTACATTTTTTGGATGTGCCGGGTATACCCAAAAATCTCTTTTGGCAGAGAACTTTAAAAGTATTCATGTGGCTCCGGTTCAAAATGGCATTAATTTGGGAGAAGAGATCACAGACAAAAAGCCTTTTAAGGTTTACCGGCCTGGGGTTGAAGTAGAGATCACCAATGCCATTATCAACCGTTTTATTTTTGATGGAAATCTCAAAATCAGCGTTCCGGAAAAAGCGGACCTGATTCTGGAAGCCAAGCTCACGGACTATCGTCGCGACGCCCTTCGTTATTCTGAAGGGGATGATGTGCAGGAGTATCGACTCAGCCTTACGCTGGATGTGGCCGTTAAAGAAGCGCGGACGCAGAAAGTTTTGTGGCGCGATAGCAGTCTGGTGGGGGACACCTCTTTCTTTCTCTCCGGTGCACGGGCCGTGAGTGAAGACGTTGCGGTTCAGACGGCTTTGGATGATGTGGCTCGTCGCGTGGTGGATAAGACGATTGAAGTCTGGTGATTGTTACTTCCTTATCGGTAAAGAACGGCTCCTCAAAAAAGATTTTATCCTAGATCTTCAAAAAAAATTTTTCCCCGAGGGCGCTGACCGTTCTCTCAATACCCAAGAATGGGATGTTGCCGATACGGGTCAGGCGTCGGGCTTCACCGATTTTATTCAAACAGCCCCTTTTCTGGCCCCCAAACGGATGGCTATCCTCTGGCAGATTGAGCAGTTGGATGAGGAATACCGTGAAGCTTTTCTGGAGAGTCTTCAAAATATCCCCTCAACGGGTGCTGTGGTTCTTGCTTCCGAAGAAACCGGCACCAAGAAAAGCCGCTGGCTCCAGTCTCTTGAGGCTTGTACCACGCTTGTCGCTTGTCACACCCCTTTTGAAAAAGATCTGCCCGCCTGGATTCAAGCCCGGGCAAAAAAAATGGGAGGCAGTTTAGAACGCGAGGCGATCTCGGCCCTCATCCAGAAGGCGGGGAAAGAGCCCTCCTTGCTTCAGAATGCTCTAGAAACTCTTTTGCTCTATGCCCATCCGCGGACTACCATTCAGAGGCAAGACATTGATCGTTTGCTGGGACAGACCTCTGAAGAAGATATTTTTGCGCTCGCTGAAGATATTTTTGAAAAAAATACCCGCGGAGCTATCCAAAGAAGCGAAGCATTGTTTCGTGAGGGTGTCCGAGTGCCAGAGCTTATCGGGGTGCTAACAGGACAGTTTGAGCGCATGAAGCAAGCCAGCGATCTTCTGGAAAGAGGAGCTTCTCCCAGCGAAGTCGCCAACACCATGAGAGTCCATTCTTTTTTTCAACAAAAATTTTTCCAACAGCTTAAGAAAGTATCAAAGGCAGGCATTATCGCCACACAAAAACAGCTCCTAGAATGTGATCTAAGCATCAAACAAGGCCGTCTCGCCGAACGCCTAGCCTTCGAGAAATTCCTCCTAGGATGCCCGTCACCCCGCTAGAAACCGTATTAATATCTTCGGTGTTGGCCTGAACCACCCTTTCATTTTTCTAGCATCTTCGTAGGTGCTGGAGCCTCTTAGCTATTTAATTTTCTCTGTTGCCGTGACTCCACTCATAAGTTGGGAGAACTCTCGGCCTATTGACCAATGAAACGCGATCCAAAAAAATGGTGTTCTTGGTCAACCGGCCGTCTCTCTCCAACTTATGAGTGAAGTCACAAGCAGGCAAAAGAGAAAATTAAATAGCTAAGAGGCTCCAATAATCCGAAATGTATTGGTTGTCATCGGCTAACTAGATCAAGATGTATAAATGCATAGGCCAGAACCACCCTTTTATTTTTCGGAGTGAAGGTATGAGAGGCTTAAGCCGC
>CAZCDB010000014.1:0-28608 GCA_964497635.1 uncultured Planctomycetia bacterium | reverse complement strand
CAGTCGCCGCCATGTTTTGACTTTGAAAGTTAGCTTAGGTATAATCTGGGTGCTTTAAAACATTTTTGTGGGTTGTGGGATATCAAGCAAGAATAGGCAGAGCTTAACTAGGAGCGTGGAGTCTAAATGAAAAATTACTTGTTGGGTTTGGTGGTGTACTTGGGTTTTGCAAGTCTGGCTTATGCTGAAACAAGTGCCGCTCCTGTTACAGAGAGCGCTCCTGCGGCAATCACTGAAGCGGCGGCTGCCCCGACGGAAGCCACGGCCCCTACAACAGCTCCCGCAGAAGCTCCCGCGGTTTCCACAGAAGCTGTCCCGGTGGATGCGGCTGCAGAAAATCTTGAGTTTATCTCAGGGGAAGTTAGCTCTTTTGACGAAGCCTCGAAAACCGTAACGATCAAGCTTTACGGTGAAACAGAAAATACTCCTGGTGATAAATCCATCACCGTCCAAACGGATGGAGCCACCGATATCACTGACGGAGAAAAGGATAGAGAGCTTAAATCCCTTACTGCTGGCACTGAAGTGGATGTGGAGTATGACCCCGCGTCCAACAAAGCTACGTATATTTTCGTTTATTAAGTTAACAGTCTGCTGAAAAAGCCCCATCTGCGTCGTTGCTCGCCTCGACTCCTCCTGCGACGTAGCTACCGCTACGCCTCGTCGGGTCATCGGCTCGCGCCTAGCATCTGGGACTTTTTGAGCAGACTGAGATTTTTTCAGGACGCGGTTGACCTCTAATCTTCTTTCTCAGATCCAAAACCTAAACCAAACCCACAGTCTTCTTCAAAAAGGGGACCGTGTCGTCGTGGGCGTTTCCGGTGGTCCGGACTCTACAGCTCTTCTGATTCTTTTGATGAAGCTTCAAAAAAAATTAAAGCTCCAGCTTTTTGCTGTTCATTTAAACCACGGCTTTTCCGGCCCTAAAGCCCTAAAGCAAGAAATGTTTTGCCAAAATCTGGCAAACCGACTACATATTCCTTTTTTTTCCAAAGCGATCCAACTGCGCGCTTTGGCCAAGGAAAACGCTAAATCTTTGGAGGAGATGGGGCGTAATGCTCGTTATCAGTTTTTTTGCGAAGTCGCCAAAAAAGTAAAAGCCAAAAAAATCGCAACCGCCCACACACTGGATGATCAAGCAGAAACCATTTTAATGCGTTTGGTCCGAGGGACAGGTCTTCGGGGATTGGGTGGAATCCCTGTGCTTCGCCAGGAAAAATCCTGCCTTGTCATCCGCCCCCTTTTAAACTCTTCTAAAAAAGAGATCCTATCTTTTTTAAAAAAAATAAAACAGCCTTACTGCCTAGACCCCAGCAATCAGAAAGATTTTTTTACTCGAAATCGCATCCGAAACAAACTGCTTCCTTGGATGGAAAAAAATCTCAATCCGCAAGTAAAGCAAGCGCTGTTGGATGCGGGGCAGCTTTGCTTAGAGTCTTCATGCTTACTGGATCATCTGGCCAAGAAGGCTCTTAAGAAAGCGATTAAAGGCCAAGGTCGCCGGCAAGTGACTCTAGGGGTCCGAGAGCTTCAAAGTCTCAGTCCCGCGGTCCAATCACAAACGCTCTTGGCTGCCATCTCTCTTTTAAGCGCTCACCGCCAGCAGCTAAGCTTTGTCCATGTCAGCGCGCTTCGAAAACTTCTCCAGGTAAAGGCCTCTTCCGGCGCGGTCGCACAATTACCCTATCACTTACAAGCCTGTCGACAGTCGGATACTTTGAGAATCTTTGACAGCTCCAAAGAATAGGACTATAATCCCGAATACTGTTTACAAAGAAATCCAAAAGGAAGGGGGGTTGTTGCATTGTCTAAAGTTGAAGTAGGACCTAATGAGCCACTTGAGAAAGCGCTGAGACGTTTCAAGAAAAAGATTGAGCGCGAAGGCATTCTTAAGGTTCTTAAAGCACGCAAACACTACGAGAAACCCAGCGAGATCAAGCGCCGCAAAGCGCGTGCCTCTAAAAGCCGCAAGCGTTTCTAAAACATTCCAAGGTGCCTCATGCCCGATGAGTTTGTAAAGAAAAAGGTGGATGAGTCTTGGAAAAATACCGTCGAAAAAGAAAAAGCGACAACGGCGGGGGCTTCCATGCCCCCACCGCCTGCAAAAGAGGCGATCCCCTCAGACCCCAATTTCCTTTATTTTATTTCAGGGCTCGGGATGCAGGCTTTTGCCGCTCTCGGGGAAATCCCTGATGAGAATGGTATTGCCGCACCCCCGGATTTGGAGCAAGCCAAGCGCCTCATCGATGTCATTGAGATGTTAGCCCGTAAAACCAAGGGCAACATTTCGCCTGAGGAGGAGGGGGCTTTCCGTGAAGTGCTTCGCGAATTACGACTTCGTTTTGTCCAGAAAACTCGTCCTCCGCAATAAATCTCAGACCTCATGACGACTCTTTTTTTATTCGCCGCCTTCCTCTTGGGGCTACTTCTTGGATTTTTGGCAGCCTATTGGATGAGCCATTCTCAAAAACAATCTGCGCGCAGCATCGCCACCGAAATGGCCGCCCAATTTAGCGCTATCTCCCAAGAAAATGTAAACTCTAAAATTCAATCTGACCGAGCTCTCTCAGGACAAGAGCTTGAGCATAAAAAAGTTTTGATCGATCAGGAGCTAGGAAACCTTCGTGATTTGCTGGATAAGGTTTCTTCCCAGATGCAGGTTTTAGAAAAAGATCGGGAAAATAAGTTTGGCGAACTCTCCAATCAGCTAAAAAATAATAATGCCCAAATGGCCACGCTTCAAAAAGTGACCGGAACGCTGAGCGAAGCGCTTGCCAACTCCAGAGCTCGTGGGCAGTGGGGTCAGCGCATGGCAGAAGATGTTTTGCAATTGGCAGGATTTAAAGAAAATATCAATTACCTCAAAGAGAAAACAATCGAGGGGATTGGCTCTCGTCCAGATATCACCTTTCTTTTGCCTAAGGATTTTAAGCTGAACATGGACGTAAAATTTCCCTACGATAACTACCTGCGCTCTCTTGAGGCGACCACAGAAGCTGAGCGCGATCGCCACAAGGCCGCTTTTTTTAAGGATGTTAAAGCCAAGATTAAAGAAATTACTTCGCGGGACTATATCAACCCCGAGCAAAACACAGTGGATTATGTCATCCTCTTTGTTCCCAACGAGCAGATTTTTAATTTTATCCATGAGAAAGAGCCTGAGATTTTAGATGCAAGCCTTCGAAGCAAAGTTATTTTTTGTTCCCCCATTACTTTGTTTGCGATCTTGGCGGTGATTCGTCAGGCTGTGGAAAATTTTAGTCTTGAGCGCACCTCCAATGAGATTTTGGAGCTTTTGGGAAGTTTTAAGGACCAATGGGATAAATTTGTGTTGAAGCTTGATTCTATGGGGAAGAAGATTTTGGAGGCTCAGAGTGAATATGAAGCGCTGACCACCACACGTAAAAAAGGTCTGGAGAAACCCCTTCAAAGAATCGAGGCTCTTCGGCAGGGGAAGCTGCTTTCAGCGGAGCTTAACGAGCCCATCCTTGAAATCAGCCAAGACAACCCCAAACTTCCCTAAATCCTCATTTAGAAAACCAACTTTTTAAAATTCTTTTTATTGCAAATAGAATCCTATCATTGCTATAATGAAAAAAATTGATCAATCCCTACCGGATGGACAGTTGGAGACGCTTAAACACTATGGAATGTGGTAGACGCTAAGGAGAAACATGGATCAACTGGTGGCCAGTTTTCCTAAAAATAAGTTCGAAGAAGTCCGTGTGTCTGTCAAAGAGTTTAAGGGTTATGATCTTTTAGATATTCGTGTTTATGCCGCGACAAAAGATGGGGAAGAGAAAGTTCCTACTGGAAAGGGAATTTCTATTAATGTGTCCCATTTTTTAGAACTCAAAAAAGCGTTTTTAGACGCTGAAAAAGTCCTTCGAGAAAACAACCTACTCAATGAGTAAGATTATCGAAGCCCTCAAAAGTTCCTCCGCAACACCCGCTACAACGACATCTTCTGACCGCGAGATCCGCTATGAGAAGACAACCCGTGAGATGACTCAAGAGCAGTTGGCAGAAATTTATTTTTCTGCCACGGGAAAACCAAAGACT
Organism: uncultured Planctomycetia bacterium; assembly: GCA_964497635.1. GTDB lineage: Bacteria > Omnitrophota > Gorgyraeia > 2-02-FULL-51-18 > 2-02-FULL-51-18 > CAMDWQ01. Next base: position 24,546 of record CAZCDB010000014.1, on the reverse strand, counting down.
CAAGAGCCTCCAGTCATTATCAAGGTGATTGAGCGGCCAAGAATTGCTTCTGTTATCCCGTGGATTATCACCTCACTTGCTTTTCTTATCACCGCTTTCAGTCTTTTCTCAACCAAGCGAGTTTTTATTGATGTTAAGGTGGTAGACGATAAAAGCGCCTACATTGTCAGCCCTGCTGCTTCCGCCGATTTTACAAATAGTACGACACAGGATCAGGAGAGATCTCAAGCCGCACCCAAGGATGGGGGGAACACTATCTCTCTTCAGGAATTTGTTTTTGAGGGGGCCGCCTATCTCAAGAGTTCCCGTGATCCCAACCTTTTAACCCTGGTCAATAGCTCAGTAGCTCCTTTTGCTCGAGCCGTAGTTCATTTTGCCCGTCCGATCAATATGAGTCACGGACGCATTGTTTTTTATGCCAAGGGCGCTAAAGGTGGGGAAGAGTTGGCGATTGCCTTGAAAGATGAAGGTAATAACCAGGCGTTTGCTCGAGGCAAAATCTATCCCTATCCTCATGGGATGACAACGGCGTGGCAAAAAACAGAAATCGTGCTAACCAATCTCTCCAAAGAGTTTGACGCCAAGCGTGTTTCTTCTTTCCGCTTTGAGTTTGGATCCAAAGACACCTCCAATCGCACTGGTGATACGATTCTTATCCGTGATTTGCAGTGGTTTTCTGAATAAGGTACAACAATGAGAATTCTCTCTGTCTCCAATCAAAAGGGCGGCTGCGGAAAAACAACAACGGCTATCAATCTAGCCGCCTCGCTCGCACATTTAGGAAAAAGAACGCTTCTAATTGATCTCGATCCTCAGGCGCACGCAACCTACGGTTTGGGGGTTCGCTCAGAAAAAACTATCAATTCCATGTACAACGTGTTGACGGAGCAGAGTGAGAAAAAGCGTAAGTTTATTGAAGATGTTCTTCTGCCCATCTCGGACAACCTGGATCTGGCGCCCTCCCATATTCTTTTGAGCACCATTGAGCAAGAACTCACCAACAAAGATGAGTCCGTTTCGCGTCTCTATGAAGCTCTTTGCAGTCTTTCGTTTCCTTATGAGTTTGTGATTATTGACTGCCCGCCAAGCCTTGGCTTTCTTACGTTCAATGCTTTGCGCGCTTCAGATTTAGTGATTGTGCCTGTCGAGCTCAGCTCTTTCTCTTTGATGGGCGTTGACAAGCTTTTAAGCATGATTGAGTTGATTCGTGTCAAGCTTCAGCACACTCCCAAAGTTTTGGCGCTCCCCACGATGGTGGACATGCGCACCAATCTTTCCAAGCACATGATGAAAGAGATCAGCGAGGCTTTTGGTGAGCACGTTTTTTCATCGCCGATCCGTCAAACGGTGTCCGTTCGTGAATCGCAAATGAAGGGAAGGCCTCTCATCCAGCAAGACCCCAGCTCAAAAGGGGCTCTGGATCATCTGGTTTTGGCGCAAGAGGTGTTGGCAAAGGTTGGGGTGCTCGGAGGGCAAGAGTTTTTACCTCTGCCTGAAACTTTGGCTGAACATGGCGCCAATTTCCTCCATGATTTTTCACTGAAGATTGAGACGGCTAAAGAAATCTATCTTGTGGGCGACTTCAACCAATGGGTGGCTTCTGAGCAATCAAGGCTTTGGCAAAAAGAAGCCGGGGTTTGGCAAAAAAGAATTTTTCTGGGGCCCGGCAAACATCGCTACAAGTTTATCGTGGATGGGCGCTGGTTGACGGATCCATCCAACGACCATATTGAGCCCAATCCTTACGGTGGTATGGATTCCGTTCTTGAAATTCATTAGACGATTTCATGCTTAAAGAAGCCAAAATTTCTTCTCTGGTTTCTCTTTTTCCGCTTCCGCAGTATGTGGTAGTGCTCGAAGATTTGGAAAAAACACGACTGGTGCCGATCTGGATCGGGGTTTACGAGGGAAACGCTATCGCCCTCGAAATTCAAAAAGAAAAATTCCCTCGACCGCTCACCCATGACCTTTTGGTCAACGTCATCGCTACTTTTGGAGCGCAGGTTGAGAAGGTGGTGATCAATGATCTCAAAGAAAATAGCTACTACGCCAATATCTTGATTCGCATGGGAGAGCAGCTCTACGAAGTGGATGCGCGCCCTTCTGACTCGCTGGCGGTAGCCGTTCGAGTGCATTGCCCCATTTTTATCGAAGAAAAAGTTTTGCTTAAGTGCCCCCCGATGTCCTCTGGACCCATCACGGCGGGGGATGTTGAAAAATTTAAAGAAGAGCTTAAAAGCATGTCTGCGGAAGAGTTTTTTAAACGTTTGGAAGAAGCCCCTCCCGCGGTTGATCCAAACCTTGATGCTTTTGATCAGGGGGAAGATCCTGAAGGGATGGATGACAACGATGAGGAGTCAGACTCTGATGATAAATAAAACGCTGTTGGTCTTGGTGCTTGGAATTACAATCTCAACCGTGAGCGGTTACGCTCAAGATTATCCCACCTATACAGGAAAAAAATTAGGACGAGGTTTAAGCAATACAGCTCTGGGTTGGACAGAGGTGCTAAGAAGTGAGGAAAGAACGCTCGATGATTATGGTCCTATCGGAGCTATTTTTTGGGGACCGCTGGATGGAGTGGGGAATGCAGTGAAGCGAACAGCGCTAGGAGTCTATGAAGTTGCTACATTTCCCATCAAAACATCTGATGAAGCGTACACGCTCATGGAGCCAGAATTTCCATTCCAAACCAATAAAGCAGGCGAGCGGCCCAAAGGTTTTAAAATATGAAGAAAGTTTTCTTTTTTGTTTTGTTGGGGCTAAGTCTTTGGGCTTTGAATGCCCAGGCAGATCCCAACAAGCCTTATGACAAGGCCTATGCCTCTGGCGCTGGGAGAAAGTTTGAGCGAGGAGTTTCAAATACAACGCTAGGTTGGATGGAAATTCCGCGTGAGATTGCCCTGCAAGGAAAGAAAAATGGCGCTGCCGCCGCCTGTCTGTGGGGACCCGTCAAAGGCTTGGGACAAGCGATTCATCGCACAGCGATCGGTGCTTATGAAACAGTCACTTTCCCACTGGGAACACATCCGACCTTTACCCCTCTGACGCAACCGGAGTTTGTTTTGGATCAAGACGGAGCCAAGACCTAAACATCCGTCATGCCCAAGAAATACAATTTAAAGACGTCCGTTCAGCCCCCCAGCACTTCTCTTCGGATCAACTATTCCGGCGAATTGAATGCAGCACAATATGAGGTAGTCACTCAAGCCGAGGGGCCTTGCCTGGTATTGGCCGGAGCGGGCAGCGGCAAAACCCGCACCCTGATTTACCGAGTAGCCTACCTGCTGGAGAAGGGGATTCGCCCCGAAGAAATCCTTCTAGTTACTTTTACCAATAAAGCGGCAACTGAAATGAAAAATCGGGTCGAAGCCCTGCTTCAAGGCCAAGCCAAGGGACTCTGGTGTGGCACTTTCCATCACATGGGAAATCGCTTGCTAAGAACTTATGGCAGCGCGATCAACCTGGCTTCTGATTTTGGCATTTTGGACGATGAAGACAGTCGTGATCTTGTCAAAGCCTGCATTAAATCTTCCGACTCAAAAACCAGAGATTTAAAATTTCCAAAACCCGGTGTCGTCCAGTCTATTTTAAGCTTTTCTGCCAATGCCCGGAAACCTGTCCGCGAAGTTCTTCTCAAAAACTATCCTTATTTAGCCCCCTTTGTCTCGGATTTTGAAAAAATAAAAGTCGAATACGATGAAAAAAAACAAAAAACCAATAATCTGGACTACGATGATCTGCTTCTTCGCTGGGTGGATCTTCTAAAAAACTCTACAGCTGTCCGAGAACGATTGGCCCAGCAGTTTCGATACTGCCTGGTTGATGAGTATCAGGATACCAACCTTATTCAACATGAGATCATTAAAATTTTATCAAGTCATCATAAGAATCTCTTGGTGGTTGGAGATGATGCGCAGTCTATTTACTCCTTTCGAGCTGCCGAAATTAAAAATATTCTAGATTTTCCTGGAGATCACCAAAACTCTAAAATTTTTAAGTTGGAAACCAACTACCGGTCCACCAAACCTATTTTGGACCTAGCCAACAAGAGCATCGCTCATAATGTCCATCAGTTTCCAAAGGTACTCAAAAGCGTTCAAGAGAATGGTTCCTTACCCCAGATGGTTCGCGTCAGAGACGCCCGACAACAAGCCGCTTTTATTGGTCAAAGAATTTTAGAGTTCACCGAATCAGGGACAGAGCTCTCGGAGATTGCCGTGCTTTTTAGAGCCCATTATCAAGCAGCAGAGCTAGAACTAGAGCTAACCAAGCGAGGGATTCCCTATCTTGTTCGCGGGGGAATTCGTTTTTTTGAACAAGCGCACATCAAAGATGTTTTGGCGCATTTAAAAATCATCTCCAACCCTCTTGATTCTATTTCTTGGTCTCGAGCACTCACGCTTCAACCGGGAATTGGCGCTGGTTTTGCGGGTAAGATTTTTAAAGAGGTAGAGAAGTGTGGGGGGGATTTGGCTCAAGTCTCAGCCCAAGAGTTTGGAAATCATTTTCCTCCCAGGGTTCGTGAAGGTTTTTTTAATTTTAAAAAAATTCTAAAGAATCTCCTTCGCGAAGATTTTCAACATCATCCGGACATGCTCATTGAAGAAATATTGGATAAGGGCTACAACAAACATGTTTTGATGAATTTTGAAAACGCTCAAGACCGACTGGAAGACCTGCGAGAGCTTGTTAACTTTGCGCACACCTACAAGGACTTAAAAGATTTCTTGGCAGATGCCACCTTGAGAGAGGGTTTTCGTGGGGAGACCCTTGTGCAAGGAGGGGAGGCTCAAAACTTTTCAGAGCAGCTGGTTCTTTCTACCATCCATCAAGCCAAGGGCTTGGAGTGGGGGGCTGTTTTTGTGATCGGTCTTTCGGAGGGATTATTTCCTCATGCGAAGTCCTTGGCAGATGAGGAGGGGTTGGAAGAGGAGAGGCGCTTATTTTACGTTGCGGTCACGCGAGCCAAGCAGGATTTGACCCTGCTTCATCCGATGACGCGTTTTGATTATCAGGCGGGTACCGTGCTTACCCGGCCCTCTGTTTTTATCGCGGAGCTGCCCTCTTCAGTGTATGATGAGATCGAAATTGAGGAAAGTGAAGATGAAAAAACAATCTATTTGGAGTAAGAATCCTTTTGTATCATGAATAAAAAAGCCGCTCTGTTTACTGTTTTTTTGGTGGTCATGATTGATTTAATCGGTTTTGGCATTGTCCTGCCAGGGCTTGAATCTTATGCCGCTAGCCTCGGGGCATCCACACTTTTTGCTGGGTTTATTTACAGCGCTTATTCTTTGGCACAGTTGTTTTTTTCTCCTGTGTGGGGCAGGCTCTCGGATCGTATCGGGCGAAGACCCGTCATGATGCTAAGCACTCTGGGGGCTTCACTCGCCTACACTCTGTTTGCTTTCACCTCATCTCTTTGGATGCTGCTTCTTTGTCGCCTTTTTGCCGGAGTGATGGCGGGAAACATTTCAACCGCGCAAGCCTACGTGGCTGATGTCACCGAAGAGAAAGATAGGGCTCGAGGAATGGGCTTGATCGGGGCTGCTTTTGGCATAGGATTTTTGATCGGTCCTGCCATTGGGGGAGTGGTGGCAAAGTTTTATCCCCAAAACACTTTTTTTGTGATGGGTCTTCTAGCGGCAAGCTTATCAGCGCTGAGTTTTTTTTCTGTCTATTTTTTTCTGCCCGAACCCCCCAAAACCATCCCCCAAAACACGGAGAGGCGAGTTTGGAAAATGCTGGGCACACTCCAACAAGTTGGAAAGTCTGAATTTATCTGGCTCTTAAGCTGTGTTTTTTTAATCACTTTGGGGCAAGCCAGTATTTATGCTGCTTTTCCTAATTTTTGCCGTGTTCAGCTGCAATTGCCCCTGGAGCAAGTCTATCATCAGTATATTTTAATGGGAGTTATTGCCGTCTTTATCCAAGGAGGCTTGCTTCGAGTGCTTCTTAAAAAATTTACCGAGTTGGGGCTATTTAAAACCGGGGTGCTGTTCCTGGCTTTGGGGTTGGGGGCAATCCCGTTTTCTACAAATACTTCTTGGCTAACCCTTTCCATGGCAATTATGGCAATAGGGGGCAGCTTAGCGGTGCCCACCTTAAATAGTCTGGTCTCCAAAAAATCATCCCCCCAAAATTACGGAGCAACGCTGGGAGTCTCCCAGAGTTTTTCTGCTTTGGCCAGAGCGATCGGACCGACCTGGGGAAGCGCTTTGATGGGGTTGGCCTATCAAGCTCCTTTTGTGATTACGACAGCGCTTGTTTTTGCTACAATTACTTTTCCTATTTCGGAGAAGCGCTCATGACGATTGAAAATAGTTTAAATCCTAAGCGAAAGCTTTTTTTTGGGCTGTTTATTTTCCCTTTGGTGATTGCCGTTGGGATGGCCGTGCTTTTGTGTGGGGTTGTGCTACTGACCACTGAAAACGATACCCCTCAAACGCTCATCAGCGCCATTAAATCAGGTTCTCCTTCCAGGCGCTGGCAAAAAGCCTTTGAATTATCCAACGAGCTCAACCGGCCGGATATTGCAAAAAAAATAGACCCGGCTATTTTAAATGAAATTATTTTTATTTTAAAAGATGAGCAAAATTTTGATCCTAAAACACGAAATTATATGGCCATTGCTTTGGGGAGATTCAATATCCCAGTGGTTGTGCAAACACTCAAAGAAGCCCTGTCGGACCCCGCAGAGGATGTGCGCTTGTCCGCTTTGTGGTCTCTGGGAACCTTGCAGGCCCGAGAATGCGCTGACGAGGTAAAAAAGTTTCTGGAAGCAGACCGTTCTGAGTTTAGAAAAATAGCGGCCTATGTTTTGGGGGCGATGGGGGATGCTTCCGCCATTCCATCCATTCAAAAACTTCTGAATGATCCGAGTCATGATGTGCGATGGAACGCAGCGCTTGCTTTGGCACGCTTGGGAAATGATGGCGGTCAAGATATCTTGCTTCAAATGGTAGACCCAGCTTTGTTTTCGGGGTTAGGGATGAAGGAGTCCGAGATTGAAATCGTCAGAATCAATGCGATCAAAGGATTAGCCTTGATTCAAAAGCCTGAATCGATTAAAATCTTGCAGTCTCTTTCGCGGCAGGACAACAATTTAAAAATTAGGCAGGCCGCCATGGATGCACTAAGCAAGATCAATAAAAAATGAGCGAAAATAACCCACAACTGAATCCGTCAAATCCTGAAGCTGCAGCACCGGCGGCAGCAAAACCAGCCGTGTCAGGCGTTGCCAATGCTGTCATGGGTAACGAGAAGATGAATCGTCGCACCTTTATTTCTTGGGTGGGCTTGGGTTGGATTAGTTTCGCCGCCGCGACCGGTGGGGCTTTGTCGATTGTTCTGCGCTTTCTTTTCCCCAATGTTTTGTTTGAGCCGCCCACTTCTTTTAAGGCTGGGTTTCCCGCGGATTATGAAATAGGAGTCGTGGACGAACGCTGGAAAGAAAAGTTTGGGGTTTGGATGGTTAAAACAGCCGAGGGGATTTACGCGCTTTCAACAACCTGCACCCACTTAGGCTGCACGCCCAACTGGCTCTCCGGTGAAAATAAGTTTAAGTGTCCTTGCCATGGTAGTGGTTTTTATAAAACTGGGATTCATTTTGAAGGACCTGCACCGCGTCCACTAGAGCGCTATAAAATTGGATTTGCCGAAGACGGTCAGATTTTTATCGATAAGAGCAAGAAGTTTCAACAAGAAAAAGGGGAATGGAATAACCCCGAATCGTTTTTAAACTGTTCCTAGGAAGCATCTCATGACAGAGCCAACACCAAAACCAAAATTTGATTTAGGAAAATACATCACCGAGACCCAGCTTTACAAGTCGATGTTTCGTCATGGTTACTCGACCTCGGATAGAGATCGCGCACTTTCGGTAATGACCAATGTTTTTTTTCATTTACATCCGGTCAAGGTCCGTAAATCGGGGGCCCGGTTTGGTTTTACTTGGTGCGCGGGCGGACTTTCTTTCTTTGTGTTCTTGACGCTAGTGGTCAGCGGGATTCTTTTGATGTTTTATTATCGTCCTACCGTTGAGCACGCCTACAACGATATTATGGCGCTTCGCGAACACGTACCCTTCGGTATTATGCGCGAACTTCATCGCTGGGGCGCTCATGCCATGATCATTACTGTCTGGCTTCATATGTTTCGTGTTTTTATGACAGGCTCATACAAGCCACCCCGCGAATTTAACTGGGTTATCGGTGTCATCCTTTTGGTTTTAACGATGCTCTTAAGTTTTACCGGTTATCTTCTACCTTGGGATCAGCTGGCGATGTGGGCGATCACCGTGGGAAGCAATATGGCTCGCGCAACCCCTTTCCTAGGACATGAAGGTCCGGGCGCTGCTCTTCTTTCTATTGGAGATATCCAGCTTGTCACCGCCGGTAGCGATGTTCGCTTTGCTCTCTTAGGAGGTCGCTTCGTCGGAGCAGGGGCACTGCTTCGCTTCTACATTCTTCACTGTGTGGCTATTCCAACCGCTGTCGTGGTTCTCATGTCTGTTCATTTCTGGAGAATCCGTAAAGACGGCGGAATCAGCGGACCCCTTTAATTATGGAAGCCTTTAAGCATTTCATCGATTCCATTTCTTCTCCGGTTAGCATTTTCACTTTTGCGACCATCTTCTTTTTTCTTTTTGTCACTTTCCCAAAATTTTTTACTTCAACCCCCGTCAGCCTTTCAATCTTAGCTATTTTCTTGGGCTTTTTTGGGATTGGGCTGATGGACGACCATTTTCGTAGCATCGTAACGCTTCCCGACAATGTACCCATCGTCGGCTTGATCGTTATTTTTGGCTACTTTACTTGGTACGCAATGAAAAAAGCGGTTGTCAACGATGACCGAGTGGCTCGTGGGGAGCCCACCATTGAGCAATTAGAGACCAATGAAAAAGTCCTCGTGTTTCCTTACCTTATTTTTATCGAGTTTGTGATTGCATTGGCTTACGGGGCAGGACTTGTCCTATGGTCTATTTTCCTAAAAGCGCCCTTGGAGGATCCAGCCAACCCAACGGTATCTCCCAACCCCAGCAAAGCTCCTTGGTACTTTTTAGGATTGCAGGAGATGCTTGTTTATTTTGATCCTTGGATTGCGGGTGTTTTGCTACCCACTTTTATTATTGTTGGACTCTGCGCCATTCCTTATATTGATAAGGACCCGGCAGACTCCGGGTTTTATTCTTTTAAAAAACGCCGCTGGGTGATCACCACTTATCTTTTTGGATTCTGGATTCTCTGGACTCTTTTGATTGTCATGGGAACCTTTCTTAGAGGTCCCAACTGGAATTTCTTTGGGCCTTTTGAAAAATGGGATGTCCATAAAGTGGTTCCTCTTTTAAACGTCAATCTATCAGAACTCCTCTGGATCAAGTGGTTGGGGACTGGGTTGCCAAAATTCTGGCTTATTCGCGAAGCCCTTGGAATCTTATTGGTGGCCGCTTACTTTTTTGTAACCCCCGCCATTCTGGCCACAACGGTACTTAAAAATACCTATAAAAAACTAGACCCTATCCGATTTGGGATCCTGGTCATGTTAGCCCTGATGATGCTCTCGCTTCCCATTAAGATGTATCTTCGATGGGCCTTCAACCTTAAGTATTTAGTCGCAATCCCAGAATTTTTCTTCAATATCTAATATGGCAAAACAAAGCCCCACTCTCTATAGCGTTGCCAAGACCTTTATGTGGTTTGCTCTGGTCAGCTTGCTCCTGACAGCTTGCTTGGGAGGTATTGTCTGGACAGACTATGATCGTCCTTGGAAAAAATACCAGAAAAAATTTAATGAATTGCGTCTTAAAAAAACGCAGGAAGAATTGAAGGCTGCTGAGCAGGGTATTGATAAAAATGAGCTGGCACGTCTTGAAGAAGAGCTTAAAAAAGCTAAAACTGAAACCTCCTCTCACAAGGAGGCCGCCGCCAAACTTCTAAAGGAAATCGATCAGCTTGACACTCAAATCGCCAAATCTAAAGCCTCTTACCAAGACCTTAAGCAGTTCTTAGACTCCGACCTCTATTATTTGGAAGAATACCGCCTCCACCAAGATCACCGCGCAAAATCTTACCAAGAGAAGGTCCGGGCCTTAAGGCCCAAGGTTGATCAAGCCAAGGCGGTTTGCGACGCTTTTCAAAAAACACGAGATCAAAAAGCGGCTCAAATCGAAGCTTTTTCTGCTAAGCAAAAAGAGGCGGGCAAGGCTGTAGGGAAGCTTCTTGCGGATATTGATCGACTCAAAACCAAAGCAGAAAAGATAAAGCCCTCCATCGTTAAGGATGTTTTAAATGCCCCGATGGTCGATTTTGTAGCGCCCACGCTAAAAGTTCAGCAAATTGTCTTGGAGGGCTTGCACGATGACTATCATTTTGCCAAAGTTCAAAAAGTGGATCGTTGCACTACCTGCCATCTAGGGATTGACCAAAAAGGTTTCGAGGACGCCCCCCAACCCTTTAGAACCCATCCGAAGCTCGAGCTTTACTTGGGTTCCACCTCCGCTCATCCTATTGAGAAGATTGGCTGTACTGTTTGCCATAGTGGGAGTGGTCACTCGGTTGACTTTGTCAACTCCGCACACACCCCCAAAAATAAAAAGCAAGCAGAAGACTGGGCCAAAAAATATAGCTGGCATGAGCTTCCTACCTGGGAACACAAAATGTTGCCCTCAGGAACTGTCGAGGCTTCTTGCGCAAAGTGTCACCGCGATGTCTTGGAAGTGCCTCAGGCAGACCAGCTCAATCGTGGCCGCAAACTTGCCGAATCCATGGGCTGCTTTAATTGCCACACCATCAAAGGTTTTGCCGTTGCGGCGGGAGGCGAAAATCTATGGAAGGTAGGTCCCGATCTTACTCGTATCAAATCGAAGGTCAACGCTCAGTGGATTGCCAAGTGGCTTGAAGATCCCACTCACTTTAGACCCAGCACTAAAATGCCAAAAGTATTTAACCTATCCAACACTTCTTCGGAGGAGGATAGGCAGAAAAATGCAGCAGCGATAGAATCGATCACGGCCTATCTCATCAAAAATTCTGAATCAGAAGATTTGTTGCCTATTCCACTCAAAGGAGATTCTGCCAACGGGGAAAAACTGGTTAAAACACTGGGTTGTCTTGCTTGTCACAACGCCTCGGGAGCAGGGAACTCAGATCATGGGCCGGAGCTATCTTCTTTGGGAAGCAAAACAACGCCGGAGTGGATTTACTCGTGGATCAAGGATCCTAAGAGGATGTCACCTGGGACTCGGATGCCCAATCTGCGTCTTTCTGATCAAGAAGCGTCAGATATTACAGCCTATCTGGTTAATCAAAACAATCCTGATTTTGATAAAAAAATAACACCAAAAGCAAATCCTCAGGTTGTAGACTCCATGATCCTGACTCATCTTCAATCAACCCAGACTCAGCAAGAAGCCAAAGAAGCTCTTCAGGCGATGAGCGAAGACGACAAGCTTTTGTATTTGGGTAAGAAATCCATCGCTCATCAAGGTTGCTACACCTGCCACACAATTAAGGGTTTTGAGGATGGCAAACCCATCGGAGCTGAGCTTTCCAATGAGGGCCAAAAGAATATCCATCAGTTTGATTTTGGTTTTGTAAATATTCCTCATACAAGACACGATTTCATCAAGCAGAAGCTTAAAGATCCGCGAATTTTTGACCAGGGAAAAGAAAGATCTTATTACGACAAGCTTCGCATGCCTCAATTTAACTTTTCCGATGAACAAGTTGATGCCTTAACCACCTTTATTTTGAGTCTAAGCGAAGAGGAAATTCCTTTGGAGATGCAAAAACTTCTCACTTCAGAAGAAATTGAAACCGAGAAGGGGCGCCTCTTGGTTTCTAAGCTTAACTGCACGGGTTGCCACACGCTCGATGGGCATGCAGGGTCTATTCGCGAGATCACTGAGGATGCAGGGCAAATGCCTCCCGTTTTGGATGGGGAAGGGGCAAAGGTTCAAGAGAAATGGTTGCGTGAGTTTTTAAAGACACCCACACCTATTCGCCCATGGCTTCAATATCGCATGCCAACGTTTAATTTCTCGGAAGAGGAGCTGACCACTCTCAATAAATATTTCAACCACCTGGCACATGAAGAAATATCCTATGCCGGCCTGCAATTACCACCCACCACCAGCGAGGCTTTGAGCGCAGGACAGCAACTCTTTGAATCCTTCCAATGCGTGAAGTGCCATCAGATCAGCCAAGAGAGCGCTGCAATGGGCTCTTCCTTCCTTGCCCCTGACTTGAAGATGTCCAAAAACCGTCTAAAACCTTCATGGGTCTACACTTGGCTTGAAGACCCTCAACAGCTTCAGGCTGACACCATGATGCCCACCTTCTTCTCGGAAGGTCAGAGCCCAATGCCAGAGGTGCTCGGGGGAGACGTCAAGAAGCAGATCGAAGCCATCCGCGATTATCTCTATCAATACGAAGGCTCTGAAGCGCCAGACTCCAAAAAATAAGAGGCGTGTAAGCATCAAAATTTCGTTGCCTCAATAGCATTTCAGAGCTAATATATCAGGAACTTTTTAGCAATTAAACCCGACCTTTTTTACAATCTAGGAGACTATATGAAAAGTTTTTTTCTACGTTCTTCTTTAACAGTTTTATCTGTTTTGTTTTTAACTCAGGGGATTTCACAAGCTTCTGTTCTTACGCTAAAAGCCAGCTTTGAAGGGGCAGCGCCTGAAGCCGCTAAAATCAAGGCGGATGCCGACCCAAAATGCAAGATGATGCATCCTCAAGGAATGATGTCAGACGAAGTGGTAGTCAACAGCAATCAGACGCTTAAAAACGTGTTTATCTACGTCAAAACAGGTCTTGAAGGCAAAAAATTTGACACCCCCAAAACTCCTGCTGTGTTAGACCAAAAGGGCTGCGCCTACACCCCAAAAGTTTTTGGAATTATGGCCGGTCAGCCCCTACAAATCATCAATAGCGATGACACTCTGCACAATGTTCATGCGCTTCCAGCCAATAGCCCTCAATTTAATTTGGGTATGCCCATCAAAGGGATGAAGCTAACCAAAAACTTCTCAAAATCAGAGGTGATGGTAAAAATTAAATGCGAGGTGCATCCTTGGATGAAAGCCTATGCAGGAGTCGTATCAAACCCTTTTTACGGAGTTACCTCAGAGGATGGAAGCGCCCAAATCAAGGATCTTCCTGCCGGAACCTATACGCTAGAAGCTTGGCATGAAAAATACGGGGTTCAGACACAAGAGGTGACGGTAACCGATCAAGACCAGGCGCTGGATTTTAAATTTAAAGCGTAAGAAGTCGGCTCTACGTTTGTTTAATTACCAACTGCATTTATTCTCAAAAATAGTCGCCGGTAGCACCCTTGTTTTAATCATTGCGGGGGGACTTGTCACAAGCACGGGCTCAGGGCTTTCGGTCCCTGATTGGCCCCTGTCTTATGGGCAGTTCTTCCCGCCAATGATCGGGGGGATTCGCTTCGAGCACACCCACCGAGTCATCGCCAGCATTGTTGGTTTCCTCACTCTTTTTCTGGCGATAGGGCTGGCCATCTGGGAAAAACGTTCCTGGGTAAAAGGTTTAGGGTTTTTAGCGCTATTCATGGTGATTTTACAGGCCGTTTTAGGCGGGCTTACGGTGATCTATCTTCTTCCGGACCCCATCTCGGTGGCCCATGCCTGCTTGGGCCAGACCTTCTTCGCCTTACTCTGCCTTTTGGCTCTCGTGACCTCAAAACCCTGGATAGATTTAGTTCCAGTCGCCGCCAAGCGCACCCAGACTATTCAGCGTCTTTTCTGGACGACTTTCTTTTTTGTCTACCTCCAACTTGTTTTGGGGGCCATGGTTCGACACACTGGGGCTCGCGTGGGTCTTTATTATCATTTCTTTACCGCTTTTATGATTCTCATACACGTGATTTTTGCCATTCCGAAGGTCTCCAAGGAAAAGCAGGTGCTACTTCTTTTTTTAAAACCGGTGATGTTTCTTGCGGGGCTTGTCGCCACTCAAGTTTTTCTTGGGTTAGGCGCCTATATTTACAAGCTTGTTTTTGAGCCGCTAGCGATGCCGAGAACCGCTGAGGTTCTTTTTGCAACAGCTCACCAAACCAATGGAGCTTTGATTTTAGGAACAATTTTTATGCTAAGCGTTGCCTCCGGACGCTTTCTGTCTCTTAGAGAAAAACCGTGACATCTTTATCGCCTTATCTTGAATTAACCAAGCCCAGACTGACCCTTTTGGTGCTTGCAACAACCTTGATTGGTTTTTATTTAGCCTCTCCGCCAAGGGACATACTTCCGGTGGCACTGTTAATCCACACTCTCCTGGGATCTGCTTTTCTGGGTGGGGGGATGAACGCGCTTAATCAGTACCTTGAGCGCTCAATCGATGCAAAAATGCAGCGAACCATTAACCGGCCCATCCCCAGCGGACGCGTCAAAGATCATGACGCTTTTCTTTTTGGCATCTTATTGGTTTTGGCCGGTGTTTTATGGCTTTATTTTTTCGTCAACGTCTTGACCTCCATGATTGGCATTCTTACAACTATTGTCTATCTTGTTTTGTATACACCCCTAAAACAGAGGACAGCGCTCAATACTTTTGTGGGCGCAATTCCCGGAGCTCTTCCTTGCCTGATTGGGTGGTCCGCTAGACAGAATGGGGTCGATTGGCAGGCTTGGGCACTATTTCTAATCCTTTTTTTCTGGCAGCTGCCTCATTTTTTTGCGATCGCTTGGGTGTACAAAGAAGATTATGGGAAAAGTGGTCTTGTGATGCTAACCCAGAAGGACCCCGATGGCCGCATGACGGGGCAGAGAACCGTTGTTTCTGCCCTTGTTTTATTCCCCATCACGCTTTTGCCGGTGTGGGCCGGCTTAGCCGGAAACCTATACCTAATCCTGGCTATTGTTTCGGGCTTATTTTTTGTGGGTAGCGCTATTTCGATGCATCTTCATCGGATGAAGAGTGCTAAAAGCTTTATCTCACTTTCCATTTTTTACCTCCTGTGGCTCTTGATCGCGATGCTGTTTGACAGAGCGCGGAGTTTTTATGCCTTTTAAGCGCTCCTATTTTTGGGGTTTTTTTATCCTTCTTAATTTAGGTTTTTTGGCCTTCCTTTTTTTTCTTCAAAAAGAGGGGAGATCACAGTTTGCAATGCTACAAAAACCACTTCCGGTATATGGGGAGCTAACCCCCTTTAAATTAACAAGCCAGGAAGGAATTATTTTTTCTTCTGAGCAGATGAGAGGACGGCCATGGCTAATCAATTTTATGTTCACCCGCTGCCCCAATGAATGCCCCCGACTTAATTTTAAAATGAGTTTATTGCGGGAAAAGCTTCCTGATTCCGTGGCCTTTGCCTCATTTTCTGTTGATCCGGAAAACGACACGCCCGCAGCCCTAGACACTTACGCAAAAAAATTTAAGAAGGGGGAGGGGAGCTGGTTTTTTTTAACAGGACCCAAAAAAACAATTCAAAAAATATTGGAAGATTGCCACTACAGCAATGCAGAGGACCCCATGACACACAGTCTCCGCCTGGCCTTGCTGGATACGCGCTTGAGAGTTCGAGGCTATTATGACTCCCAAGAAAATCTGCTGGAGAAAAAGATATTAAACGATATACAATTGCTTCAAAGAAAGGGCTGACCATGTCCGACATGTCCCAAAAAAAACAAAGCACCGTCTATTGGTGGATTGGTTGGATTGTCCTAACCATCGTTTCTTTTTTCATTTCCTGCGCCTTCTGGACCCACATCCTTTCAGTTTATGTAGGTCCTATGAGCCAAAAAGGGGTGCCCATTCTTTGGGTGGCCTCTGTTTTTGGATCTTGGATGGTGCTTTTGGTGCCCCTGATCGTGGTGATGTACAACAAAGTCGATCGAGCTTATGAGGATGGTCGCTTGGAGCGGGAAGAGAAGGAAGCGCTAAAGCTAAAAAAACAGCTGGGCGTTCGAAGTGTTGATGTCCCACAGAAGGATCGATTAATCCCAAAGGAGATGAAGGAAAAGCTCAAAAAAATAGTTCCCGCGGTTCCGCGTGGACATCTTTTAAATATCCTTCTCAAGGATGGGCGACGTATAAACCATGTCTTTATTCTTGATCGGCATGAGATCCTTGGAATCTATAATCAAAACGAGTTTTCTTTTAATCTTCAAGACATCGCTGACTGGGAGCCCTCGGATCTGGATCAGCTGCCTTTATTTGAAACGGGGAAGTGGCTTCGCTTAGATGGTGTTGGACTGCCGTCTGCGGCATGAACAAATTTCTCTATCTTCTTGGGCGGGGGCTTCAATTGACGGCGCTACTGGCTTTACCTTCCTCCATTTGGACCGCTGAGTTTTATCACAGTGAGGCCCTGGCGATTGGGATCCTCTGCATCTCAATCTTTGCTTTTGCGATTGGTTATTTCTTGACTGGTCCTTTGACAAAGTTATAATAAAAAGATGTCCGACACTTATTTTCAAAGCCAAGAATCAGCCCAGAAGGCCGCCGAGCGCTCTGCCGAGAGAGCTGCCAAGCCGCCCAGAAAGAAAACTCCGCCAAAACTTGCAGTCATCAATCAAAATGGGTGCACCGGGTGCGAGGTTTGTATTGTTTTTTGTCCCGCCGACTGCATTGAAATTGTTCCAGGGGCCCAACACACCCAACTTCAGCAGGTAGTAGAGGTGGATCTAGCTCGTTGTATTGGATGTTCTTTGTGCGCCAAAAACTGCCCCTGGGATACGATTGATATGCTCGCTCATGATGAAGCGATTCGCGTAGCGCCTTCTATGACCTTGCAGAGCGTCTGCGGGCAACCGACTGCTGAATAAAATCCGCCACTTTTTTCTGTAGATGAACGCGGCTTAAAGCGTTAATTTCAGGAATTCCCGAAGGGCTTGTGACATTGATTTCTATTAGACGATCCCCAAGCACATCAATCCCTACAAAATAAAGTCCGTTTTTAAGGAGTGTGGGGGCTAAAGCGTGCACAATCCGCCTGTCTTGTAGACTTGCAGACGATTTTTGCATGGAGCCGCCCACGCTTAAGTTGGACCTAAAATCTCCCACGGCAGGGCATCTTGAAAAAACACCCAAAATCTCACCCCCCAAGATAAGGATTCGTCGATCCTGCTGATTTTTAGATGTCACAAAACGCTGAATCATGACTTTTTTGCTTGAGAAGGCCGTGGCCACATCAAGAATGGAACTCAGGTTCTTGTCTTTGGGGTGGGTGGTTAGAATCCCTGAACCCGCTTTCTGATCCAGGGGTTTTACCACAACGGGTGTTTTTAATTTTTGGATAAAAAGTTTTGCGTCCACAGGACTCTGCGTCACCAAAGTTTCGGGGATTAGGGATTCAAAATACAGGGTAGCCGTCTTCTCATTAAAAAGTGAGATGCCTTGGGGGTCGTTTAAAATAAATACTTTCTCCCGAAGGAGTTGAAGCAGCTGCATGGCATAAAGGTATTCGGTGTCAAAAGGGGGTTCTTTTCGAATAAAAATCGCATCAAAACCCGAGAGGGGGAGCGGTTTGGGGGAAAGCTTGGTCGGTAAAAATCCTCGTCGGGGATCCATCTGGGAAACGTGCATATAAGCACTCACAGAACCATTCAGCGCCATAAGATGGCGGCTCTCAAAATGGAAAACGGAGTGTCCGCGCCGAGCCAGCTCATGCATGATCCAAAAGGAGCTGTCTTCCTTCGGCTTTATTTTCTCGGTGGGGTAAAGCAAGAATGCAATTTTCACAATTCGTTTGCGCCTGTTTTCTATTTCCCCTATTATAACACAATATGCGAACCCAGCTGACAGGCCAAGATCTTTACAACTACTTTCTGAAAGGTTGTAAGAAATCATCTGACTTTCACATCGGGGTAGAATGGGAAAAGTTAGGGGTTTATCAAGAGACTGGAAAAGCCATCCCTTATTCAGGTCCTCGGGGGGTGGAAGCCTTGTTTTTGGCCTTGATCAAACAGCATGGCTGGCGTCCCTCCCACAAGCACTCCCCGTTTATCGCCCTCCAGAAAGGGGATAGCTCCATCACGCTTGAGCCCGGAGGACAAGTAGAGCTTTCAGGGGAAAAAGCCCGGCATTTAAGCCAAAACGCGAAAGAGCTTCATGCTCACTTAAACGAAATCAAGAGTGTTTCTGAGCCCCTGGGGATTGTCTGGCTCGGCTTGGGAGCCCACCCCCTAAGCATTGCCAAAGAAATCCAGTGGGTCCCAAAAGAACGCTATAAAATCATGCGTGTTTCCCTTAAAAATAAAGGAGCTCTAACTTTCTCGATGATGAAAGAAACAGCCTCTGTCCAAGTTTCTCTGGATTACCAAACAGAGAGGGATGCGATCACCAAGCTTAAGCTTGGAATGGGTCTGTCCCCATTTCTGGGGGCGCTTTTTGCGAACTCCCCTTTAAAGCAAGGAAAAGACTCCGGGCTTCTTTCTCGTCGAGCCCGAATCTGGGAAAAGACGGCACCCGAAAGAACAGGAATTCTCTGGGATGCCTTGGATCCTGGTCGTGGTTTTCAGAGCTATATCGATTTTGCTCTAAAAGTCCCTATGCTTTTTATTGTCAGAAGTGGTCGCTGGGTTTCCATGCCCAATATCTCATTTCAACAATTTATGGATCGTGGGCACCGGTCTCATCAGGCAACACTCGAGGATTGGAAGCTGCACTTAAGCGGGATCTTTACTGAGGCAAGGCTCAAAAATTATGTGGAAATAAGAAGTATTGATTGCCAAAAAACATCCGTAGGTCTTGCCGCGGCCGCGCTCATCAAAGGGATTTTTTATCACCCCGCAAGCCTTCACAAAGCGACACAGCTACTAGCCCCCTTTACCCAAGCAGAGCTTCAGAAACTTCGTCACGAAGCCGCCAAGTTTGGTCTCAAAACCAAAATGAGGACCGGAGAGAAAATAAGCGGGGTCTGCGAAACACTTTATCGGCTTGCAGAGGAGGGACTTCCTAAAAACGAAAAAAAATATCTAGA
Organism: uncultured Planctomycetia bacterium; assembly: GCA_964497635.1. Lineage (GTDB taxonomy): Bacteria > Omnitrophota > Gorgyraeia > 2-02-FULL-51-18 > 2-02-FULL-51-18 > CAMDWQ01. Next base: position 5,592 of record CAZCDB010000014.1, on the reverse strand, counting down.
ACCCATCAAAACCTACCTAGAAAATAAAAAGACTCCCGCCGAAACCATCCTATCTTGTTTTGATCGAAAAAAGCCTCTCTTGGGCTGCGCAGCGATTGAAGGCTAGCCTTAACTCCGAAGCTTGTAACCAATACGAAATAATCTCTCAACGATGAGAAAAAGCACGACAGCCATCAAAAAAGCAATCGCCATGCTCACGCGAACATCCACATCCGAAACTCCTAGCATGCCATACCTCAACCCGCTCACCAGATAAAAAATGGGATTAAACCAGGTCGCTGCTTGTAAAGGCTCTGGTAGCATTTGAACGCTGTGAAAGACTCCTCCAAAGTAAATCAGGGGGCTAATCACAAAGGTGCTCCACAAAGAAAGCTTTTCAAAGCCCTCCGCCCATAACCCCACCAATACGCCCACGCAAGAAAAAATAAAAGTTACCAAAATAAAAAAATACAGCACAATCCAGGGATTATGAAATGAAAACTGGGTAAACAGCAAAGAAATCCCATAAACACCCGTCCCCACTAGAATTCCACGGGTCATCCCTCCGATCAAAAGCCCCAACACAATCTCAAAATAGGAGAGAGGGGAGAGTAAAAGCTCCTGAATGAGATTGTGCCATCGTGACATAAAAAGAGAGGAGGAGGTGTTGGTGTAGGACCCTTCGATCAAATGCATCATGATAAGACCGGGGATGATGTATTCAAGATAGCTCTGGCCATGCACTGAAAAGTTGAGGTTTTTACCGATCGAAAAACCGAATACAAAAATAAATAAAGAGGAGGAAATCAGCGGGGGTAAAAGCGTCTGGGAAAACACAACAAAAAACCGCATGATTTCACGGCGAATAAGCGTTTGGAGTCCAATAGGATTGCTGATCATTGTATGGGAGAGGCCTTTCGAGTAAGCTCCAAAAATCTTTCTTCCAGGCGGCTGTCTTTGACAAAAGATTCTTTATCCCCAACATGCACCAGGCGACCTTGATCAATAATCACAATGGTTTTGGCCAGCTTTTCAGCCTCTTCCATATAATGCGTGGTCAGAAATAAAGTTTTTCCCTCCGCGTTGATTCGCTTTAAATAATCCCAAATTTGATATTTAAACTCTAAATCCGTCCCCGCTGTGGGCTCATCCAAAATCAGTATTTTTGGATCATGAACCAGGGCTCGGCACAAAAGAAGTCGGCGCTTCATCCCGCCTGAGAGTTTGCGAAAATCTTGCCGGCGCTTTTGACTTAGCCCAAAGAAGTTTAGAAGCTCCTCGGTTTTTTGCATGGCTTTCTGCCGAGGGATTCCAAAATAACCGGCTTGAAACAACAATACCTCTTCAATATTTAAAAAAGGATCCAGGTTGATCTCTTGGGGGCAAAGCCCGATCAGAGGACGGGTCTTTTGGTAATCTTTGACGACGTCATGGCCAAAAACCCGAACAGAGCCGGAAGAGAAGTTGCACAAACCCGTGATTGAATGAATGGTTGTCGTTTTTCCCGCGCCATTAGGCCCTAAAAAAGCGACAAAATCGCCCTCAGCCACTTCCAAGCTGATATGATCAATCGCTTTTAAGCTTCCATAGCTTTTAGTGAGGTTTTGGAGGGAGATCGCAGGGTCGGGCATTGGTTTATTTTATGTTACAATAGCGGCCATGTCAAAAGATCTAACGCCAAATATCCGAACAATTTTGTTTGATTTGGGGAAAGTATTGCTCCAGTTTAATTTCGATCCCGCTTTCAAGAAGCTTTCAAAGATTTCGGGGTATTCCCAAAAGGACATTGAAGACTATTTTGTGGTTTCGGGAATCGAAGCTCTTTACGACGGAGGCAAAATTTCCTCGTATCAGTTTTTCTTGGAAATAAAAAAAGCTCTGAGCCTTAAAATTTCATTCTTAGGATTTAAAAAAATATGGGGCTCTATTTTTACTCCCAAAAAAGAAGTGATCGGTCTTGCTAAAAAACTGGCCAAAACACACCGGCTCGTCCTTATTTCCAACATCAACGAACTTCACTTTGATCACGTTCAAAAAAGATATCCCTTCATCCACTTGTTTGACGCCTGCATCCTTTCCTACAAAGAGCGCATTCGAAAACCGGATGAAAGACTCTATCAAAAAGCTCTGAGAGCCTGCAAAGCTCGTCCCGATCAAGTCTATTATATCGACGATCGGCGCGATTTTACGGAGGCTGCAAAAGAGCTTGGAATGCATGTTTTTACCTACCAAAACAATTTCGAGCAACTGGTTGCCGATTTAAAAACAAAAGGAAGTTTACGATGAAAAATCAAGGCAGTGATTACGCGCTTGTCGCCCAAAAAGCAGCAAAAGCGGCCGGCGCTCTTTTGATCAAATCCTACGGGAAACTAAAAAACTCTCAAATAAAAACAAAATCTAAAAATGATTTTGTCACAGAGCTTGATAAAAAATCAGAGCAACTGATTGTCTCTGCCATTAAAAAAGTTTACCCCACTCACTCCATTCTCGGAGAAGAGGGCGGGCTTACACGTGGAGAGGAAACTCTTTGGATCATTGATCCCTTGGATGGAACCGCCAACTATATTCATCAGTTTCCTATGTTCTGCGTATCGATCGGTGTTTTGAAGGCGGGGGTTCTAGAGGCAGGGGTTATCTATGACCCGATTCATCGCGAACTTTTTTCTGCTGTCCGAGGAAAAGGGGCTTTTCTAAACGGTCGGAAAATAAAGGCATCGAGCGTGCCGCTTCTTGCTAACGCCTTCATGACTACCGGCATTCCATTTCGAGCCAGAGGCCGTTTTGATGAGTATATGAGCACGTTTAAGCAGATCTCCCTGGAAAGCTCAGGCATGAGAAGGGGTGGCTCGGCCGCACTGGATCTGGCCTATGTTGCTTGCGGCCGCCTCGATGGCTTCTGGGAGATCAATCTCTCCCCCTGGGATATTGCCGCCGGAGCGCTTCTGATTCAGGAAGCGGGGGGGAGGGTAAGCGATGTATGGGGAAGCGCGGATTATCTTCAGAATGGGGATATTTTGGCTTCTAATGGCCTGATTCATACCCAAATACAAGCCATTACAGCCAAAATTCTGGCCCCAAAGCCCACAAAGGTCTCTGAATGAGTCTTAAGCTTCAGGATGATCATTTTTGCTATGTCTGCGGCAAAGACAATCCTGCAGGCCTACGCCTAGATTTTGAACACCCCAAAAAAGGAGTCTTAAGAGCCGTCGCCGTATTTAACCGAGAGCATCAGGGTTATCGAGGGATTGTTCATGGGGGCATTCTCTCAATGGTTTTGGATGAAATGATGGTTAATTTGGCCTGGAAAGAAGGGCTTCCTGTGGTAACGGGTGAGATAACCGTTCGCTTGAAAAAACCCGCTCCAACGGGGGAGAAAATATTTTTTGAGGGGCGAATTGAGCGCGAAGACCGACGCCTGGTATACGCTTCTGCTAAGGCTTTGAATGCTCAGGACGAAGTTTTAGCCACCGCCACAGCGGTATGCGTCAAAATCAGAAAATCTTGATCGATTTTGTTCTCGGGAGTAGAATAAACTCATGCCTTATATCAATCTAAAACTCGTTGGAAAGCTATCTCGCGAACAAAAAGAGAAAATAGCCAAAGAGTTTGCTGAGACTTTGGAACGTGTTGCTGCCAAACCCAAGAATGCAACTTACCTAGTCATTGATGAGGTAGAAGGTCAAAATTGGGCGCAGGGTGAGAAGTTTTTTGGATAACCTAAAACCATGCCTATAGAAAAACAGCTTTCCATCTTTATGGAAAATAAGCCTGGCCGGCTTTCCGGTATTTGCTCAACTTTGGCCGATAACAATATCAATATTCATGCCATGTCCATCCATGACACCGTCGATCATGCCATTGTTCGGCTTTTGGTGGACTACCCAACAAAAGCGTTGTTGATTTTAGAGCAAGAAGGCGTCTACATCGTAACCCAAGACGTCGTGGTGGTTGGCATCGACAATAAACCAGGCCTGATTTCTACAATCGCTAAGAAGCTTTTTCGAGCGGATATCAACATTGAATACGCGTATTGCACGGCCACCACCAACCAAGATCACGGCTGCCTTGTCATTAAAACAAAAGATCCGGAACAAACACTGGAAATCCTTGAAAGCTTTTAGAGTTAGTGTTGTTTACTTTCTTTATCTTGCCTTGCTCTTAACCCCGACTTTTTCCTGGGCTCTTGGACGTCAAAGCGCTTTTGTTGAAGAAGTGCTGACCGGCGATACCATCCGCCTAAAGGGCGGGAAGATTCTAAAATATACAGGGCTTGAAGCGCCACCGCTTCAACATTTGCTCCCTTTGGTACGTGTTTATGGCGAGAATTCAAAAAATTTCAACAAAGATCTTGTTTTGGGGAAAAAAGTGTGGATCCAGTGGGGGAAGCGCTTAAAAAATTCTCAAAATCATCTTCTTGGGTACGTTTACCTGGAAGATGGCACTTTTGTCAATCTTGAGATTCTAAAATTAGGCCATGCCAAGCCACGGCTCATAGCGCCTGATACCGATTTTTCAGATGAATTTCGTCAGGCCTCTTTATCCGCTCAAAGGCAATACCTCGGAGTTTGGAAAGAAGCCCCTAAAAACCCTTTTCTTAAAGAAGAATATTTGGGGGAAAAAAACACAAAAATATTTTATCTTCCAAATTCTCCAGAGCTTGAGCGTATTCCGCAAGCGCAGCTGGTTCCGTTTCGCTCTAGAGTATCCGCGATTGCCGCTGGATACAAAGCTTGTAGCACTTGCAAAGAAACTTCTCAGTTTGGGGAGTCAGAATCTCTTTATTAAGACTGTTGGCACCTTTACTTTTTATTGGCTTTAGGTATAATTTTTATGGAAGGTTTTGTGGGTAGGGCCTGTCAATCAGTGGTTCACAAGGAGAAAGAAGCATGACAAAAGGCGTCGTGAAGTGGTTTAGCAATCAAAAAGGTTACGGATTTATTACCCCAGAAGGCGGTGGCAAAGATGTGTTTGTGCACCACAGCGCAATTTTGGGGGATGGCTACAAAACGCTGGATGAGGGTCAAGCGGTTGAGTTTGATATCACCCAGGGTCCCAAAGGCGAACAAGCCTCCAACGTTAAAAAGAAATAATAGTCATCAACTCTAAAAATACCCATACCCACAAAAACCCGCTTTATTGAAGGTCCACAAGATCCAGTAAAGCGGTGCTTGTTTTTAGGTTCCCAAAGCGAGGGGTTTATGACCAAAAGTGAACGAATCATTGAGAAGCGTGAATTTTTCCGTATGGATTTTAACTCCGGGTTCCAGTATCAAAACTGCTCACCAGTCGATCCTAAGACCTCAGCAGATACCAAAAATATTAGCCAATCCGGCATCCTTTTTCAAACCTCTACAAATCCTCCAGCAATATCAAGCATCCTGTGGATGAATATGGATCTTAGAACCCTCAATATCTGTAAAGAGATTGAAAATAGAGCTCTTGTATTTAACAATGGCGTGTTGGGGAGAGTTGTTCGGGTTGAAGAGGATGTTCGTACAGGTAAGCACTACGACGTAGGTGTTTGCTTTTTGACTCGAGATCAGCAAAACTCAAGAGAAGTTCAAGCGATTCTGAGCCAGCTTAATTTATAAAACCCTAGAGACTGATCTTTTT
>CAZCDB010000013.1:0-28869 GCA_964497635.1 uncultured Planctomycetia bacterium | reverse complement strand
AAAAAACGGCGGCGAAGTGTTGGAACCTTCGCCGCCGCCTTTTTACTTCTTTAACCGATAGCAACCTTTGAGGTTTCTCCGGTACGAATACGCACACAATCCTTAAGCTCAAGGACAAAAATCTTTCCGTCCCCAACTTTTCCTGTGCGTCCACCCTGAGTAATGGCTTCAATGGCAGGCTGAACAAACTCATCGTTCACGGCCACTTCGACCTTGTATTTTCTCAAGAGGCTGCCTGCTTCCTTGTGACTGCGATACACCTCAGGAATTCCCTTTTGGCGGCCGCGGCCCATGACGCTGGAAACAGTCACCAGATGGATATCTTTTTTCTCCAACTGATCCAACACATCATCCAAACGATCCGGTTGAATGACTGCAATAATGTATTTCATTTTTTCTCCTTAATCCAATAGGGTATAGCCGGATTCACGGTGCTGTGTCAAATCAAGACCGATTCTTTCATCTTGTTCGGACACCTTCAGTTTGCAAACCGCATCAACAATCTTCAGCAGCACAAACGATACGATAAACGAATAAACGGCAGTGATTAAAACGGCTTTGATTTGAATCCAAACAAGCCCCGGATTTCCGTAAAATAAGCCATCCGCACCCGCTGAATTGACTGTTTTATTCGCCCAAAGACCTGTCGCAATCGCTCCCCAGATTCCGCCGATTCCATGAACTCCAAAAGCATCCAAGGTATCATCATAGCCAAGCTTGACCTTGACCACCGTGACGAAGAAATAACAGATCACAGAAGCCAGTGCGCCGATCCAGATCGCATCGATAGGTGTCACAAAACCTGCCGCCGGAGTGATGGCAACCAAACCTGCCACAGCACCGGTAATCATACCGAGCATTGTTGCGTGGGAGTTCATCTTCCAATCCAGAAGCGACCAAACCAAACCAGCCGCAGCGGCCGCAATATGCGTGGTAACAAAAGCATTGGCTGCAAGTCCATTGGCCCCTAATGCGCTGCCTCCGTTAAATCCAAACCATCCAAACCACAAAATTCCCGCGCCTAAAACAGCCAGGGGTAAGTTGTGAGGAGGTGAAATCTTATTGGGGAAACCTTGACGACGGCCCAGAACCAAGGCGGCCGCAAGCGCTGCCATACCCGCATTGATGTGAACCACGGTCCCACCGGCAAAATCAAGAGCTCCTGTGTTACGAATAAAACCACCGACAGCCCAAACCCAATGACAGACGGGGTTATAAACCAGGGTCGCCCAAAGGAGCGCGAAAAGACAAAAAGCGCCAAACTTCATTCTCTCGGCAAAAGCGCCAAGAATAAGCGCCGGGGTAATCACAGCAAACATTGCTTGGTAGATCATGAACACGGTGTGAGGAATGGTCGCCGCGTAATCAGGATTGGGGTCCGCTCCAACGCCCGCTAAACCCAACCACGACAAGTTACCGATAAATCCTTTGACATCCGGCCCGAAAGAAAGAGTGTAACCAATCAGCACCCATTGAATCGAAATAATACAAAGAACGATAAAGCACTGCATTAAAACTGAGAGGATGTTCTTTTTACGAACCAGTCCCCCATAAAAAAAAGCAAGCCCGGGAGTCATGAAAAGCACCAAAGCGGCGCTCACAAGAACCCAAGCGGTATCACCTGAATTAATTAGATTTGGCACAGCATTCTCCTTGTTTTGACGAACCCAATATAACTTTTAATTGTTACAACAAGATTACATCGGTGTAACACAATGAGAGTGCAAAAGGGTATCTTCTAGAAGATTAGGAAGTATGTTTTTGGACGATCTGAAGCAACTCAGTGGTCTGAAAAGGTTTCTTTAAAAAATCAGAGGCCCCCATCTGACGGGCCTTACCGATCGTATCTTCATCCAGCCCCGATGAAACTAAAATGACCGGGATATTCTTTGTATTGGCCTTTCTTTTAAGAAAGTCACAATACCAAATTCCAGAAAAAAAGGGCATTCGATTGTCCAAAAGAATCAAATCTAAGTGATGTTGATTGGTCTTCTCAATCGCGTGTGGACCATCCTCGGCGGTGATGACTTCGTACCCATAAGGTTTTAGCATTTCCTCGATAATCTCAAGCGTGTCCTTGTCATCATCCACAACCAGTATTTTTTTAAATTTTACAGTGCTTTTGGCTTGCCCCATAAAAATCCCTGCCCATAAGGAACACCGATTGAAATAAGAGCGTCTCGATCCTCTTGAGTCTCAATTCCTTCCGCCACCAGTTTGGCGCCCAAGGAGTCTGTCACTTTTAAAAGTCTTTTGAGAGACCTTTGCGATACAAGATTTTTATCGATATTTCTTACCCATTTTTTGTCGACCTTGACCACATCCGGTTCTAGCAAAATCAAGCTTTCCAGACAACTACGACCAAAGCCAACGTCATCAATAGCGATCTGAATTCCCGCTTTTTTTAGCATTTTGACCGGTTCAATTAAGTAGGATGGATCTCCAATGATTTGCTGCTCGCTGATTTCAATGCAATAACTGGAGTAATCCCGAGCTTGGCCAAAAACCTGAAGAAGATTTCGGATTGAAATATCAATCATAGTTGAGGGAAATAAATTTAAATGTTGCCGTAGCTCCGGCGGCAATTCATTGCCGGCCAGAACACAATTCTGAAAACAATGACGATCCACCAAGGTTAAAATATTATTTTCCTGACAAACCCGGAAAAAATCATCAGGCATTTCAAGACCTTTCACTGAAAATCGGCTCAAAAACTCATAACCCACCGGCGACTGATCCGCCAGAGAATAAATCGGTTGGCAAACCACCGAATAATCCCGAGAAGTTCTAAGAGTGTTCAGTATATTGGAGTAGTGGTCTTCCTCGATGGAACGGCCGGTAATATTCTCATCGTAAGAGATCCGATTTTTTCCACTTTTTTTGCTCTGGTAGAGAACGTGGTGAGTCTTGGCCAGAAGCTCATCGATCGTCAACGTGTCGGGGGTTACGCTCACCATCCCCAGGCTTGCCGTGATATTAAATTCTGCCTCCAAAGAGTGTGGCACAGGAAATCCTGAAATCGCCCGTCGAACCTTCCCAGCGACAAGAATGCCTTCGGCAAAACGTGTTTGCGGCATTAAAACCATAAACTCATCCCCACCAATCCGCGCCACATAATCAATAGGGCGAACAGTTTCATGAAGTCTCTGAGAAATTTCCTTTAAAACAACGTCTCCCACAGCATGCCCCAGAGTGTCATTAATCGTCTTAAAATTATCAAGATCCAAAATCAGTGCCAGAAGGTCCATCTCTCCCCTCTGCATCCGTTCGATCTCATGTGAGAGGGCTTCTTGCAAACCCCTCCGGTTAAGCAAGTTGGTGAGTGGATCCAGAAGTACCAGCTTTTCAAGCCTTGCATTGGCTGCGGTCAGATCCATCGCCATTCGTTCATATTCATGCAAAATTTTATGCCGCTCTAGCGCGTGCAAAATCGTCCGGGTAAAAAGATTTTGGTTGATCTCCCCTTTCACCAGGTAATCCTGCGCACCCAGACTTAAAACCTCTAGAGCATGCGCTTGGTCATTTAAAGAAGTTAAAACAATAAAGGGGATTTCCGTGTGGCGTTCTTGAAACTTCATGATGGTCTCAATTCCACGGCCATCGGGAAGTGAAAGATCTAGAACAATGATATCAGGTGTGCAAACAGCCAAATAGGCATAAGCCTCTTCAAGACTTCCCACCGTGCTAAGAGCCAAGGGATGACCTGTTGCTTCTGTATGAGCCAACATCGATTCTAGAAGAAAAACATCATCAGGCTCATCTTCAACCAATAGAATCCGAATCGATTTTTTCATCGCTTTAGGTCCCTAGATACAATCGGTAAAGAGGAGAAGAAAAGCTTTTGGGAATAAGAGATTATCGTCGGGTGGTGGCAAGATGGAAAGTAAAAAACGATTGCCCCAAATTTGAGGATTCCGTTGAAAAAATCAATGCAACAAAACCTCATATAGCAAGTATACATGAAAAAAATAGGAATAAAAGAGGTGGGGGATAAAACTATGCGTCTTAACTTATTGAATTAAAATGAGTTGCGCTATTTTATAAAAAATTAGTGTTTGGGAAACAAGACTGAGAAAGTGGCCCCCTCCTGGGGATGGGTCTCAACGGATATTTTGCCTCCGTGGTAAGAGACGATTTTCTGGCAAATCGCAAGACCAATGCCACTTCCTTGATACTGCTCACGAACATGCAAGCGCTCAAAAGGCCTGAAAACCTTATCGGAATACTGGGGGTCAAAACCAATGCCTTCATCATGAACAATGATCTCCCAAAAACCGCCACCCGCAACACTGCTTTCAATCCTAATCTTAGGGGCGGTCCCAGGCTTTTTAAACTTGATGGCGTTGGAAATCAAATTTTGAAAAAGTTGATGAAGCTGAGATTCATCCCCTTGAATGATAGGCAAAGAACCCACCTGGATCTGGGCGCTGGATTGGCGAATCAAAAAATCAAGCTCTTCTAAAACCTCAGAAACAACTTTTGATAAATTCACCGGGTGAAATAGATCTGAACGACGCATGACTTTTGAGAATTTTAAAAGATCGTCAATGAGACAACTCATCCGATGCGACCCATCCTGGATTTTTTGGAGATATTTCTTTCCTTCCTCGGTTAAAATCGCTTGAGGATTTGTTTTTAGAAGATCAGAGAAGCCGATGATTCGCTGAAGTGGCTCCCGCAAATCATGCGCGGCAACATAAGCAAAAAATTCAAGATGCTCTCTCTCCGTCTCCGAACGAGCCAAATCCGTTGCCTGGCGTATCAGGGCCTCATTGGCTTGTTTAAGCTCTGTGACATCTCGAATCACACCCACAATAAAAGGCTCTTTTTTATCGTTAATAAAAAGAGTTTTCTTGGTCAGGATGGTGTGGACAATGCCATTTCCATCTGTAAAGCTTTCTTCGTTGATATTCTCTCGACCGGTTTTAAAAACCGCTTCATCCTTTTCCCAAAAAATATCTGCTTCTTTCTTTGGAAAAAATTCGTAGTCTGATTTTCCGATAAGCTCTTCGCGGGAATGGCCAATAAATTTGCAGCAGGCATCATTGAGAAGCACCCAGCGGTGTTGGCGATCTTTAACAAAAATGGGATCCGCCACCGCGTTCATGATACTCTCAAGCGTGTTCTGAGAATTCATACAAAAAAACTCCCTGTTAGCTGCCGCAGGCTAGGCAATCATCCTTATTCTGCAACGAACAAGCTACGTCAGCAAGCTTTTCCTCTTTGGAGGAGTGGGAGGCGCCATTGGTAGACATCGTGGCGCTTAAAGGGATTTCTTCTTTTTCAACCGTAAACTTGATAGCATCCACGGCCGCTTTGGTCCGTAGATAATACATCCCGGTTTTTAAGCCCCGCTTCCATCCGTGAAAATGCATGGAAGTCAGCTTCGCGAAGTTGGGCTCTTGCACAAAAAGATTGAGCGACTGAGATTGGCAGATAAAAGCTCCACGGTCAGCCGCCATATCAATTAAAGATCTTTGTTTGATTTCCCAAACCGTCTTGTAGATGTCCTTAATCCCTTGTGGAATCTCTTCAATGTTCTGGATAGATCCATTATGGGAGACAATCTTATCTTTGAGTTTATTGTTCCAAATCCCAAGATCGACGAGGTCCTTCAAAAGGTACTTGTTCACCACGACAAATTCCCCAGAAAGCACACGGCGGGTATAAATGTTGGAGGTGTAGGGCTCAATGCATTCGTTATTTCCCAAGATCTGAGAGGTAGATGCCGTCGGCATGGGTGCTAAAAGCAGAGAGTTGCGAACCCCGTACTGCTTCACTTCTTCTTTAAGGGCATTCCAATCCCAGCGAGAAGAAGGCTCTACATTCCAAAGATCAAACTGGAAAATCCCTTGAGAGACAGGGGATCCCTGGTAGGTCTCATAAGGCCCTTGGACTTTTGCCAAATCCTTGGAGGCGGTCATCGCTGCAAAGTAAATGGTTTCAAATATCTCCTTATTAATCGCACGGGCCGCTTCCGACTCAAATGAAGTCCGAAGTAGGATAAATACATCCGCCAGTCCTTGCACCCCGATCCCAATCGGACGATGCCTCATATTGGAGCGACGTGCTTCTTCAACCGGGTAGAAATTAACATCAATAATTTTGTTCAGATTTTTGGTCGCCACATAGGTCACCTCGTACAACTTCTGGTGATCCACCTTCCCTTCGGAAATAAACCGCGGAAGAGCAATCGAGGCTAAGTTGCAGACAGCGATTTCATCCTCGGAAGTATACTCGATGATTTCCGTGCAAAGATTGGAGCTTTTGATCGTTCCTAGGTTTTTTTGATTGGACTTACGATTGGCCGCATCCTTGTACAACATATACGGAGTACCGGTCTCAATCTGAGACTCTAGGATCGCAATCCAAAGCTCTTGGGCTTTGACCGTTTTGCGAGCCTTACCTTCTTTTTCATATTTTTCGTAAAGCGCTTCAAACTCTTCTCCCCAGACATCTGAGAGTCCTTTGGCTTCGTTGGGACAAAAAAGTGACCAAGTGCCGTTTTCTTCCACCCGCTTCATAAAAAGATCGGGGATCCAGAGAGCGTAAAAGAGATCACGAGCTTTCATTTCTTCTTTGCCGTGATTTTTTCTTAAATCTAAAAATTCAAATACGTCGGCATGCCAAGGCTCTAAGTAGATCGCAAAAGCCCCTTTTCTTTTGCCGCCGCCTTGGTCCACATAACGAGCGGTGTCATTAAACACGCGAAGCATCGGCACAATTCCGTTGCTCGTCCCATTGGACCCACGAATGTAGGAACCCGTCGCACGAATATTGTGAATGCTAAGACCGATCCCACCCGCCGACTGGGAAATCTTGGCGCAAGATTTCAGACTGTCATAAATTCCATCAATGCTGTCATCCTTCATGGTCAGAAGAAAGCAGGAAGAAAGCTGGGGTTTGGGCGTTCCCGCGTTAAAGAGTGTAGGAGTCGCGTGAGTAAACCACCGCCCGGAAAGAAGGTTGTAAGTCTCAATCGCCGCGTCAATATCCTCCCGGTGAATGCCGACCGAAACACGCATGAGCATGTGCTGGGGTCTTTCGGCCACCTTTCCATTAAGTTTAAGTAAATAACCTTTTTCCAAAGTCTTAAACCCAAAATAATCATAATCAAAATCACGGTCATAAATAATCGTTGAATCCAAAATCTCTGCGTTCTTTTCGATAATCTTATAAATGTCTTTGGCAATGAGGGGGGATTTCTGACCCGTACGGGGATTGACGTACGTATAAAGATCTCGCATGGTTTCTGAAAACGATTTTTTGGTATTTTTATGAAGATTGGAGACAGCGATGCGCGAGGCTAGAAGCGCATAATCCGGATGCTTGGTCGTCAAGGAAGCGGCGATCTCAGCGGCTAGATTATCCAGGTCCGAGGTAGTGACCCCATCAAAGATTCCCTGAATGACCTTCTTGGCAACGTCGGCAGGATCGACATGCTTGGGATCGAGACTGTAACAAAGTCTTTCAATACGAGCCGTTACTTTGTCAAACTTGACGGACTCTCTCTTGCCATCTCTTTTGATAACAAACATTAGAAGTTTCCTTTTTTTTAGACTCGACGTTCAGCCAAATAAAATCGGCTAAAAATCCGCATCCAAGTTAAAGTTGTACTCTTCTTTGTTGTTCGCCATCACACCCGCTTTTTGATACTCAGCCACTCGTTTTTCAAAAAAGTTGGTCTTGCCCTGCAACGAAATCAGTTCCATAAAATCAAAAGGATTGGTCGCTTTGAAAAGTCGTGGGTGACCCAACGCGGTGATCAAACGATCCGCAACAAACTCAATGTACTGACACATCATCTTCGAATTCATTCCAATCAGGTCCACCGGTAAAGCTTCCGACACAAATTCTTTTTCGATAGCCACCGCGTCTCCGATAATCTCATGAATTTTTTCAGTCGAAAGTTTCTCCTGAAGCATCCCATAAAGAAGACAGGCAAAATCACAGTGCAAACCCTCGTCTCTTGAAATCAGCTCATTGGAAAATGAAAGGCCCGGCATAAGTCCACGCTTCTTCAGCCAAAAAATCGAACAAAAACTGCCGGAGAAAAAGATCCCTTCAATCGCGGCAAATGCCACGAGCCTCTCAGCAAAACTAGTTTTACGAATCCAACGAAGCGCCCACTGCGCTTTTTTGCCCACACAAGGAACCGTCTCGATGGCATTAAAAAGCCGTGTCTTTTCCGCAGAGTCCTTGATGTATGTATCAATCAGCAGGGAGTAAGTCTCAGAATGAATATTTTCCATCATGATTTGAAAGCCGTAAAAACAGCGCGCTTCCGGGATCTGGACTTCTCGAATAAAGTTGATCGCCAGGTTTTCATTGACGATCCCATCTGAGGCCGCAAAAAAAGCTAGCACGTGCTTTACAAAATGCTGCTCACCGGGATTCATTCCTTCCCAATCTTTTTGATCGTGGGAGAGATCGATTTCTTCGGCTGTCCAGAAGCTAGCTTCGGCTTTTTTGTACATGCTCCAGATTTCTTGATGTTGAATCGGGAAGAGGACAAAACGATCTTTGTTTTCTTTAAGGAGTGGTTCCATGCTGTGTCACTTTCTTTCAAATTTTGGGGTCAAAAAAACCTTAGAATTTTTTCGGGTCGCTAGAAAATTCTAAGGGGTCGTTAAAACAAATGCTCATCACTATCTAACGTGAGTATAAGCGCGTGCATTCCTATCGTCAAGAAAAAAAATACAATATATTGTGGAATTTAAGTATTTTTACTATTAAAAACACAAGTTTCGCTTGCCAACTGGCGCGCTTTGAGGATCTGATCATCTGTTGTCCGTCGTAGATCCGTCGCTAAGCCTACTTTCTCCAAAGTCCAGATGATCCACTTGCTGGGATCCCAATGATACCAGCGGATTCCATTACGATAATCGTTGGGAAAGCGGTGATGATAGTTATGATACCCTTCCCCATTCGTTAGGATCGCGCCCAACCAGTGATCTCGAGCACTCACGGTCGTATCATAAGGCCTGGAGCCAAACGTATGGGCAAATGAATTGATAAAAAATGCCGAGTGAAACACTAAAAATATCCTCAAACCCACCGCCAAAATCAAAGCTCCCTGCCAGTGCCCCATACAAAATCCTAAGAAGAGAGGCACAAGCACCCCCGCCGTCAAAGACCAGAGCTGGTAGTGTTCATGCTGGTGACGAATGATGGGCACCTTTTCAAGGTCCTTCACATTGTCATAATTGATGGGCTGCTTCCAAAAAAGAATCCAACCCATATGGGCATAAAAAAATCCTTCTTTGATGTTATAAGGATCTCGCTCGGTGTCGGTATACTGATGATGGATGCGATGAAGTGACGACCACTTCAGTGCCGACTGCTCAAAGGTCGCCGCACCAAAAAAAAGCAGTAAAAAACGAATCCAAGGATGGCTTTTAAACGTGCTATGCGCAAAAAAACGATGATACCCCACCGTGATCGCAAGAGATGTCGCAACAAAATAAAACCCAAAAAGAAACCACTCCGCGGCGGAAACTCCCACGTTTAAAATATAAATCGGTGCCGCCACGAGCGCAAAAAAGGTAATCACCGCCATAAAAATGATACTGCCCCAGCGGATTTTTTTCCGACGCAGTGGGATGATGGCCGAAGTCTCCATCAATGCCCAGTCCCTTGGACAGAAGCAAGTTCCGTCTCCGTAGCTTCCATTTTCTCGATGATCTCAAGCCAGTTTTTTTCCTCGGTCTCGATCATTTGAATGAGAGCCACCAAACGCTTATTTCTTAAAGGAGTCCACGAAGTCGGTTCTTCCGCAAATTCTTTCTCGGTGATGGCTCTTTCTTCTTTGTAGGCTTCCAGAAGCTCTTCGACTTTTTTAAGACGCGTGGTGAGTTTTCTTTTTTCGGCTTCGAGATTTTTTTTCTTCTGAAATAACAGGGCTTGAGTATTTTCCTTCGGCTTAGCTTCTGAAGGAGTTGGATTTTGTATCCCCAGGGTTTCATCAATAGGCAGATCATTATGCACTTCCTGATGGAGCCTATTCTCCAGATGATAGACGTAGTCTTCATAAGTGCCCGGATAGCGGACCACACGACCACCCCCCACTTCGATAATCTCCGTGGCAACAAGATTGACAAAAGTACGATCGTGGCTGATAAAAAAGAGAGTGCCTGAAAAACTCTTAAGAGCACGCCCGAGCGCCTCAACCGTCTCAAAATCCAAGTGGTTGGTCGGCTCGTCCAAAAGAATCACCTGACATTTGGAAAGAAGAATTCCCGCCAAGCACACCCGCGCTCTCTCACCCCCACTCAAAACCCCGGTTTTCTTTTTGACATCATCCCCTTTAAAAAGAAAACTACCCGCAAGATTGAGAATCTCCTGGCGAGTCACTCCGGGAGCTGCTTTTTCGGCCAGAGCGGTATACACATCGTGATCCGGATGCAGGGTCGAGAAAACATGCTGAGCATAATAGCCAATCTTTAGATTGTGCCCCCAGCGGTAATCTCCAGCCTTTGGAGTCAGATCTTCGGCCAGCGTCCGTAAAAAAGTGGTTTTCCCCTGTCCATTGTCTCCTAGCACCGCCACATGCGAACCCTGCTGAATCTCAAGGTTGATCCGCGAAGCCACCAGCTTCTCAGGATACCCAATGGCTAAATCTTCACAGCGCACCGCAATCCCATTTCTTCGTTCTACCTGCGGGATCCGGATATGCACATTACTCAGCGGATGATCCACATCAATGGTTTTTAACTTCTCAATCTGCTTCATCTTGGATTTGGCTTGAGAGGCTTTGGAGGCCTTCGCGCGAAAACGATCGACAAACTCCTGAAGCTGCTTTTTTTTGGCTTCAATATTTTTATTGGTGCTCAAGGCCTGATTTTTTTGCTCTTCTTTAAAAACCAAATACTCCGCGACGGTTCCCGGATAGAGCGTCATCTGGCCATTTTCAACTTCAAGAGTGTGCTCACAGGTTTTTTTTAAAAATTCCCGGTCGTGAGAAACAATCAAGAAAGCGCCTTCATACTCCTGTAAAAAATCTTCCAGCAAAATCAGGGTCTTTAAATCCAGATAGTTGGTCGGCTCATCCAAAATTAAAAAGTTAGGGTCTGCCAGAAGCATGGAAGTCAATTTGACGCGTGTGCGATACCCTCCGGAAAGAGCACCGATCGGAGTCGTTAAGAGCGCTCCTTTCATCTGAAATTTCCCCGCCATCTTTCCGCACTGCCACTCTTCTTTACCCGTGTAACGCAAAAGAAACTCCATCACCGTCTCTTCCATGCGATAAGGGTCATGCTGCTCCAGATAGCTCAGGCGTAACTCCTGGCTTTTGGCGACTGTGCCTCCGTCGGCCTCTTCGTGACCGGTGATGATTTTGCACATCGTGGATTTGCCCGCGCCATTGCGTCCAATCACCCCGATTTTCTGATTTTCCAGAAAAGAAGTGCTCGCGTCGTCCAAAATCACTTGGGCGCCGTAGCTTTTGTAAATATTATTGAGTTGAAGAAGAACTTTTGGCATGAATCAGTTTTAGTTTTTGGGCTTTCGTTAGTTTTTTGATCTGGGCCTCTCTTTTGAGAGCCTGAGATCTTGTCTTGCACGTTTCCTGATGGACAATCTTTACCGGAGGATTATAACTG
This sequence comes from uncultured Planctomycetia bacterium, assembly GCA_964497635.1. Taxonomy (GTDB): domain Bacteria; phylum Omnitrophota; class Gorgyraeia; order 2-02-FULL-51-18; family 2-02-FULL-51-18; genus CAMDWQ01. Next base: position 17,269 of record CAZCDB010000013.1, on the reverse strand, counting down.
GTAAATTTTGCGGATTTTGCTTGGTGTTCTTTAAAACGCCGAGCCGGGTCCGTCGTAATCCCCGTATAAAAAAAGTTGTTTTTACAGAGGAGGATGTAGACAGACCAGGCGCTCGGGGGTTTTTTCAAAAAAGCTTAAGAACGACGCTTGGGCTGTGGAGTCAGTCCTTTTTTCTTGCCCTTGCAATCACCTTTAATCCCACAAGATTTCTTTTCGGTACCACAATGCGTTTTTTTGTTCTGGTGAATGCTTTTGACTTTTGCAACCTGCTCTTCGGTCAAAACCCCTTTGAGCTTGGCATAGGCTTGAACCCCGGACTTAGCTCCCGAAGAAAAACCTGTCATGGTCTGGTCAATGAGTGCTTCCAATCCAGCGACATCCACCTTATCCTGCTTAAGACCTGTCTCAAGCTCCTCCATGAAAGCTTTCATTGCTTCTGCTTGCTGGGCCTCATCCTTTTCGGCCTGCTGGCGGATATCTTTGATAGTCTGAACCTGTTCTGGAGTCAGAGCCAATTCAGAGCTGTAGTGTAAAAGAAAATCGGATTTCTTCATTAAGCGAGCAACGATAGGGCACTGGTGATCCCCCGCGCCTTGAGAAGCGCACTGCTTTTTTTGTGTTGAGCATTGCTTTTTTTGCATCGAACAATGCTTTTTATCCATTGAACAACCGGCTTTTTCGCAGGCACTGGCAATGGATCCTGTTCCTAGTAATACCGAAACAAAAATAGATAGAATTAAAAATTTTTTCATGTGCTTCTCCTGGAGTTTAGTAGAAAAAAGCCCCCGCCCAGCTTTCGCTGAACGGGGGACTTTAAAACAAACGGTGCTTATGAAAGCTTGACGACGTTTGTGGCTTGTTCACCCTTAGGACCCTGGGTGATCTCAAACGATACCAGCTGACCTTCGGCTAACGTTTTGAACCCCTCGCCCTGAAGAGCTGAGAAATGGACGAACACGTCCTTAGATCCACCCTCGGGAGTCACAAATCCATAACCTTTTTGATCGCTGAACCACTTCACTGTACCTTTTGCCATGATATTAACTCTCTTTTCTTGATTTTACTTATTTGTATTCTGTCTTCGTACTACTGAAATAAAAAAACCGCCGACCAAGTAAAGTCCGCGGGTTTTAAAACATTATTTCCGTCAGTCTCAAAAACAACCTTTACTTACAAGAGAGAGTGTACCATAGAACCCCGGAATGTCAAGGAGTCTGCCATAGGGTGGTATACTAACAAAACTATGTGGAATGATACCGCTTTATACAGTCTGATCGGCATGGGGATCGGGTGTTTTATGTTTTGGCGGGGATTTAAGCTTTTTCATCAAAAGAAGCTGATTGAAAATATCCCCACTTCCAAGGTTCGCTCGATGGCGGTGGGATTGGTAGAGCTTTCAGGTAAAGCCCAAGCCGCCAAAGAGCTTCTCACCAGCCCTTTTTCAATGGCTTCTTGTGTTTATTTTCAATACCGGGTGCAAGAACAAAGAAGCTCAGGCAAAAATAGTTACTGGGCTACCGTCGCCTCCTACCAGTCCCCCCAACTTTTCTATCTAGAAGATGAAACAGGCCGGGTACTGGTCTACCCCCAAGGAGCAGAACTCCATCTGGATGTTGACTACCAGTATAGAACCGGTGGGTTTGGCACAGGAGACTCGATCGCGTTTCGGGAAGGAATGAAGCGGATCGGCATCTCTTATCAAGCTTTTTTGGGGGATAAAATCATGCGCTGTGAAGAAACTCTCATCCGCCCCGAAGATCCGATCTACGTGATCGGGCAAGCCTTTCCCAGTGCTATCCAATCCGAAAATAACGGCGAGAGCCTGATGATCGGAAAAGGACAGGGATCTTATTTTATCCTTTCAGATAAAAGCGAAAAAGAAATGCTTTCTTCTTTGGCCTGGGCGATGTACGCTTGTCTGTATGGCGGATCGGGTCTGGCGATTCTCAGCTTGTATTTTTTCATAAATATTTTAAGAATCATTGAATAATCATTGAGGAGGATTTATGGGCACATTGATTGTATTGGCTGTTTTAGGATTTGTGGTGGTAGGGATTGTGGGTTATTCCATCGGCCTCTACAACCAGCTCATTGTTGTCAAAAACAATATCGGCAAAGCTTGGGCCAACATCGATGTCCTTTTAAAACAGCGCCATGATGAACTTCCAAAACTCGTGGACACTTGCAAAGGTTACATGACTCATGAAAAGTCACTTTTGGAAAATATCACCAAAGCCCGTTCAGGGTTTATGAGTGCGACGACCACCGAGGGAAAAATTGTCGCGGAGAATGAGCTTAACAAAACGCTCAAAACTCTATTTGCCGTGGCGGAGAACTATCCGGACCTAAAAGCCAATCAGGGATTTTTACAGCTTCAGTCCAGGATTTCAGTCTTGGAAAATAGTATCGCGGATCGGCGTGAGTTTTTTAACGAATCCGTCAACATCTACAACATCCGCATTGCGCAGTTTCCGGATCTAATTTTTGCGGGAATGCTAGGATACACAAGGCATCCCCTCCTGGAAATCCCAGCCGCCGACAAAGAGGATGTTAAAATCCAGTTCTAGGATTTAAGCTTCTCTGAATAAGTCGCCCTGACTTCCGATCCGAACGATTTCTTCGATTTTGATTTTGATAAAAATCATTTTCTTGGACATCTCAAGCTCAAAATGCTCATGACGCTTTCCAGTGCGCATGCCTTCAATCACCCGGTCCGCGGAGATCTGAATCAGCTTTTTTTCAAGCTCTTTGAGTAGTTTTTCAAAATCAGGTCCGCTCTCAATCAGCTGAGCTGATCCACTCATGCGGTACCCTTCCAGATTTTCAAGATCCATAAAAGAAAGACAAGCCCGTGGATTGACCCGAAGATTTTCGATGGTCCGAGCGATCGCATGATCCGCCAGACAAAAATATTCTCCTTCAATTTTAAATAAAATTTTTGGGGCCGCATGAGGCTCGGCGTTTTTACTTGCGGTGGCTAGACTTAAAAAATGTCTATCTTTTAAAAGCTTGGTGATTTTTTCGGGAATAATCATCGAAAGTATAGAAACCAAATGAGCGTGAAAATAGGAATCAGTACAGGCAAGCTGTACTTGTAAACATATTCAAAAAAATGCGGAGTTTTGGCGTGTGACTGGTCGGCAATCGACTTCACCAAAAAATTGGGGCCATTGCCAATATAGGTCATCGCCCCAAAAAAAACAGCTCCCACACTGATGGCCATCACATGAAGTGGGTGAGTATTTAAGAGAGCTTCAACAGCCTTCGACCCCGAAACCTCAGAGCCCGCGCTAAAAAGCCCTAAAGCAGCGCTCAAAAAATTAAGATAAGTGGGCGCATTGTCCAGGACACTTGAAAGCATCCCACTCCCCCAATAAAACTGGCCCACGCTCGAGATGCCAATCTGAGAGGCATATTTTTCAAGCCACTGGAGTGCGGGAATCATTGTCACAAATATTCCAACAAAAAGAATCGCCACTTCTTTAATCGGGGCAAAGCTAAAGTCATTGCTCTCATGGATCGACTTCGGTGTCGTCCGCAGCGAGAGAATCGCCGCCAAAATCATGATTGCCTCCCGCAAAAATGGCGGGTGGCTGATAAAAACAGACCCGAGAATCATCGCAAGAAAAAAGAGATTGTGCCCGCCTTGAAACTTCCACTCTTCATGTGCCGTTTCTTTTTGGCGGATCGCTTTAGGCGCTCGCCCAAAATTAAGACTATCCAAAACAAAAAAAATCGCCAGAAGCAGCCCGATAGCAATCAGCCAAATCGGCCAGATATTTTTCAGAACCCAAAAAAAGGGAACCCCTTTAAGATACCCTAAAAAAAGCGGAGGGTCTCCGATCGGCGTGAGAGCCCCACCGATATTACTGATAATAAAAATAAAAAAGACGACATGAAACGCCGTCAATCGGTACTTATTCATCCGAAGCCAGGGACGAATGAGAATCATCGAGGCTCCCGTCGTCCCAATCAAGTTAGCAGTCACCGCCCCAATCAAAAGAAAAACAACATTCACCCCGGGGGTCGCCTCCCCCTTCACCTGAATATGAATCCCGCCCGCCACGACAAACAGAGACCCGATCAAACAAATAAAGCTAAGGTATTCAAATCCCGTGTGAAGAAGGCTGTGAGCGTCATGAAGCTGAAATAAATAACGGCACACAATGATAAAACCAAGCCCGAAAGAGACCCATAGAAAGTTTTTCTCCCACCAATGTTTTTGGGCAAGAGGAAGAATGGCGATCGACGCCAGAAGAAAAATAAAAGGAAGAACCCAAAGAAGCTCAGTAATCATTGAGATGAATTGTAAGACATTTTCTCAAATTTTGAAAATACTTCGTACGCGCAAGGCACGACATAAAGCGTCAGCACCGTTGAGAGCAGAACACCCCCCACAATCGTCACCGCCATCGGGGCCATGGTTTCGGAGCCTGATCCACGAGCAAGCGCCACAGGAATCGCCGCCACAATCGTCGACACGGAAGTCATCAGGATCGGACGCAAACGGATCGGACAAGCTTCCAAAAGTGCTTGGCGTACCCCTTTTCCCTGCCGCCGGCTCTCGTTGGTAAAATCCACCAGAAGAATGGAATTCTTTTTGACGATTCCCATCAGAAGAATCAGGCCGATCATGCTATAAAGATTGAGTGAATTACGGCTGATCCATAAAGCAATAAAAGCTCCGGTGATACTAAAAGGCAGTGCCAAAAGAACCGTCACGGGATGGATAAAGCTGTTAAACTGCGTCGCCAACACCATGTACGCCACAAACACACCCAACACCAGGGCAAATTTTAAGCTATCTGCGGATTCTTTAAAGGCTTGAGATCCTCCCGAAAACACCGCCTGATACTCTGCAGATAAAACTTTCTGTGTGATTTTTTGGACCGCATCCAAAGCCTCTTGCTGGGAGTGACCCGGCGCAGGATTGGCATAAATACTGATTGCTCTCTGGCGGTTTTTACGCGTGATAGAAAATAAAGTCGGTTTGACCTCCGAAGTCACTACGTCCGCCAGAGCCACAAGCTCCCCGTTTTGGTTGCGTACCCACATATTCTTAATCACTTCAGGGCTCATCCGATCACTGTCGGCCAAGCGGACTCGCACATCGTAGCGCTTGCCACGCTTGGTAAACTTACCACCGCGCACACCCCCCACCGTCGCGTTGATCGTATCGGCAATCGAGCGGATACTGACTCCGTGTTCTGCCGCCTTTTGACGATCCGGACGCACCTGCACCTCCGGCATCCCCAGCTGATAATCCGTGTCCACGTCAATCATAAGACCTGATGCTTTCATCTCCTCCATGAGTGTTTTGGCATACTGGCTTAGTTTTTCCCACTCCGGGCCGCGAATCGTAAACTCCACCGGAAAACCCCGGTGGGCTGAAAATCCGGAAAGCGAAAGATCTTGCATGACGGCGCGCTGAACTCCCGGAATCGCATTGAATTCTTTGCGCAGTATTTGCATAAATTCCTGCTGAGTCGTGCGATGACCTTTGATTTTGGGGCGCTGATGAATCGGCTTCATGGTAACAAAAAGCATCCCGGTATTGGCTTCGCCCCCGCCAAATCCTCCCACAGCACTATAATAATGGGCGGCCTCCCCTCGGCTCATCACATACTCTTCCGCTTTTTTTAGAACTTCATTGGTTTTTTGAATGGAAGAGCCCAGAGGCAAAACAATGCGGGCCAAAAAGCGGCTCTGATCCTGAGAAGGCACAAATTCTTTTTTCAAAAAGAAAGTCAGTCCCAAAGATAAAATAAAAATGCCGATCGCGCCAAGCAAAACAAGTTTTCGGTGCTCCAATACCACCCGAAGACTCTGCTCGTAGTTTTTGGTCCATTGTTTGGTGTGGGTTTCCACCCAAAGACCAAGAGCCGTCGTATGCCCCACATCCAAAAAGCGTGAGCAACGCATGGGAGCGATGGTGAGCGCCTCCAAAAGAGAAAATGCCACCGCCACCGAAATCGTGATCCCAAATTGATAAAAGAATTTCCCGATAGCCCCTTTCATAAAAATCACCGGAATAAAAATAGCTAAAATCGCAATCGACGCCGCAAGTGCTGCAAAAGTGATTTCCCGGGCACCCGTGATTGCCGCATCCAGACGATTAAACCCTTTTTCTTGATACCGCGAGATATTTTCCAAAACCATAATCGCATCATCCACCACAATCCCGATCACTAGCGAAAGTCCCAGCATCGTAAAGGTGTTTAAAGTAAACCCAAGAAGATAAATCACAAAAAATGTCCCAAAAACAGAGACGGGGATGGCTAGGAGCACATTGATCGTCGCACTCCAAGAACCCAAAAATATAAAGCAGACGATGGAAGTTAAAAGCACCGCCAGAAAAAGATTTCGTGTGAGCTCTCCCACCGAGTCCTTGATAAACTGCGTCGTATCAAAGACAAAATTAAGACGCATCCCTTCCGGCAAGTGTTTTTGAACTTTTTTCATCTTGGCTTCAACGGCCCGAGCGACCGCCACCGCGTTGCTGCCACGCTGTTTGACAATCCCAAGCCCGACCGCGGGCCGACCGCCGCTTCTTGAAATACGCCGCAGATCTTCCAAGCCATCCTCAACAACAGCAACATCCTTGATCTTCATCTGATTCCAAACCGGCCCGCCGCGCACACGCCCGGGAATCGTGATATTTTCAAATTCTTCGGAGTTGGCCGCTTCGCCGTAAACCCGCACGTTCATTTCCTGGCTGCCGGTATCAATGTATCCTGAAGGCAGATTGGCGTGTTGAGCATCGATGCCGTGCAAGACATCTTCGACGGTGATTTCATTTTCTTTCATCTTTTTGGCATCCAGCCACACCCTTAAACTCGGCTTGACGTAGCCACCCAACCGGACTTCTCCCACACCCTCGACAGTGGTAAATTCGTTTTTGAGCGTCTCGCTAATGTAGAGCATGGTGTCTTTCAGAGGTCGGTCTCCCGAGACCGCCATCCAAAGAATTGGCTGATCCTCCGGATTGGACTTGGTCACCACGGGTGGGTCGATATCATGCGGAAGATTTCTTTGGGCCTGCGAAATTTTGGTTTGAACGTCCTGAAGCGCAGCATCGATATCACGGCCGAGGTTGAACTCAATGGTGATGTTGGCATCCCCTTGACGGGAAACGGAGGAAACTTCTTTGATCCCCTCGACACTCATCACCGCGTCTTCAATGATATCGGTGACTTCTGTTTCCATCACTTCGGGTGCGGCACCCTCCCAGTTGATAGATACATTGACCACGGGGAAATCCACGTCCGGTAGTTGGCTCACGCCAAGCTCCCTAAACCCAATCCATCCAAATACAAAAATCCCCACCATGAGCATCCAGGCAAAAACAGGATTTTTGATGGAAAGATCGGAGAGGGTCATGTGAGGCTATCTCCCAAGGCAACCTTCAGTTTCCAATAGCTTTCTTTCATTTGAAAATAAGCGTCGGTGTAGCGAAGCTCCACGTCTTGTAGTCTCCGAAAAGTATCCAGCACTTCTAGATTGCTGACAAGCCTGTGATCATAATCACTGGAAATTAAAGCATAGCTCTTCCGAGAAGCCTCCAGAGCGTTCTTAAGCGCTTCCTGGCTCACAGATCGCGCTTTAAAATCCGCGGAGGCATTGCGGATATCCAAGTCCGCCCAACGGTTGGCTTCACTCCATCGCAGTCTCTGGGCCTCCCGCGTCGATACGGCCTCTTTGATATCTCCCAGTGTTTTTCCCACTTCAAATAAAGGTACGTCCATTTGTACGGTCACATCCCAATCAATTCCGGACTGCACCCCCGTGCGCTTCGTATAATAGTTTCCATTGGCTGAAATTTTTGGAAAAAGAGCGGACTGGGCCGAAACTACTTTTTTTTGGGAAACAATATAGGCCTGTTCGGCGGCCACCACATCCGCCCGTGATTTTGCTTTTAAAACACTCTCTGAGAGGTCAAAAACCTCCTCCGGAATCTTCTCATCCACCAGTCTCCGGTTCCCCAAACTTTCTCCTAGATAAAATTCAAGCAAGCTCGTGGAGGTTTTTAAAAAAAATCGTGCCTGGATCAAATCTGCGTGAAGAATTTTTAGATCCGCCAAAGATATTTCCTTGTCTGTTATTTTTGAGCGGCCAACCCGAACATTCTGGTTGAGCTGCCGAAGACGATGAGCTCCCTGACGACGAAGCGCCGCAAAAGTTTCCACATTTTTTTGTGCCCGCAGAAAACCATAGTAAGCATTCATCACATCCACAAACAAAAGCTCCTTGGCCCGCTGCCACTTCATCACCTGCGCCTTTTTGTCGGCCCCACTTCCGGTGAGTGCCGCAATCTCCTTAAAACCGCTAAAAATAGGCTGGGAGAAAGTAAAATAGTTGAGAGGACTTGAGGGACGGCCCGTATCCCCAAACCCACCGGACTCTCCCCCCGCCGTGTCTCGGTAGGTGGTCGACATCACAAAACTTGCTTTGGGGACAAAATAATCAAAGGAGCGGTAAAACCGGGCTTGAGCTTGATTGATTTCTTCGAAAGAGAGTGCCACCGTCTCGCTTTTTTTAAGAGCCAGCTGGTAAGCCTCCGGCAAAGTCAACGAGGGAATTTTCTGAGCTTCGGTCTGAGCCAAAACAGGTGCTTTCTTGGCCTCATTTTTATTAAAAAAATTGAAAAACGAAAATGCTTCGGCGGGCACCACATAAAACAAGATCAAAAATAAAAAAATCGGTAAAAAAAATCTTAAACCACGCATCTTTGGGCTCCTCATCCAAAAGAATGATTATACCGAACAGGAGCCCAAAGAGATAGAGACGGTTTCGATCTATTATTTATTTAGCTTTGTAAACTTTGCCCCTTCAAGTGTGAGGTTGTACATTAGTCCTGCCTGACCAAAAATAAATCCTAGAATGGGTTCTTTAAGTTTTGTCGTATCCATCTCCCCACCCGCGCCAACCGTCACGACAGCCACCGAGGCGTCCACACCGGCTTTCCAACCGGAGCTTGAGCGAAATTTACTTAGCGCATCATTCTGCATAAAAATAACGATAATAGATTTTTTCTGAGCGCCCAGCTGGAAACCAACCGACGCCGCGGCGGTGCTGTAGTAGTCTACGGTCTTTCCCTTCACCCGAAGTGCCCCTTCCCCATATTCGCCCCCGATGCCAATCCCGGCCTTAAACACCGCAGGAAACACCAAAACCCCCTTCGCATCACGCACCAGCTTCTTCCCGGAGCTGACTTCGCTATAAAATCTCTCCAAAGTCGCTTCCACACCGGCATCAATCTCGTACTTACTGGCTGCTTGAGCTTCCGCCGCAAAAAAACAGGTCACAAAAGAAAATCCGACCAAAACACTTGCAATTCTATTTCTAAGGTTCTTTGTCATCACGCCTCCTTTGTTTCCGTTAACTTGGCATTCCAATAAACCGTGTGCGGATTTTTCCTGGGACCAACCTCTTTTAAAATTCCTAAAGAATAATACTCCACCGGGGCAAATTGATCTGTAAATATTGGTGCACCTTGAAAATCGAAACTCTCACATCTTTGTTTTAAATAACGATCCAACTCAGGATCCTGACTCCTCCAGGAAGGAATTTTCTTAGACTTGATCGCAACAATCATCAAGTTTTGAACTCTCTGTGCGTCTTTAGAATCCGCCGTAGCAAAAATATAGACTTGTGGAAATATTTTTTTGAGTCCGGCTACTTCCCCCTTTAGAAATCGGCTATTTTCTCCGTCCAGACTTGAAATCAAATTGATCATAAAAACACCCTCTTGAGCCAACGAGTCATGAATCCTCTGCAAAGCCTCTTCGGTGGTCAGATGAAACGGGACCGAAGAAGAGCGAAATACATCCCCAAAAATTGCATCATATTTTTTAGTGTTTCGATTAAGAAAAACCCGTGCATCCTCATGAACAATCGAAAGTCTTTCATCTTTTTGAAGACCAAAATATTTCTCGGCAAGCTCGGTCACCCCTGGGTCAATTTCAACAACGTCCATCTTTCCTTCAGGAAAACGTTTTAAAAAATCTTGAGGGTAGGAGTACCCGGCACCGCCGAGCATCAGAGTCTTTTGAAGCTTTGGGACAAAATGGCTGACCAGACGATAATACCGCGTATAGGGCGCTGCCAACTCCTCATTTTTTAGAAACCGTGCCGAACTCCATTCGTCGTTGATTTGCATCAACCTGATTTTGGCAGGCTCACCCACCGGCAAATCATAAATCCACACACGGCTGTAAGGTGTATTTACATCCGCAAAATTTTTCCCATTAAACAGTGCCGCCGACACATCCCCCGTCAAAGAAAGGCTGGCCAAAAAGAGAACAAGCACTATTTTGAATTGGGCACCGGATCTTGAAGCCAATAAAGAGGTGCTTGTTAACACTGCCGCTAATACTAAGAGAATCGAGGTGTTGGAAAAAAAAGAAAGGAGAAAAAAACCCGTCAAGAATGTCCCCGCAATACTCCCGATGGTTGAGAGCGCATAAATTCTTCCAACACTCTGTCCCGCCTCTTGAAGCGAGACAAGACTTAGCTTTGCCGCATAAGGCGGCACCATTCCCAAAAGGATAGAAGGAATTCCAAAAAGAATAACAGAGGCCACCAGCGCCGCAATCCGAATATCCCGGATAAAAAATAAAATACTCGCTAGAATGGGATCATAAACAAGGGCCAGGAGACTGATCCACACCGCAGACGCAAGAATGAGGTAAGAAAAAACTTTTGGCTTTGCTCCCTCATCCGCCAGTTTTCCTCCCCAAAGATAACCGATGCTTAAGAAAGCTAAAACCACACCGATAAGATTGGTCCAAACAAAAATAGAAGTTCCCACATAAGGAGCCATGATCCTGGAGCCCAAAAGCTCCAAGATCATCGTCGCCGCCCCACAAAAAAATACGGTCAAAAAAAGGAAGGTCTTTTTCGTAAGTACTCCAAGGAAGATTTTGTTTACTATGCTAGGTATAATCTAGCACAAAAGAATAATTCGGCCGAAGATAAAATCAAACCTACGCTGACTGTTCTGCCATGGCTTTGGCGAGGCGGTATGCCTGCATGATCGCGCTGATGGCTAGACGCGTCAGAGATGGGACTGAAAAACCTTTTTCGATGTCCTGGACGTCCAAAACCTTTGGGTTATCGATGGCGATCGCCAATTGCCGGGCGTCAACGTCTTGGCCTCTCAGATCGGACAAAAATTTCACCATTCTCATGTAGTCCGTGTTAGCCGCTTCTAATTCTTTGATTCTACGGGTCGAGATGGCACCTTTTAAGATAGCCCCTAGATTGAGCAAGTCCCCTTCCTCCGGCGTGCTAAAGAAAAAGTGGCGTCCGGACTGGGCGATGCCTTTGGAATTAGTGATCAGAATATCGGGAGCTGACTGAAAATCTCCATCCAAGTCATCTTTGGCTCTGACCGCATAGCCTGGCACTTGAGATGTGATCTGTTCTACAATCTTATGAGGTCCCTTGATGACAAATCGGGCATTTTTACCCCAAGGTCTGTTTTGGGATTTTTTGAGCCTTTGGATCAAAAGAGGCAGTGTCAGAGCCTGGAATGTCTGCGAGCCCGGATTCATCGCGCCGATATCGATAATCCCCACCACTTTTTGATCATCCAATTCAGGAAAATTTAAAGAATTTTCGACGATATCATAAGCTTTTTGAAGAATGATCTTGAGCTCAGACATGGGCATGGTGATCTCTTTACGGCTATTTTCAACGCTTTTAACGAAAACCTGCTGATTGGCTTTAAGCACCGTGTGGATTTTCTTCCCTAGGGTATAGAAATGTAAATTACCGCTTCGATCTTCACGCAGGGTGAAAATATCTTCTCCTACAGCCATGGAGCGCGAGGCAAATCTCCTTCGGCCCGATACCGGTTGGGCACTTTCGGCTTTGATAATGAAAGTGACATTTTCTGCCAGCCTCGCTCCTTTATCCTGAAGATCTAACAAAGGAAATGTTAATTTTAATAAGGCTTTATGAGGTTCTACGCGGCCAAAATAAGGCCTTCCAATCTCGTTAAAAGCACTTGCTAAACCCCATTCTATCAGCTGTGATCTCTTGATTGTAGATACCTTTGCTTTTAAAGCCTCTCTTTCAGAGTTATCCGAATTGCTTTGCAATGCATCATATTGCTCAACAAGGCCCGGCAAATATTCAGACAATACGTAGCGGATAGAAATGATCGCTTTTTCTTTTGTGGTCCAGTCCAATTGAAATCCTAATGGATTTAGATCTAATAATGGAAATGTTCTTTGGAGGGCCGTCACATGACTGCGATTAAAATAAGAAACGTCAAAAATTTGCTGGAGATGCCAAAGCCCGATATGCCCTGCAGAAATCTTATAAATTTTTTGTTGAAGCTCTTTTTTAAGATCTTCCCTTCTTGTGTTGATAAATTCTTTATATCCTTCTATCAAATCCGGCCGATGCTGCGATAACGCAAATTGGATCGACTCAATCGATCCTGTCTCTGAAGCAAATGTAAAGAAAAAGCCTAGTGGATTCAGATCAAGCTTTGGATACGCCGCGCGTAGCGCATCCACATAAGAATCAAATCCTCCGAGTGTTGACTTATTAGTAATTCTGGACAACCCATAAAACAAAAGAGTGCCTGCATCTATTTGGTAAAAAGCATACCGAAGTCTTTGAAGCTCCTCCGCGGGTGAGTTCTCATGGATCGCCTCATACCGGTCAACAAGATCCGGTCTCTTACGCCTAAGAACATATTGGATGGAAGCAATACTTCTACTTCTCGTAGACCAATCCAATTGAAAACCCAATGGATCCAGCTGAAGCTTTGGAAATACTCTATTCATTGCCCGATAAAAGTGTCCATCGAAATAAGGGGCCGAAACCTTGTTAAGAGCCGCTGCGATTCCCCATACACCGAAATGGGATGGCGCAAGCTTATAAAACTGATTTCTCAATCTCTCGACTTGATCCGTGCTTGGAGATTCTCCAAGCTCCTGATAAGCCTTCCAAAGAGAAGGCATTTCTTTCTTGAAGGCATACTCAATATTAGCAATTCCCTGAGACTCTGGTTTCCAGCCAAATTTTTTCCTATTGTTGATTTTTCGGTAATCCTCAAATTCTTTTTTCTTAATTTCAAGCTTTGGAAATGCTTCTATTAGGGCATCCATATAGGAGCTGAAATAACCCACGCGTTTGTTAGTAATGTTTGAGACCCCCCACAGCTCAAAATGTGAAAACTTGATAGATAAAATTTTTTCTTTTAGATCAGAAATGGATGATGGGTTAACACCACTTTTAAAATTTTTATAATCCAAAATAATGTCGGGACGATTTTTTTCAATAGCATATCTCAGAGACTCCAAAGCCCGGTCTTTAGTGGAGTAATCCAGTTGGAAACCCAGTGGATTCAGTTTGAGTTTTGGAAAAATATGCTGCAAGGCCGTAATGTAACTACCTTCAAAATACGGTGCAAATTTTTTATTAAACATTGTGTCTAGTCCCATAAATCGGAGACTGGCCGTTGAGAGCGCATAAACCTCCTCCTGCAAATCAGCGACGTCCTGAGTCCCAGGATTATCTCCCAATGCATCGTACTGCTGGATTAAAGATGGTATATATTTTGTAAGTATGTATCTTGAAGAGTTAATAGCCATATCTTCAGTGGACCAATCAGGCCCAAAGCCAAATAGCTCTAAATGCAGTTCAGGAAAAGCGGCCTGTAAAGCTTCTCGATAGCTTCCATGAAAATAGGGAGATGCCCGACGGTCGATCATTTGACCAAGCCCAAGAACCTGAAAATGCGCCGTCTGGATCTCGTAAACTCTCTCTCTGGCTTCATCCAGGAGCGTCTGATTCGATGGATCCGCAACAGATCTTTCGTAAGTTGAATACAAAACTGGCATCTCAGACTTAAGCACCGTCCGGATGTATTCAATCGCTTTTCCCTTATCTTGCGGTTTTTGCTTAGGTGGGGATGTATTGGTTTTTAGAGCCAGCCGCGCACCACTCTTACGCTCCCGAAACAAAACCGCCATCGGCAGCCGTCGGATGCGCGAATCCACGCTGTCCCCCATCGCCAATTGAAGCTTGGATCCCTGGTGGGCTTGGGCCCAACGATATTCATCTTCAAATACCGCTTGCACATCCGCGCTGGTGCCTCCGATAATAGCATCTGTCACCACAAGATCCTCCTGCTGACGCCCTAACTCTTGCAAAAGTTTTACCACATGCTTAAGCGCCGGTTCTTTTTTCACCGAGTCATTGGGATCACCCTTGATTTGGAGGATCAGAATCTTGTTTGTTTTTGTGACGGCAAAGATAGTCATGGCCAAGCGGTGATCCTGGCCCGGCCACCCAAGTTCATCAGATTCTCGAACAGGTTGTGATTGGACGAACCGAATTTTTCCCAGCTGTTCAATCCCTTCACGAATAAGAGGAACGCCACCAAAACCTTCTTTAAACGGTATTTGTTTTATGGGTTTTCCATCGATTCCATAAGCAACCCCATCTCGCAGTTCAAGCTCTACAATGCCCGCTTTTTTAGTGTCAAAGATAATGAACGAAAACATTCCATTAATAGGCTTTGGATCCTCCCCCTCAAGGAAGCCCGCAAGAGACCCAGACTTGGATACAAGCTGCCCTTTATGAATAAAAACGGTACTTTTCTGAAGTAAAAGTCCTTGGTGAGAATTAGTGGCCAAGATCAATCTCTGAGGTTCTGACGCGACATGCCACCAATCACTTAAAGTACGTCCAAGATTATCTTTTCTTTGGACGGTAGAGACAGACCGATTCAATACTTCCTCCTCATAAACATTCTCTGCCTCCACTTGGGCCGGATCCAAAACAAACAAATGTGCGTCTGCCGCCGTGTCCACATCACTAATCTGGATCTTATCGATGATCTCAGCCCCATCAAAAGGTTGTCCGCGTGAATCGTTGATTTTTCTGCGTAATGAACGAGACCAGTCAATGGGGGACAGGCTTTCGGCGACAGCAAAAGCACTGTCTTCAGTAGAGGCTAGGCGGGTACCTTGTTGAACCTCTATGATGACGCGGTCAATCGTAGAGGCCATTTTCTCAAGCGTTGGAACCTCATCCGATACATTTTCTGCGTTCAAGACCTCTAAATCTTCTAAATGAGCGCCCTCACCCCTATTTGGATCTATTTGCTTGTGAATCACCAACCGTAAGGACTCAAGCCACTGTCGCTGCAAAGGGGGTGCTTCAGGACCACTCCTCCATCGATTAAATCCCATCATAAAGCGGCTGAATTCTTTTCGTCTTTCTGGCTCATCAACCGAAGCCTCTAAAAACTTAAACATTTTAGGAGCTAGACGAAGGATGTAATCACGAATAGTTTCCAACCGCGCCTGTAAAGGAAAATCATATGCGTCTATTCGTACTCTTAGCGAAGTCTTTGTGTACTGCTCCAGCTCGTCTTTTGATTCCGAGAGAGATTTAAAAGAAAGCTCTTGTAGCTGAGGAATCTCCACACCAAATTTTTTCCGATAGGTTGACTTCGCAAGATCGACAAGTTGCCCGGCTGACAAACCTAACAGTTGCCCTGTTTTGGCCAGTAAAACATCTGTCCGCTTTTCAGGAGCACTAAAGTTTTCAACGATGGAATCGGATAAAATGTTTTCTTTAAGCCAATCGTTTTCTTGAGCTGCTGCGTAAAGCGTATCTATCACATTGGCGTATTCCAAGCTACCAGGGTCATTTCTCTCGCTCATCAATTTTGGTCTAATAATCAACGAAAAATGGGGCGCCCCTCCATAAGCTAGTTCTGCTAAAGTTGCAGACATCTCGGATAACAAAAATTTCTTCAAAAATTCCGCCTGCGTTCTGGATCTAAAATCAATATAATGCTGAACCTCATGCCGCAAAAGTAAATTTCTCTCTGCCTGTAAATCCTCTCCACGAAAACCCTTTGTAATGATCCGAGCCCATTGCTCAAGCTGCGCCTGATTTAGACGGTAATGGCGACTGTTGTTGGCCCTGGGAAGGGGCCACGACAAGTCTTCGCTGATCCTTTCTTTGGAAATTCGTTTCAGGGTCTTCTTCAGCTCAAGAGAATGCTGAAAAGTACTATCAAATAAAATAATGTGCGATGACCAAGCGAATTGCCAGCGCATTCTGGCAGAATTTTCTTTGATTTTTTTCGTGCTAAGCCCGGAGTAAAATATTTTGGATAACCTTGGATGATAAATAAGATCTATTGCGGCGGCACTAAACGAAGCAAGAAAAATGGGCTCCTCATTAATCCAGGCAACTTGGATATTCTTCGTTGGCACTCGATACACCACAGCACCCGCTGGATCAAGCTTAATCATTATTCCATAATTTAGTAGTAATTCATCGACCGCTGTCAACCCATGTAAATCAGTCCGATTGCGTGTTACTTCCACAAAGCGTTTCATCAGCTCTTCCGGAATGCGGTACCTTTCCTGAATAGCCTGATACACACCCTCTTCCCTCCACAGCCTCTCCTCTGCAGCTTCAGTCTCCAGGACCTCTTTGCTTTTAAGTTTTACCGGCCTTTCTTTAAAAAATAGAAATAGAATTTTAAAAATTTTCTCTATTAATTTCCATGCAAGAGAAAGTAATTTGCGGATCTTCAGCGAATCTTGGTTGGTATTTTTTTCAACTCTATCGGCCAACCGGGCGCCCCGAGGTAACCTTAAAAAAATATCTTTAATCTCTCTACTGACTCGGCTGACTTCCACGCGAAATTCCTCTTGGCCTTGCTCGCCCTGAGAGCTGGGAGGCTGAAAACCCAGAGCTGGTAGAATATTTGGATATTTCCACCGAAGCGGTAAAACCTCGCTGATCCTGGGCCCAAAAATACCGCCCGCGGGCATCAGGATCTTCTCGGGAAAAGACCGGGCAAGTGATGCGAGAATTTCGGGAGTGATATAAACAATACCGTCTTGGGGAGTAAAGTAGGGCTTGATGACAATTCCATCGACACCTTTAAGAGCGAGGGTCGCTTTTTTCATAATCCTCTCAAAATTTCCGGTATCCTCAGGCTGGAGAGTTAGTTGATTTAAAATCACGGTCTGGCCACCATTCTCAACACGCCGGATTGCTGTGATCGTCTCAATCGATAAAGTTTCTTCGCCGACGATCATATCGGATCCGCTTCTGACCGCTTCCTCAATTTGAGAAGAATCATTCTTAATAAAGGTCTGAGCGATCTTAACGGAATATTTTGGATCCGCTTTCAAAAGCTGAATGACCCGGGCATCATGTGTTCCGGCGACGATCCCATGATCCAATAAAGTCTTCGCAAAATTGGCAAGCGTCTGGG
>CAZCDB010000012.1:0-31136 GCA_964497635.1 uncultured Planctomycetia bacterium | reverse complement strand
GCCTCGCATCTGAGGCTTTAAAGCAGAATGATCGATTTTCTTGTTTTGCTAAAACTGAGTCAATAAGCGAAACTCTTGGTAACGCTTTTCAATATCTGCTTGTTTCAGAGAAGACAAGCGCTTCAAACTGAAAGATTCTACATTGTACGACGCTAAAACCGTTCCGTAAATAATTGCTTTTCGGATTGAAGCCTCATTAATTTTAGAGTGGGTCTGGGACAGATAGCCCATAAAACCACCGGCAAAAGTATCCCCGGCGCCCGTTGGATCATAAATTTTCTCCAAAAGATAAGCGGGAGCCGAAAAAAGAGAGTTTTTCGTGAAACAAAGCACCCCATGCTCCCCTTTTTTAATCACAAAAATTTTGGGGCCGTGGCTCATCACCCAGCGAGCCGCTTCAATGAGATTGTACTCACCGCTCAGCTCACGCGCCTCAGCCTCATTACACAAAAAAATGTCCACTTTTTTTAAAAGCTTAAGCAGACTCTTCTTTTTGTTTTGAATCCAGTAGTTCATGGTGTCACAAGCCACCAAAGAAGGTTTTTGAACCTGATGAAGTACAGACTGTTGGATATCCGGATCAATGTTGGCAAGAAAGACCACAGCGCTGGAGCGGTGCTGAGGCAGAATAAGGGGTTTAAAATTAGCAAAAACATTAAGCTCTGTCTTAAGTGTATTTGCTGAATTTAAATCAAAATTGTATTCCCCACTCCAACGAAACGTCTTCCCGCTCTCCTGAGAAATGTTTGCGGTATCAATCCCAAGTTTTCGAAACAAAGCCAAATGCTTCCTTGGAAAATCGGCTCCAACAACCGCCACCACAAAAACATCAGCAAAAAAACGAGCGCTGGCCCCAAAATAGGACGCAGAACCCCCAAGCGCCTCCTCGGCGTAGCCAAAAGGGGTCTTAACAGTATCCAAAGCGACCGAGCCCACCGCTAAAATTTTATTTTTTTTCATCAAGATCTCATCGCCTCATTTAAATTTTTTGCAGATTGTTTTGGGTTTTTAGAAGCCATCACCGCACGAACCACCGCCACCGTCTTGGCTCCTACCTGATAAACTTGAGAAACATTCCCCTCGTCAATCCCGCCGATCGCAACAAAAGGAATCTGGAGATTCTCACTCGCCCAACGGACCAACTCAAGTCCTACCGGCTGATAGGTAGGTTTTGTCGGGGTAGCGAACACAGGTCCAACCCCCACATAGTCAAAACCTTCTTTCTGGGCCCTTAAAGCCTGTTCCGGGGAATGCGTGGAGCGCCCCAGCAAAATCTTATCCCCCAAAAGCTGCCGAGCCTGCACAAAAGAGGCATCCTCCTGCCCCAAATGAACCCCATCCGCTGATACTTTCTGAGCCACAGCCAGACGGTCGTTGATAATCAGAGGGACTTGGTAACGCCGCGTGACCAAAAGCAGTTGTCTGGCCTGCGCGATCAGCTCTTCATCACTGACAATCTTATCTCGCAGCTGAATCGCGTGAGCGCCGCCCTCCAGCGCTTGAGCAACCACTTCCTGCAACTGAGAGGCTGGGACGGCGGATCGGTCGGTGATGACATAAAGCTTCCAGTTTTGGCAAAGCTTGTTTTTCGATGGCATAAACTTTAAACCTTATTTTTTTAAAACGGTCGGAAGTCTTGGAATCTAAAAATTTACTAAATTCTTCCAACACTCGCAGCGCTTCTTTGCTTCTTTCTAAATTTGCCAGAAATAAATCTAACACATCCAGTCGTTTTTTTTCTAGTGGCGAGGGTCTTCGACCCCGATCGCCGGCCACATCACGGGCGGCCAACACGCTCCGATAAGACACGGGCATTGCCTTGATCGCATCCGTAATAGAGTGGCGGATTGCTTTTAGCTGGGCAGCTACTCGGCCTTGATCCGAATAAAACCGAAAGATTTCCTCACAAACCCTCAAACCCTCACGGGATCGATTGAGGTTAGCATCCAGCGCCCGAAGAACCCCCTCTTTGGAATCCCTCATAGAACTAGAGTTTTTTAATTTTTTCGACCAATCCCGTTGTCGAAAAACCTTTTGAAAAAGGAAGAGAGCGCACCAACCCTTGATAAGACTCGACAAACTCACTGCCCACGATATCCTTTTTCTTCCAGTCGCCCCCCTTGACTAAAACGTCGGGCCGGACCGCGCAAATCAAGCGAAGAGGTGTGGGCTCTGAAAACAAAACAACATAATCCACCGCGGCAAGCGCTCCCAACACTTCCATGCGCTCCCTCTCCCGGTTTAGAGGTCTTTCGGGGCCTTTCAGTTTTCGAACGGAAGAGTCTGCATTCACTCCCACCACCAAAACATCCCCCAAAGAACGGGCTTGGGCTAAATACCGGGTATGCCCCACATGAAGCACATCAAAACAACCGTTGGTAAAAACAATTTTTTTGCCTTCTCGACGCTCCTTGGAAAGCAAACGCTTCAAGGAAGAGAGGGTTTTTATTTTTGAGGAGGGTTTAGCCAGCAAGAACATCGTCCACACGCTCACAGAGGATATGTCCGATCATGATATGAGATTCTTGAATCCGGGAAGTTTTTTGCGAAGGAACAACCAGGGCTAGATCCACCAAAGATTTCATGGCCCCGCCATCGCGCCCCATAAAACCAATGGTGAATATTCCCATCTCTTTGGCTTTTTGAATTGCGACAATAACGTTTTTGGAGTTTCCGCTCGTCGAGATGGCGACAGCAACATCCCCTTTTTGGCCCAAAGCGGCAATTTGACGTGAAAAAATCTGTTCGAAGCCGTAGTCATTTCCAACCGCGGTCAAAATGGATGTATCCGTGGTTAAAGCAATTGCCGGAAGCGCTCGGCGCTCTTTCTCGTAGCGACCCACAAACTCCGCGGCGATATGCTGACTATCGCTAGCTGAGCCCCCATTGCCAAAAAAAAGAAGCTTGTTTCCACGCTTCAAACACTCAATCATAGCCACCGCTGCTTTTTCAATCAAACCCAGCTGCGTGTCTAAAATCAACTGCTTGACGGCAATCCCGTCGCGCAAATCTTTGGCAATAAGCTCTCTCATCACAGTGGATCAACCAAAAAAGGTCTTGGCCATCTCATAAAAAGGCGCATCCACCGTCTTCAGCTTGCTCGTGGCCTCTTCAATCTTGATGGGAACAATTTCATTACCACGCAAAGCGACCATGTGCCCAAAAAGCCCCTGCTTTAAAATCACCACGGCTTTTTCTCCAAAACGCGTCCCTAGCATACGATCAAACGCGGAAGGGCTTCCCCCACGCTGAATATGTCCCAAGACGGCAACACGAGCCTCTTGACCGGTGGCTTCTTCAATCTTGCGGGCCAAAGCCTCACCGATGCCGCCTAAGCGAACATGGCCAAAATCATCCAGCTTTTTCTCAAGCAACACTTCGTTGCCATCAAACTTAGCCCCTTCGGCCACCACGATAATGCTAAAACTCTTGCCACGCTCATTTCTCTTTTTAATGACATCCACCACTTCGGAAAGCTTGATGGGTACTTCAGGAATTAAAATAATATCCGCGCCGCCAGCAATTCCAGCATGAAGCGCAATCCATCCCGCATGGCGACCCATCACCTCGGCAACCAGGATGCGGCGATGGCTCTCTGCGGTGGTATGCAAGCGGTCAATGGCCTCCATCGCGATATTAACGGCCGTGTCAAAACCAAACGTAAAATCAGTCCCAGATAAGTCGTTATCGATCGTCTTGGGGACCCCGACAATCTTGTAGCCCTCTTTGGAAAGCTTAGTCGCCACGCCCAGCGTATCCTCACCACCAATAGCCACCAAAGCGTCTAGTTTTAACGCTTTCCAAGTTTGGGCCAACTTTTCCAGATTTTTTGGATCTTTGTAAGGATTGGTGCGGCTGGAGCCAAGAATGGTACCGCCGCGATGAATGATCCCTGAAACCGTGGCAAGCGTCAAAGGCATGGTGATGTTTTCTACCAAACCCTTCCAACCCCACTGAATCCCGATCGTCTCATCCCCTTCACGGATCGCCGTACGCACCACAGCTCGAATCACGGGATTAAGCCCTGGGCAATCACCGCCCCCTGTCAGAACGCCAATTTTCATAAATGCTCCTCTTAGTTTTTAAGTCCGGCTGGTTCTAAATTTTTTTCTTTATCCGTGCGCTGCTCACCAAGCATTCGGTCAATAAAATCCGTATACATCTGACCCCGACGAAAAACGGGATGCTTCATAATTTCTTTGTGAATAGGGATTGTTGTTTTGATAGGCTCAATAATAAATTCTTCCAGAGCCCGTTGCATGATGGCAATGGCTTCCCCGCGATTACGGCCATGCACCATGAGCTTGCCAATCATCGAGTCATAATAAGGCAGGACGGTGTAGCCAGCGTGAGCATGGCTGTCCACACGCACTCCAGGACCTCCAGGGACATTATAGCGCTCAATTTTTCCAGGGCACGGGCTGAAATTATTTGCAGGATCCTCGGCATTGATACGGCATTCAAGAGCATGCCCCCTCAAAGGAACATCATCTTGTTTTCGAATCGAAAGCTTCTCGCCGGCTGCGATGCGAATCTGCTCTTTGACAATATCAATCCCGGTGATGAGCTCGCTAATTCCATGCTCCACCTGCACCCGAGTATTCATTTCAATAAAATAAAATTGCCCATCTTCATTCAAAAGAAACTCCACCGTCCCCGCATTGACATAACCCACGGCTTTGGCGGCGCGTACCGCCATCTCACCCATCTTGCGGCGAAGCTTCCAGTCCACCGAGGGTGAGGGTGCTTCTTCGACCAACTTCTGATGGCGGCGCTGAATCGTGCAATCACGCTCATGCAAGTAGATCACATTGCCATGAGTGTCTGCTAAAAGCTGTATCTCAATATGCTTGGGACGTTCTAAATATTTTTCGATATAAACATCCGCATTTCCAAAAGCAGCTTCGGCTTCATGCTGAGCCGTCATCAAAGCACTGACCAAGCGAACCTCATTATGGCAAACACGCATCCCACGACCACCCCCGCCAGCAGCCGCCTTGATAATGACAGGGTATTTGATTTTTTTGGCGATTTTAAGCGCTTCATCTTTATCTTTTATGGCTTCCTGGGTTCCAGGAATAATGGGCACACCGGCTTTCCTAGCGGTTTCACGGGCTGCCATCTTATCCCCCATGGAACGCATGGACTGCGGAGAGGGTCCGATAAACTTGATTTGGCAGGAAGCGCAGATTTCAGCAAAATGAGCATTTTCAGAAAGAAAACCATAACCCGGATGAATTGCGTCAACATCCGTAATCTCAGCGGCGCTGATAATGGAGGGAATATTCAGATAGCTCTGAGCGCTGGCGGCGCTGCCAATGCAAACCGCCTCATCCGCCAAGTGAACGTGAGGAGAATTGGCATCCGGAGTCGAATAGACAGCGACAGTCCTCACGCCCATCTCACGACAAGCGCGTATCACCCGTAAAGCGATTTCGCCACGATTGGCGACTAAAATTTTAGAGAACATTATTCGAGGACAAAAAGAGGCTGGCCAAACTCGATCGGGTCCCCATTGTGCAGTAATATTTCAACCACCTTGCCCTTAACCTCTGACTTAATTTCATTCATAAGTTTCATGGCTTCAATGATGCAGATCACCTGACCGACTTGTATCTCGGAACCCACCTGAACAAAAGCGGGGGCATCCGGTGCCGGAGAAGCGTAAAATGTTCCTACCATGGGAGATTTGATGGTTGTCTTGGCAGAAACCGCCGGAGCAAGCTTGGGTGTCTCTTTAATTTCTGGCAAGGGATTTCGAGAGACTTGCATCGGTCGTGATTCATAAACCACGGACTCGACACCCGAAACTCCTTTTTTAAGACGGACTTTCAAACCATCTTTTTCAATTTCAAATTCGGAAAGCTGATTCTCATTCATAAGCTGAATCACTTCTTTAATTTCTTTAAGGTTCACCAGAGACTCCCCTTTCCCTATTTTTTAAAAAATTAAGCACGCTCCAAATACAAACCCGTGCGCGTATCTACCCGCACCTTATCCCCTTGGTTGACAAATAAAGGCACCTTGATCGTGGCACCCGTCTCTACTTTGGCGGGCTTGGTACCACTTTTGGCGGTATCTCCACGAACACCAGGCTCCGTCTCCGTGACCTCTAAAATCACCGAGGGAGGCAGTTCCACCAAAATCAATGATTCGTCATTGTAGCGACCAATAATCTCGTCATTCTCTTTCAAAAAGTTGACCTGGTCACCCAAAACTTCGGCACCCATGACTACCTCATGATAAGACTGTGTATCCATAAAAAAAAGCTTATTACCTTCACGATAAAGGTACTGAATAGGGCGATCCTCTAAAAAAACCTCTTCAAACTTCTCGCCCGAACGAAAAGGAATCTCCAGAACATTGCCGGTTTTAATATTTCTGAACTTTGTGCGAACAATGGGCTGACGCTGCTGCATTTTGACCAGCTGAAAATCAATGATCTCACACATCTGATTCTCATACTTGATCACAAGCCCTGCCTTGAATTGACTGGTAGTGACAACCGACATATTTTTATACCTTTTCTTTTACCTGTCCAACCCGGCTGTCAACACCTCTCGGCCGTTTTGGGTGATTAACACCATATCTTCGATACGAATCCCGACTTTTTTGGGTAGATAAATCCCAGGCTCCACTGTGATGACCATGCCCGGCTTCAAAACGGTCTCACCTCGGCCCGAAACACTGGGCGCCTCATGGATTTCAAGCCCCACTCCATGCCCGGTTCCATGCCCAAAATACCGATCATAACCATACTTGCGAATCAGGGAGCGGCAAGCTTCATCCACTTCCTTCACCGATACGCCGGGACCCGCCTTTTGAATACCGGCTCTTTGAGCTTCCCAAACAATATCGTATATTTTCTTGTGTAAGGCCGGTATTTTACCCAAAAAGATAGGGCGGGTCAAATCCGAATAGTAGCCCCGGTACACGGTGCCCATATCGACTAGGACCGAGTCGTTGTTTTTGATCAAAGTTTCATTGGATTGGCAATGCGGCATGGAAGCCCTGGCTCCCGCGGCGATAATCAAATCAAACGCCGGCTTCTCAGAACCAATCGATTTGGTGTAAAATTCGAGCCTCCCCTGCACCTCACGCTCCGTCATCCCAGGCCGGACCGCCTGACGGATATAATGATACCCCTGAACCGCGATCTCTGCCGACTTTTTCAAACAAGCAATCTCGGAAGCATCCTTGGTAATGCGCGCAGCCTCAATCAGATGGTTTGTGGGTACAAGTTTCTTAGCTCCCAAAACCTTCAAAAGGCTCTGATAGAAAGAATAGGTCACGTGTTGAGACTCAAACCCTATTTTTTGAGAGCTCCCAGAAGGCGCTAGCTCCGCCACAAGGTCTGCCACGCTTTTTTTATCTCTTAAGACAACGGAGAAACCCTTGGCTTCTTGGATGGCCTGCTCCAAATAGCGCGAATCCGTAATAAAATAAAACTTTTTCCGGGTGATCAGAAGCCATGACTCTGTTCCCATAAACCCGGATAGATAAGTCACATTGGGCCAGGAACTAACCAGAAGTGCGTCAATTCCTTGACGATCAAAATTTTTAAGCAGACTTAAAATACGCGGATTGCTGCGACTCATTCCACACTCCCCTTTTTCTTAAACTGCACATGATAGTCCTGTCGAACCAAATAAATCACGCCCCCGATCAAACTCAAAAGCAAAAGAAGTCCCAGCCACAAAATACCCAAACCCGCCGCCCGATCCGAACCAATATAGTTTTTTAAAAAATAAACATACCCCATCTCGCGAATTCCAAGCCCATTGAGAGAGGGCAGCATGCTGATCAGGTGGACTACCGGAACCAAAAGGAAAAAATAAAGCCAGGTCGAGGGGTCTGCCCCAATAGAGATCGCAAAAAGATAAAGCACGAGGATAGACAGACACTGGCCCAGCGCTGAGATTAGCAGTGCCGCAACCACCACGGACTTGTGATTTCTAAAATCATGAAGCTCGTCATAGACCTGGCGAAACAGGCCGCCCAGATTGAAGCGGTTGAGAAATGTTTCGATCCCCCCAAGGCGGCGAGCGATATCACGGTTAAATAACACGACAAACGAAAGCGTCGAAATCCCCAAAAAAGAATAAACAATGATGGGGACCTTTGGGTTGATCTGACTTCTTAAGAAAAAAAGGCTGATGCTAGGAATCAAAATAAACATAAAAAGTCCAAAAATCCTATCCATCATCACAACGGTGGCTGACTTGACAGGAGCCTTGGTCACACGAGCGGCGCACATGGCTTTGACAATGTCCCCTCCCACCGAAGTGGGAAGAAAATTATTAAAAAAATAACCTACCAGAGTAAGATTAAAAGTGTCTTGGATTGAGATCTGAATTCCTTTGGCTCCAAAAATAAGCTGAAGACGCAAAGCCATCAAAACAGAGCCTCCCAAAAAAAGAATAGATCCAAGCCATAAGAGATCTTGGCGGCTGTTTTTTAATACCTCTAAAACCTGTGGAAGCTCATCTCGTATCAAGAAAAAGAAAACTAAAATAAAGACGGTGCTGACGATTAAACCCAAGTATTTTTTCATGCTTCCTCAAGACTTGTATGGCGAAGTTTTTGGGCCGCTAGCTCCGGCGGGGTCGGATTGAGATAAAACCCCGTTCCCAACTCAAAGCCTGCCACTTCCGTCAGATGAGGGATGATTTCCATGTGCCAGTGAAAATTTTCAGGGTTCCTCTGATCCGAAGGGCTGGTGTGAATCATGAAATTAAACGAAGGATCTCCCAAGGCCTTTTTGATTTTTCGAAGCGTTGTTTGAAGGGTCAGGGCCAGTCCAGCCAGCTGGCTGTCCCCAATCGCGTCAAAGCTGGGCACATGATGCTTGGGAAGTATCCATACTTCAAAAGGAAAGCGAGAAGCAAAAGGAGCAATCGCAATAAATTCTCCCTGATCAAAAACCGTCAATTTCTTTTCTAGTCTCTCCTGCTCCAACACATCACAATAAATACAGCGTTCTGTAGACTCAAAGTGCTCCGCCACTCCGCGAACCTCCCCCAAAACCCGCGAGGGAACGATCGGAAGTCCAATGAGTTGAGAATGTGGGTGTTCAAGACTAGCTCCCGCCTCCTGTCCATAATTTTTAAAAATGAGGACAAAGCGAATGCGTTTGTCTTTTCTTAAATCCAAGCATCGCTCTCGATAAGCGCGTAAGATAAGAACCGCCTCTTCAAGACCCAAGTCCCCGATCTCTCGCTGGTGATTGGGATTTTCAATGATCACCTCATGCGCGCCAAAACCTCCAATACGGTCATAAATCCCAATCCCCGTGCGCTCCCCACTCTCCTCAATCCTGAGCGCGGGAAACTTGTTGGGGATCACACGAAGCTGCCAGGAGGACTTGGATTCAGCGGGATTGGAAGCAGCATACTCCAAAATACTGGCAGGCGTCATGGCTTCATTGCCAGGGCAAAAAGGGCAGACCTTGCTACTGGCTTGATGCTCATGGGGTGGAAAATCCAGTCGAGGCGTCTCGATATTAACAATCACCCAACGACTGTTGACTGGGTCTTTACGAAACTGAGGCATAAAAGCTTTCTGGTTTTGAAATCAGAGAAATATTGCGCAGTAGATAAGCTGCGTCTTCCGGAGGAGTTGGATTGATATGGATTCCCGTGCCCCACTCAAACCCCGCGCTTCGAGTCAGGCGCGGCGAAATCTGAAGATACCAATGATAGTAAGACTCCAAACCTTTCCAACGAGATTCCTCAGAAAGGTGTCGATAAGGGGATGTGTGCAAAATAAAATTGAATGGGGGGTCTTCCAGAAGCACTCGAAGCCTGGTGAGCGCTTCTTTTAAAATCTGGGCCAGATAAATAAAATCGGTATCCGGCAAATGACCAAAGTCCGCCGAATGTTTTTTGGGGGAAATCCACATTTCAAAGGGAGATCTGGAAGCAAAGGGGCAAAAACAAACAAAAGCTTCGTTTTCAGCAACGATTCTCGAAGCTTCTTGGCGCTCTTGCCTTAAAATATCACAGAAGACACAGCGCTGACGTTTGTCATAATGAGCTTTGCAGCTTAAAAGCTCTTCTTTGACTCGCTTGGGTGTGATAGGCATGGAGATTAACTGGGAACGAGAATGCCGGATGATATCTCGCAAGGCCCCGGAAACATGTCCATGATTTTTAAACAAGAGACTGTACTCAAATCGCTCATCCCGCTCAAGCTCTCGAAAGCGACTCACGTAGACATGAATCACTTTTTCAATTTCAGAAGAAGTGAGCTCATCAAGATCGTGCTTATGTTTGGGGGATTCGATGATGACCTCATGCTGCCCCACCCCATCCATCAAATCATAAAGACCTAGCCCGTATCGATCCACTTCGGCCTTAGCGCCCGAAAGGATGGGGACCTTGCTTAAAACAGAACGGACGTCCCAGCCGGGGCCATCGGGCTTAGTCCCTGGACGACGGATCGCAAAAGTCTCGCGGGTGGTGTTAAGCTCCTTGCCCTCACAAAAAGGACAATCGGCTACATCTTCAAAAAGTTGACGCGCACGATACTCCACAGGGCGCCGTCCACGCTCCGTCGAAATAATCGTCCAAAAACCCACCACCGGGTCCCGTCTAAGCTCAGGCAAGTTGACTCCTCATAAATAATGGTACAAATCAGAAGCGGTGATCGTTCCCACAATCCGCATGTTTTTATCTTGCACCACCACCACTTCACATTTGGTTTCTTTAAATTTACGGACCACATCCGCGATCGTCGCATCTTTCATCACGACAGCAAAATCTTTTTTCAAAATATCCGCGATGGGCTTCTCAATTTCCTGCACGGTAATGCCAGGGACAGCCAATTTTTCAAATTTTTTCATGTTGATCAAGCGGCGGTTGATGTACTCATAAAAATGAGTGGAAAGAATCCGCTTAAAGCTAACCAAGAGCGGCACCACGGGTTTTCCTTCGATAAAATCCAGATGAGATTTAAACGCCGACCGGGATACACGCGAGTCAATGGACAAGAGATACCGCAGAGAGCTATCCGGAACCGTCAATTCCTCCGCTTCCGGAATCGCCGAAATAGAAACAAATTCGTACACATCCTCCAGCGTCATTTTAAGATCCTTAAATCCCCGCGCAATTAAAAATGAGAGGTTTCCGTCTTGATCCTTGTAAACAGGCGCATATTTTTCAAGCGTGTCGATGATGTCTGCCAAAAAAACTCCCAGCGCAACATCCGGGTTGTAAAGAATCCCGGCCATGATAAAGGCGCCGTCATCCGACTGGCCCGGCCCCACACGGTGACGAATATAAAAATAACGTTGGGTCTCCGGGTCCACTTCGCCTTCTGTTTTGACGATCAACCCACGACGAATATATTCATCAATTTTATCCTCATGAGGCTCATGCGCGAGAACCTCTCCATCCAGCTTCATATCCAACATCGTTTTGATGTCGATGATGTAGCAGCGTCCGCCACCAATTTTGGTCTTGTAGATTCTCTCAGCTTCTTTTCGGATATCGGGATTATCACGAAGGCCCCCAATATACAAACCCCTGACCACATCACGAGCATTCACATGGCGATCTCTAAATATTTCAATACCCAGCATGGGCTCCCCGCGAGAATTGATGAGCTTCTCATGCTTGGTCCCATCCATGGTATCGAGGGCAAACTGGACAATATCATCGATCAGATCCTGGCGACGCGCCTTGATCTCATCGGGGTTACGACCCAAGGCACGAACAACGTCATCAATCGTGGTATTGACATAGGTTCTTTTGTTAAAAGCACCGGCACCGTTATGGGCGCGGCCTTCAAGGGATTGGATAAACAAGAGGTCTTGGACCTCTTCGGTCGTGTCTAGACGCTCGTAGGAATTGAGTATATCGTAATCGGCCTGAACCAGCTCTCGAGGCGCAACGTAAGGGAGTCGCATTGGTTTTAAATTATAACATTCTAAAATGCTTATTCAAGAATATCTCCGACTTTAAAAAAATCTGTCTGCAGCATTTGAGTGGCAAGCATCGGTCGGCGACCCTCCAGCTGCAACTCTTCAATTCGTAAAACACCACCACCCGCCGCCACCAACAACCCCACCCGGGGAGAAGCCTCTAAAATCTGCCCCCCTCGCAAAGCGGTTGTTTGTCCCAAAACAACCGAAACCTTGTGGAGAATGATTCTCTTTTTCTGATAAAAAGTATAGGTTCCGGGCCAACCCGCCAGGGCTCGGACTTGGCGTTCAATTGTTTCTGCGGGAGCCTCCCAGCGAACAAGGCCATCCTCTTTGGTGATTTTTCTGGCATAGCTTGCTTGAGCTTCATCCTGCGGCTTAAACGGCGTGGAACCTTTTTCAAGAAGATCTAAGCTTTTAAGCAGAGTGCTGGCGCCTAAAGTTGCCAACCGCTCATGCAAAGAAATCTCGTTATCCTCTGGGGCAATCGGCATTTTTTCTTGCAAAAGAATGTCCCCCGTATCCAAAGTTTCTGCCATCCGCATAACCGTCACCCCCGTCTTGTCATCGCCATTAAGAAGCGCCCAATGAATGGGAGCCGGGCCTCGATATTTGGGTAGAAGCGAAGAATGTAGGTTCAGCGCCGCGACTTTGGGAAGGTCTAAAATTTTCTTGGGCAACAAAACCCCAAAAGAAATCACAATAAACAAATCCGCATCTAAAGACCTTAAGGCTGTTTCTAAGGAATTAATGGACTTTTTGGAAGCATCGAGTGTCTCCACACCATGAACTTTGGCCCAGACTTTCACCGGTGATGGTTGGACGGATAAATGGCGGCCTTGAGGTTTGTCGGGGGTAGTCACCACCAAAGAAATTGAATGATGGGACTGAGCGAGGAGGTCAAGAGAGGGCAAACCAAAAGTACTGGTCCCAAAAAAAACGACTTTCATCCAGAGGTTTTTTTCTTCAAAAGCTTTTTTTTGGCTAGACGACTTTTGATTAAACCTAGACGGTCCACAAAAAGAATGCCATTGAGATGATCAGTCTCATGTTGAAAAATACGCGAGAGAAGACCTGTGGCCTTAACCTCCACCACTTTCTCATCCAGAGTCATGGCGCGCATCCAGACCGTCTTGGCGCGCTTGACCGGCTCATAAAACTCAGGGATCGATAGACAGCCTTCCATTTCTTTGATCGTGCCTTCCTTTTTTGTTATTTGGGGGTTCAAAAAAACCATCTCGGCCCCACGCTTTCCATCCGGAGAAGCAACAAAAATCTGCTTGGAGATCCCCACTTGATTGGCAGCAAGCCCCACCCCTTTCTCCGCATGCATGGTTTCAATCATGTCACGAACAAGCCGACGCTCCGACTCCCCAACCTTGGGGATGGTGGCTGTTTTGGTGGTTAGGATCGGATCACCGATTTTAAGAACGGGTAGTATCGCCATGAGGTGATTTTAACATGCTTTTTATTGAGGGTCCACATCCACCGTGATAGTGACGCGGCTTTTTTTAAACTCCTGAAGCCTCTGCCTCAAAAAAGCGTTTATTTCTAGAGGGTGTTCCCCTTTAAGCAGAAAATTCCAATGAAATTGCCCCTTCTCACGAGAAACAGGCGCAGGCGATGGGCCCAAAAGACTCATGGAGGCGGGACTGATTTGGCTCAATTTCTGCTCGATAAATTTTGCCAGCACAAAAATCTGACGAATCACTTCTTTTTCGACCAGCCCTGAGAAGGTCACCCGAAGCAAGTGACAAAATGGAGGCATCTTAAGCTCTCGTCTAAATTCAATCTCTTTGGAATAAAACTCCAAATAATCATGATGTTTAGCGCTTTGGATGGCGTAGTGTTGGGGCAAATGCGACTGGACAATCACTCGCCCCGGAATATTCCCGCGACCCGCGCGACCCGCCACCTGCGTGAGCAAAGAAAAAGTGCGCTCGGAAGCTCTAAAATCAGGCACGTGAAGTGCTGTATCCGCCGAGATAACGCCAATCAAAGACACGTTGGGAAAATCATGCCCCTTGGCAATCATCTGCGTCCCGATCAAAATATCGATCTCCCCCCGCTTAAAAGCTCTCAAGATCGTCTCATGGGCATCTTTTTTCTGTGTGGAGTCGGTATCCATTCTTTCAAGCCGGGCCTCCGGGAAAAGTTTGTGAGCCTCTTCATACACTTTTTGCGTGCCCATCCCAAAATAGTGAAGATAGTTTTTTTGACAGGAGGGGCAAAGACGCACAGGCTCCGCCCGAAACTCACACTGATGACACAAAAGAATCCCCTTGTCGTAATGATAGGTCAGCGAAATGCGGCAGTGGTCGCATTTCATAACAAAGCCGCAGGATCCGCACAAAAGATGGGTTGAAAACCCTCGTCGATTTAAAAGAAGCATGACCTGCTCTTTGCGTGAAAGAGATTCTTTGATCGCAGCCTGCAATGCCGGCGAAAAAATGGTGTCCCTTTTTTCTTTGACGGGACGGCGCATATCAACAATCTCTACTTGCGGGAGAGGTCTCTTTTCGATTCTATCCGGCAGCTCCAGGCGAACAACCCCCGAAGGATTTTGCGAAGCAAAATAAGACTCAAGCGAGGGAGTCGCCCCTCCCAGAAGAAGAGAGGCTCCTGAATGTTGGGCTCGCCAAGCCGCCACCTCACGCGCGTGGTAACGAGGCGTTTCGCCTTGCTTGTAAGAAGTATCATGTTCTTCGTCGATGACGATGAGGCTTAAATTTTGAACGGGGCTAAAAATAGCGGAGCGAGCCCCCACCACCACCCGGGCCTGACCGCTTCGGATCCGATGCCACTCCTCCACACGACGGGCTTGCGGCAGACGGCTATGAATCACCGCCAGGCAGTCCCCAAAACGGGAGTGAAAACGGTCCACCGTCTGCGGTGTCAAAGAAATTTCGGGAACCAGCACAATGCTTCCTTGGGACTGACCAATCAAATCGCGGATCACTTGCATATAAACTTCGGTCTTACCGCTACCGGTAATCCCATGAAGAAGGAAGGTTTTGCTCTTTTTTTGAATCTGCGCTTCTCGGATGGCCTCATAGGCCTTTTTTTGGGAGGGTGTTAGAGGAAAATCATGAGGGTCTACCTGATGAGCTGTTTCTGAAGTTTTTTTGGCACGAGACTTCATGGTAAATTTCCCCTTTTTAAAGGGCGCAGGCAAAATAGCTTCCAAGGCTTGTCCTTGCGAGCAAAAATAATACTCGGACATCCAGCGTGATAGAGCAAGAAAATGCTCATCTAAGATTGGGGAAGTATCGATCAGTGAATCGATGGGTTTTATTTCTTCAAAAGCTTTTTGAGAGGAAAGCCCTACCACCGTGCCCACAAGCTTTCTTTCGCGGATTTTAACCCAGACACGCTGACCGGCTTGGATTTTTCCCAAAAGATGAGCAGGGACTTCGTATTGAAAAGGTTCGGAAGGAAGACCTAGGGCCACATCCGCATAACAAAGGTTGGACACTTAAGATTTAATCCCCAACACCTGCATAATTTGCTGCATGTCCTGCCAAACCAATTTTTTATCTTCAGGATTCCTAAGTAAGTAGGCCGGATGAAACGTCGGCATGAGCTTGATCCCATGAAAGTCATGAAAACGTCCCCGAAGACGACTGATGGGCTCCTCCGTTGCTAAAAGCGTTTGCGCGGCAAACTTCCCCAGCGCGCAAATAATTTGTGGCTGGATAATTTGAATCTGCTTTAAAAGAATTGGCTGGCAGCTGGCGATTTCTTCCGGAAAGGGATTACGGTTGTTGGGGGGTCGACACTTGAGACAGTTGGCAATATAAACCTCTTCCCTCTTCAACTTCATCGCTTCAATAATCTTGGTCAAAAGCTGTCCGGCCGCCCCGACAAAAGGCAGCCCCTGCTTGTCCTCATCAAAACCAGGCGCTTCACCGATAAACATCAAGCGCGCCTGAGGGTTTCCCATTCCAAAAACGACCTGGGTTCGGCCATGGGCGAGCTGACAATCCTGACAATTTTTATACTTATCTTGCAGGAGAGCCAGCGCTTCTTTTTTACCCAAATTTTCTTTGAGTGTCTCCCCAAACCTAGAAAGGGCATCAATGCCAAAGCTTTTTTCGACTTCAAGATACTGTTTCAACGCTAAGAAAGGTGAATCTTCTCTCATCATCTAGCCAACCGAGCAATCGCTGGCGCAGCCTCGGGAGACGCCATGGACATTGCGCCACACTTTAATGCCTCTACACGATCTGGTGACTGGCTTAAATTCAAAATGATTTGGGCTGCTTCATCAACGCTACGCGCTTCAAGGCCCGCACCATGTGCCTTCACACAAACCACATTGCGTGCTTCCTGCCCCGGAATGGATCCCAAAAGAATCAGGGGTTTGTTTTTCAAGAAACTTTCGGTGATCGTAAGGCCCCCCGCCTTCCCCACAACAACATTGGCAATCTCCATCAATTCATTCATATTATTGACAAATCCCAGCACCCGAAGACCCGGGCAGGATTTTTGAAATCCTTGAGCCCTCTCAAAAAAAGCTCGGTTAGAACCGCAGACTAAAATTACCTGAAGAGAGATTTTGCTGCTAAAAAGGCGCTGGATTAAAGGCTCAACACTTCCCATCCCAATACCGCCACTGGTGACAAGAACGGTAAAGATCGAAGGCTCCAAACTTAAATTTTTTAAAACCGCTTCTTTTAAAACAGGCGCAAAAAACTTTTTCTCCACAGGAATTCCCGTCACATGAATTTTGTCCGCCAAAACCCCCCGCCTGAGAAGGTCCTGCTTGGTCTCTTCAAGTCCCACGGCGTAAGCGTCTACACCGGATCCCACCCACACGTTATGCGCGATATAATCCGTCACAACCGTCACCAAGCGCGCTTGTGTAAGCCCTTTTTTCTTCAGATGACTCACCACCTCCGTTGCAAAAAAATGAGTGGTAAAAATGACGTCCGGTTTTTCTGTGAGAATTAACTTCTTAAGCACTCCCGAGTTCATCGCGTTCATCGCACGACGGATGTGCC
This sequence comes from uncultured Planctomycetia bacterium, assembly GCA_964497635.1. Lineage (GTDB taxonomy): Bacteria > Omnitrophota > Gorgyraeia > 2-02-FULL-51-18 > 2-02-FULL-51-18 > CAMDWQ01. The sequence goes on along the minus strand of CAZCDB010000012.1, from coordinate 14,210 downwards.
GTACAAAAAAATAAATCCAAGGCATATCAAAAGAATAATAAAAAATACCCCACAGCCACGGCACATATTTAATTTGCAAAAGATAGGTCTGCCGATAAACTTCTCCAAAAAACGGTGGCATGAGCGCGATCACATCCACCAGCTTCGTCTGGGCCTGGGGATAAAGCGCTTGGACAGCTTCCTGCGTAGCACGAGCGGCTTTTTCATGGCCGTGTCCCGCCGAAGCGTAAAACAAAATTATTTTCTTTGAAGAATCCACTCGACTGCTTCCTTTAAATCACTTTTAATCACATCGGGCTTGGCGGGAAAATCTGCCAAATCTTCTTTTTGGGTTCTACCGGATAATGCCAGAATTCCCACACAGCCCAAAGCATTAGCTGCCTGGATATCTTCGGCAGAATCCCCCACAAAATAAACCTGGTTCATCTCTACCGGTGTTTCAGACAATGCTTCCAAAAAGAGTTTGGTCTGCGGTTTTTTGCAATCACACCGGTCCGACTGCTGGTGAAGGCAGTACATCACCCGGTCAATTTTGCCGCCATGCTTCTGGACTTCAGACGTCATTTGCAGGGTCATCTGCGTAAGCTCTTCCCGGGTGATCAAACCACGCGAAACACACCCTTGATTGGAAACCACCACCACCCGGCACCCTGCTTCCCAGAGCTCCTTAAGAGCTTCCAAAGCCCCCGGTAAAAATGAAAAATCCCGGCGATGCGTCACATAAAGCCCTTTTCCAGGAAAGCGATTGATAACGCCATCCCGATCTAAAAAAACCAGTTTCATAGGGCCTGTTTTTCTTGAAGATATTTTTGTGCCGCGACAAAGATTTCTTCAGCAGTCATCTCTTTCATGCACTGTTCATCAATGGGACATATTTTTTTATAACAAGGTGCACAGGAAATACCCGAAACCACTTTGGCTCCGCGGCCGTACAACTCGATCTCAGACGCGCAGGTGGAGGCAAAGTAGGCCACCACAGGCACTTTCATTGCGATGGCAATGTGCATAGCCGTCGTGTCCCCTGAAACAACCAGATCACACCGACTCACCATCGCCGCAAAATGGCGGATCGAGTGACTCCCTGTATTTAAAACCGCTTCGGGAGCCAGGGCTTGGATCTTTTGGTTTCTTTCGATCTCGTCTTTCCCGCCCAATAGAAGGACCGTCGCATTTAGCTGACGATGAAAAAGACGTGCCAACTCCGCATAGGTGTTGATCGGAAGTTTTTTTCCGGCAAAGCGCGCGCCACTGCCGGTATTAAGTCCTACCCACAACCGACCACGATTTTCTGGGTCCGCCCCAAGAGATTTTAGGTGTCGGTCACTTTCCAACCTACTTTTTGAATCCAAACTAAAAAGATAGTCTTCTTTTTGAAATAAGAGACCTACTTGCTCAAAACTGATCTGCTGATAAGTTTTTTGATTAAGACGAAATTTAAGCTCATCATCAATTCCCAACCGGTACGCATAAGCACTTAAAGAGTCTGTGGCTGCCAGCTGACCGTGCGCATCACGCCCAAACCCAGATTTTTTAGGAGCTTGAGCAGCTTCCAGACAATCCAGAGCCTCTTTTTCCTTATCTAGATTGATGGCCCAGTCATAGACCTCCTTTTGAAGCGTTGAGCAAGTGGTGGAGTCAAACGACCGGAGCTGATCAATCAGCGGATTGCCTTCAAGAATATCCGCATGAGCCGTGTCCACAATCCAGGTAATTGTTGAGGAGGGGAATTTTTTCTTAAGCGCGGTCAAAAGTGGGGTTGTTCGGAGAACATCTCCCAACGCCCCCAACTTGATCAAAAGAATTTTCATCAGGCTTGAGATGTCTGGGGAGAGTTTTGAAGCTCCCAATATTTGGCCCAATTAATGAAATGGACCCAGGCAAAGAGAGTCGAAAAAATAAATCCGTGGGCTCCTTCCAAAAAAGCGCCTTTTCGGAAATAAAACTTTACAAAACGCTTCAGCGGCTTTTTTTTAAGCTCATATTGGACGCGAGTCTCGGGAAGCTTCCCCTCTTTTTCTTTTTCGGCTTGAGCTTCACGGGTCGAGTAGCCGTTGTGGCGCTGGATAAACTGGCTGATCGAAGTAAATGGGTAATGCTCCACCGGCGCTTCAAGCTTTCCCACCTTTCCCTCCACCTTGAGGGATTCGTGAATAACGCCCTCGTAAGTGGCTTTGCCTCGACGAAATAAATGAAGGCTGTAGTGATACCAACCTCCGCGGCGCATCCAATGCCCCAAGAAAAAATTTTTCTTCCGGAATTCAAAAGCATTGCAATCGGTCCCTTGAGTCAAAATTTTCTTCACCGCGTCTCGAAATTGAGGTGTGGCCCTCTCATCCGGATCCACATGAAAACACCAGTCGGAGGTTGCCTTTTCATTGCCCAGATTTCTTTCAGTGCAAAACCGGTAGCCGTCCCAGCGGTTTTGATGGACCTTGGCTCCGTATTTTTGACAGATCTCCACCGTACGATCTTTGCTAAACCCATCAATCACCACAATCTCATCCACCCAATCGGCAACGCTTTGAAGTGTTCCCTCGACCAAATCCTCACAATCCTTGGTCATAATAACAGCACTGATGGTTTCTCTAGGATTTAGCTTGTGTGGCATTTTTTTTCAGTTCCCAATATTTGGCGTAGGATAAAAATTGATACATGCCGGAATTAACAGCAAGAAAGAGTCCGATAACGCCATCCTTATGGCCTTGTTTTGAAAAGTAGGCTCGCCAAAAACGATCAACTGTCTTTCTCATCGTAGAGAAAATACCCACTTTTCTTTTTTCTCGGAACCATTTGCGCGCCTCAAGATCCGTTTGTCGGTCCATCTTGGCGATTGCGTCGGTGAAGTTACGATAAGTAAAATGAATTACGTCTGACTTCAAAGCGCCCCGGGGATCGGGCATATATGCTTGGGGATGCACCTCGGCTAGCTCGTCGTACCTAAACTTATCTTTTCTAAAAAATCTCAGCTGCGCTGAAGGATACATCCCGCCATAGCGCACCCAAACATTGCCCAAGAAATTTTTTCGGGGAATGGTATAGCCGTTGCAGGTGGGTCCTGTCTTTAAAAGATCTGTGATTTCACGCTGGAGCTCCGGGGTGACGCGCTCATCGGCGTCCAGGCTCAAAATCCAGTCGTGCTTAGCCAGATCATAGGAATAATTGCGGTGTTTTCCCTCAATATCCATGTGTCGCTGATACACCCGAGGGGTAAACTGCTTACAAATCTCAACCGTGTTATCGGTTGAATAATCATCCAACACCACAATATCATCCGCCCACTCAACACTGCGAAGGCAATCCGCAATGCGACTGGCTTCATTTTTGGCAATAATGACGACGGAAACGGGAACTTTGTTCATAGCCGGTTATTTTATAGGATTTCTTGGATCGCCTCAATGACTTTATGCGCTGAAATCTCCGTCAAACAACGACGCTCATAGGCGCATGGCGGGAAATGAAAGTTTTGATAACAGGGTCTGCAAGGCGTCGGAGCCGTCAAAATACGCCTCGGCGCTTGCCCCCCATAAGGCCCATACACTTTTTCATCCACCGGCCCAAAAATAGACACTGTTTTTGTCCCGAGCGCGTTGGCAAAATGCAAAAGACCGCCGTCATTACACAAAAGAAGTTGCGCTTGTTTTAGAACAGCGCCCACGGTCGCCAGAGGCTCGCCGATCAAAAGGTGGCTCTCAAAACCCAAGACCCCCTTTTGAACTTTTTCCAAAAGCTCTCGCTCACCCTCATCCCCCAAAAATACGACACGCTTAAAAATATTTTGTTTGCTCAAATGATTTAAAACTTCAATAAATTTTTCCCCATCCCACTGCTTATAAGTCGCGTCTTTCCCCCAGCTTTTCCCGCCCCCCGGCGCAACCGCCAAAAAAGGATCAGAGCCCTTCAAGAGCACAGAAGTCTCCGGTAAGCGCCAAGGCATCACGCTGGGCATAGAAACGTTTTGAATCACCTCGAATTGGCGCAAACAATTTAGCTGCTCCTGGGCCACCGGAAGCACGGTGTAGCCTTTGATCTTTTTTTTATGAGTTAAAAAAATGCCCCGCCCCCGATAATCAAAGCCCACTCTTTGCCGAATTCCAAGAATTCCAGCAACAAGTGAAAATTCTCTCCCCAGCGAGAAATCAATCAAAACCTCGTACTTGTCTTTGGCGATCGTATCCGTCAGCTTTCTGACTTCGCCAAAAAAAGAAAGGGGGGATTTTTTCCAAGCCTCTTTTAGAAAATCACGGTTAAAAACATAAACACGGTCCAGTATCGGACAAAGCCTTAGAAGCTCCTCGGTCCTCTCGTTACCAATAAATCCGATGAAAGCCTCCGGATGCTCCTGGCGAATTTTCTCCGCGGAGGCCAAAGAAAACAAGGCATCACCCAGACCAAATGGATTGGCGATAAGAAATCGTTTCATCGGCAGAGTACTTTCTGGAGCGCTTGATAGGCTTCGCTAACGGTAATCTCGCTCATATTTTTATGAATCACCACGCTTCGTCCATCTCGTGGGCCCCAGCGAACAGGGTCTGACCCCTGGACATTTTTGGCATAAAAAATGACCGCCGGCTTTCCTTGCATCCAAGCGATGTGAGCGGGTCCGCTATCAGCACTGACAAGCGCTTTGACGCTTTCCATTGATAAAAAAGCGGCTAGCTCTGGCAATGTCAGCTTCCCTACAACATCAACCAGGGGTGACCGTGCTTGATCGGCAATCTGTCTGGCGGTCTCTGCCTCCTCGGGACCCCCCACCAAAGCAACTTTTAATTTCTTCTGGCTTGAAATCTGACGAGCAAGATCCGCAAAACATTCAGCACCCCAGCGCTTTCCTGGATGCGTCGTCCCCACGTGAAGTGCGACCACCCCTTCTCCTGCTCCGCCCGACTCCAAAAACTTCTGAACCTTTTTCTTGGCCGCATCCTCCACAGAAAAAGGCATCGCTCCATCCCAGGAAACACTAGAAACCTGCCGAACCAAATCAAGATTGGCCTCGATTTCATGGCGCGCCCCAAAATCTTTTTGATCCAAGACCGTGTGGTTGAGCAAAAACCCCCACTTCCTGGCATATCCCACGCGGTGACCAATCCCCGCCAAAAAAGTAATCCCATGAAAAAGCTTACTAGGATTTGAAATCACCGCCAGATCGAAAGAAGCTTTTTTGATTTTCTTAAAAAGAGAGATTTGGGCGGTGAAACTTTTGTTTAGCTCTCCGGCATGAACTGTTAAAACCTCATCCAGATCGGGGTGATTTTGAAAAAGGGGTGCGACCGCCTCATCACACAAAAGTGTCAGCCAACACTTTGGATAGGTCTGACGTAAAAGATGCAAAGCGGGAATATTCATCAGAGTATCCCCGATGCGGTCTGTTCGCACAAAAAGAATACGATGAATATTAGGAAGCGCTGATGTCTTTGGGGTCATAAAATTTCCAAGGCTCACACCGGGAAGCCGCGGCCAAGAGAAGTCCCAGACATAGCCAGAGATTACCCACTAAAAGCAGCGAATGAAGCGCGGTATCTGTTGCGCAGTGCATCAGAAAGGCCAAGACACCAAACAAAAGAGCCGACCCCCCAGCCCCAAAAAAGATACCCTCCCACTTCTTAGAGAGAAGCGTCACTCCCGCCGACAGAAAAACATAGGCCAGTAAAAATAAAAATGAAAGTAGGCCCACAATCCCGATCTCCGTGGCCATCTGAAGATAGCCATTGTGAGCGTATTGAATATTGGTCACGTTCTTTTTGGATTTAAATCGAGCGGCATTATCTGAGAAGGTGTTGATCCCCAGCCCAAACCAAGGCGACTCCTCAATCATCCCAAAAGACTCCTGCATCAAAATCACTCTTTCGGTCACCGTCCCGTTACGATCTCTCCAAAGAGATTGGATTCGCTCTCGCATCAGCGTTGGTGAGAAAAAAATCATCCATACCAGCACCCCGGCCCACACCCCTAAAAGAAGCTTTTTTCTTTTGATGAGAGCCAGGAACAAGAGCGTGATCGCCACTGAAATCCAAGCGCCTCGGCTATAAGTCCACCCCAAGCAAAGAAATAAGGTCACACACCCCAGAGCTAAAAACAGAAACGATTGCCACTTAAGCTTTAATTTCTTCCCCTCCAGAATTAACCCTAAAAATAAAAATACCGCCAAAGACAGATAGCCCGAAAAATCCGTGGCTTGTGGAAAAGTGGCGGTAATCCTGCCAATGTTCCCATGGAAAGTGGTCATGGTGCGCTGGCGAAGTAGCTCAATCCCTGTGGCTTGCTGAAAAAGACCGTCCAAAGAGATAGCAAACGCAGAAAATAGATAGACCCAAAAAACTTTGCGAAACCGATCCTCAGAATCCACCGCGTCAATCACACACAGCGCCAAAAGAATCAGCCGAGCCACACGAAACAAGCCTTTGAGCGAGTCGCCCCAGTGTTCAGAAGGAAGAAACGATAATATGCAAGCAAGGAAATAAAGACAAAGGAAGATCATCCAGCGCCCTCTCCAAACCCGTCCCTGGCGGGCACCGATCATCCCCAAAAGCGAGAGGACAACAAAAACGGAAGAGCTGATTTCAAAAAGAGAGATGCCGCAAGCAAGAGACACCACCGTCGCCAAGAGAAAGAAAAAAGAAAGCTCTCTTAGGTTTTGTAGATGGGGCTTTTTCAGCAGACAGTTAGTAAGCATTTTTTCTGGCGAACAGCGTCATGAATAATATTTTGATGTCTAACCACAATGACCAATTTTCGATGTAGTAAAGATCGAACTTGGTCCTTTCCTCAATTGAGGTGTTCCCACGAAGTCCATTGACCTGCGCCCAGCCGGTGATGCCGGATCGGATAGCGTGTCGCGCCATGTAACGAGGGATATCTTCCTTAAACTGACTGACAAAGTGAGGGCGCTCAGGCCGCGGGCCCACCAAACTCATGTCCCCCACAAACACATTCCACAGCTGAGGGAGCTCATCCAGATTATTTTGTCTTAAAAAAGAACCCGAAGCTGTTCTGCGAGGATCATTTTCTTTGGCCCAGACGGGACCCGATTCTTTTTCCGCGTCCACCTTCATCGTCCTAAACTTAAGCAGCATAAAATGCCGCCCATCCTCCCCGATTCTTTCCTGTCGATAAAAAATAGGTCCCCGAGAACCCAGCCGGACTGCTACCCCGATCCCAAAAAGAAGCGGCGAAAGAACAACCAAAGCAAAAAAAGAAAGCACGAGGTCCGTCACACGTTTAAGCACTCGATTTTCCCAATCCGTCAGCGGAGAATCAGTGAAGGAAAGTACGCTCACCCCTCCAGCGTAAGAGACGCTCATACGTGCGGTGATCAGCCCCACCATATCGGCCACACGTCGAAAGCTCACCATCTCTTTCTCGCAGTCACTAATCAACCGCAGAACCAGGTCCGTTGATGCTTCCGGGATTGCCAAAACAACTTCGTGAATATTACGCTGCGTCTTCAGAATTGTTGAAAATTGATCCACAGAACCCAAAACAGAAAAACCTTCATAATGGGTTCGTGGCAATGCCTGGGCGTCTAAGAAACCAACCACTTTCCTTGCCGAGCGGGGGTTGTTTTGATAATAACGGGCCAGCCGTCCCCCTGCGTCTTCGCAGCCCAAAATCAAAACATTTTGAAGGCTGCCTCTCCTCTGATCAATGGCCAACACGGTGCGCCCCAACAAAAATCTTTCAAGCACCAACCCACCCGCCAAAAAGACACCCGCCGTAATCAAAAAACTTCGAGAGAATGAGAAATCACGGATAAAAAAAGTGGCTGCTGTCAACACCAGCACGGTTGAAACCAGGGCCTTTAGAATCCGAGTCGCCTCATCCCCAAAAGAGAGAATCGCGCCCGGACGATACAGCTGGTTGGCTCTTAAAAAAAAGAGAGTGATCAGTGCGGTTAAGTGGAAGGCATTAAAATAAACTGGCCAATGCTCCTCTCCAAGAGTCTCCTCAAAAAAACCGCTGGCAAAACGAACCCAGAACACAGCGGATAGAATCACATAAATAGCAATTCCATCCGTCAAGAGCTGGATAAGGGGTAAAAAAGAGTCGCGCTTACGGCGGCGGCGCAGAATCATGCAAGCCCCACTTTTAGCTTTGATTCAATGTACGTTTTCATTTCATCCGTAAAACGCTGACGGGAAAACTTTAGCGCATGCTCACGGATCTCCTTGGGATTCCAAGTCATTGTCTCAAAACGGTCCAAGGCCAAACGTAAGTCATCCGAAGTTTTCTCATTAAAAAATAAACCAGTTTTACCCTCCACCACTGTCTCCAGTGCCCCTCCCTCACCCAACGCAACCACGGGACAACCGCAAGCCTGGGCCTCCACAGGCACAATCCCAAAATCTTCCTCTCCCGGAAAAATTAACGCACGGGCGCGTCGATAGCTATATCGCAAAACCTCATCCGACTGCCACCCCAAAAATTGTACGTTTTTGGGTGCCCGGCTCTCAAGCTTTTTTCTCTCAGGGCCTTCGCCGATAATTACAAGCTTGCGGGACGTCCCGCCAAACGCTTCAATTGCCAAATCAATCCTCTTGTAAGGAACCAAAGCCGAAACTACCAAATAAAAATCCTCGGATTCACGGTCCGGTTCCGGAGTATAAAAATCCGTATCACAAGGCGGATAAATCACATCTGCCGATCGGTCGTAAGCTCTTTGGATCCGCTTTCGAATGTGGTGAGAAATCGCCACAAAATGATCCACCCGAGAACTGACCGCCAAATCCCATTTTTGAATACGCCCAATCACCCCCCGGATGAGAGCGCGCAGGAAAAAGTTTTGGTCCCCAAAATACTCATCAAAAAACCCCCACGCGTAACGCATCGGTGTGAAACAGTAACAAATGTGGAGCGCCTCCTTCTTTTTTTTTGCAGCTTTGGCCACGCAGTGACTGGTGGAGATTACCAAGTCATAGGAAGAGAAATCCATGGACTCAATAGCGTGTGGAAAAAAGGGGAGGTAGTGCCGGTAACGCTTGTAGACTTGGGGCCAGCGGTCTATCCGGGAAGGATGAATTGGATGTGTCGAAATCTTAGGAGAGAGCTTTCCCTTTTCATAGAAGAGAGTGAAGATGGGGGCGTCGGGGAAAATCTCGCAGAGAACTTCCAGGCAGCGCTCCCCACCGCGCATGCCATTGAGCCAATCGTGAACTAAGGCGACTCGATCACTTTTTGGTAAACCGCCAAGGTTTGTTGTGCTGTTTTTTTCCATGAAAAATGCGTCGCCCGCTCAAGCCCTTTCTGGGATAATTTTTTTCTTAACTGGCTGTCTGATAAGACATTATATAGAAGGCTTGAGAGCTCGTCTACGTGATTGGCGTTAAAAATAAGGGCCGCGTCCCCGGCAATCTCAGGCAAACTGGTACGGTCCGAGACAATCACCGGCGTTCCGCAAGCCATCGCCTCCACCACCGGCAGACCAAACCCCTCTCGAAAAGAAGGTAAAACGAAGACCTCCGCCCCCCGGTAAAGGTTCGCAAGCTCTTCATCGGTCACCTCCCCCACATACCGAACCCACTCCCCTTGGGAGTGGATCTGCTGCCAAAGCGCTTCATTTTTAGGATCACGCTTGCCCACCAATACCAGATCAATCTCTAGTTTTTGTTGATGGCGCAAAGACTCGACCGCCGCAATCAGCGTGGGGATGTTTTTATGTTCTTTGAGGCTCCCCACAAAAAGAATATAGGGCTTTTTACTCGGGGATGCTGGGGCTTCTGAATAAAAAATCCCAGAAGCAGCTTCATAGGTGACAAAAACTTTTTCCGGTCTTAGTTTTGGAAAACGAGCTAAAAGATCATTTTTGGTGTACTCGGAGACGGTCAGGACCGCCACCGCTTTTTGGGTGATGTTCCGGATCAAAAACTCGGCATAAGCTGGACCCAGTCGAGACTTCGAAGCTTTTTTATCATGCAAATACGTCAGGTCATGAACCGTCGCCACTTGCTTCCCAGTAAAAAATAAAGGGATGTTGAAATGAGGGGTATGTAAAAGCTGGCAAGGGCCCACCGAAAATGAAAGTTCCCACTGCTCGGCCAGTGAATAAATTTTGGACTTTAGTTTTGGGTAATCTAGGAAATGAAAAGAATCTGCGCCTTGGATTTCTACCATCGCATGAGTCAGTTCTCGAATATAGCGACCAATCCCTGGATGCTGGCGCATGCGCACATCCACAGCAATGGGCAGACCCTGCCCCATCATGCTTTGAATCCTCGTTCCATGATTTCGACAATTCTTTCGGAGCTCTTCCCGTCCCCAAAAGGATTTTTCCATCCCCCACGGCGCTTGATCATGACCCCAGATGCCAGTAGAATTTTTTCTGGCTGAAAACCGGCGATCCGGTTGGCGCCCACCTGCACGGTTTCCGGCCGCTCCGTACTTGTTCTGAGCGTCACACAAGGCACACCTAAAATACAAGCCTCTTCCTGAACCCCGCCCGAATCCGTCAATATCAGCTCCGCAGATTCTTCAAATCTTAAAAAAGGGAGAAAGCCCACAGGGTCAATGGCGTGAACTCCTTGAGGAAGTTTCAAACCAAACTGCTTGAGCTTTTGGGAAGTCCTCGGATGAATTGGAAACACAATGGGACGCTTCCAGTGCTGATAAACCAACTCAACTCCTCTTAAAATAGAACGTAGGACTGTCTTTGAATCCACGTTTTCCTGACGGTGGAGCGTTAAAAGGAAAAAGTTTTTTTGAAGTCCAAGCCACGAGCTTAAGTCCACCTTCTTTCTTGCCAGAGGACGCGCCTGAAGAACCGCATCCACGATTGTATTCCCCGTAACAAAGATTTTTTTGGGATCGACCCCCTCTTTTAAAAGGGTTTTTCTAGTTCCCGTCGTGGGTGCAAAGAGCGCGTCCGCTGCGTGATCGGTGATAATTCGGTTGACCTCTTCCGGCATGGCAAGATCCCGGCTTCGAAGACCCGCTTCGATGTGTCCCAAAAGCACACCCGGGGTCTTGATGGCAGCCAGAGATCCGGCAAGAACGCTATTGGTATCTCCCTGGACCAAAACAGCACAGGGCTTTTCTTTAACCAAAATTTTTTCAATGGCCTGGCTCATCCCTGAGACTTGCTCTGCCGGATTGCCCTTGCGCCATTTTTTGGGATCGAGACGATGATGAGGCTTGGGCAAGCCCAGATCTTCAAAAAAAATCCGGTCCATCCCAAAAGAAAAATGTTGGCCTGTGTGAATCAAGCGGTAGGGCTGTGCTCTTTTTTCCAAAAGGCGCAGAAGCGCGCTCGTCTTGATGATTTCCGGGCGCGTACCCAAAACAACGACCAATTTCACGAGAGCCAATCCAAAACCGCTTGAGGCTTGATTTGGGCCATGCAAGGGTGGCCCTGCACAAAGCAAGTCGTTTCGTGACAGGGCGAGCAAGGCACCTCTTGTCTTAAAAATGAAGCGGTGGGCGAAAGCGACTTCCACTCTTCAAATCGGTTGGTTCCGCTGTGCAGAAACAACGTCGGTTTTCCAAACGACGCGGCAACATGGGTAGGCCCTGAATCAGGCCCCACAAAGGTGGACACATGCTTGATCACGTAGAGCATCTCCCGCAAAGAGGTTTTTCCTCGCAGATCAAGAACGCGCTCGTCCGAAGGACCTAGAGCTATGGACCTATCTTGGCCGACTACGACCAGCCGCTGATTTAAAGAAGATTGTCTAAACATTTCCAAGAAGTCATGAAAATGGGTCAAGGGCCAATCCTTGGCAGGAGAACCCGAGTTGACCTGAAAACCTACCGAAGGAAGTTTTGGATCGAAACCCCACTCACTAAATTTCTCCGAAAATTTTTCCTCCTCCTGTTTTGAGAAAAAAATCTCAGGCATCAGCGCATCTGTTGAAATTCCAATTTTCTTTAGGAGGTCCTTCGTATGCTCGGCTTCATGCACTCCAAAACGATATGGAAGTTCATGATTTAAGAAAAATCCCCCACCGGTGATGCCGTAGCCTATACGGTGAGGGATTTTTAACTGGTACAAAAATCTATTTTCACGCAGATCCCCGCGCGGGGCCAAAACCAGATCAATTTTAGAATCCAGAAGCTGCGCAAAAACCGTCCTGAAGTCAATATGAGCTGTCCGCTCGTCCCTTTTTCTGCGAAACCAGCGTGTGTTATAAACCAAAATCTCATTTACAAATGGATTTTGCTGGAAAATCGTACTTCCCATCCCAGAGCTAAGAATCGTGATGCGCGCCAAGGGGTATTTATTTTTTAGGAGCCGCGGGACGCCTGAAACTAAAAGCGCATCACCCAAATGATCCAATCGGACCAGAAGAATGTGCTTGGGGGATTCCATGAGCGAGGGAACAGAAGAACCGCCAAAAAATCCAAGCTTCTTAGCGCTATAACCTAAAACATCCAACCCTGTTGCCAAAAACCGAAAATAGGGTTTTTTGAAAACATAGCGACCCGTCATTAGTCCCTCCAGCGGTATTTAAGCAAAGTCCAAATCGCTTCGACTCCGTGGCGCCAATTTAGCTTTTTTCCTTCTTGGGTTGAACGTGGGTGGTAAGAGATCGGAACTTCGTGAATCTTGTAGCCCTTTTTTCGAACTTTGGCCGTAACTTCAGGGCAAAACTCAAAACCTGTGCAAACAAGAGGAATCGCGGCTAGCACTTCACGGCGAAACGCCTTATAGCAAGTGGCTTCATCGGTAATCTGAGCGCCGTAAAGAACATTGGCGAGAACATTTAGGGTCTGGATCCCAAAGAAAAGATGAAAGCGTTTGATTTCGTGCCGAGCTCCGAAAAAACGATTTTGAATCCATTTTTTAATAAAATCTAGGCGGCTGACCCCCTGAAAGCGAGTGCCGTACACGACATCGGCCCCCACCTCATCAAACTTTTTCACAATCGGGATAAAATCCTGCGGGTCATACTCTAAATCCGCATCCTGCACAATCACGATATCGCCCTTGGCTTGGGCTATCCCGGTGCGGATCGCACTTCCCTTGCCGCAATTTTTTTCATGAAAATAAAGCTTTACCCCGGCGACACCTTCATACTCTTTTTTGATCAACTCACGCGTGCCGTCACTGGAGCCATCATCCACCACGATGATCTCTTTTTCGATGGGTACCGCTTGGGTGATGCGGATCAGCGTAAGCACCGTCTCTTTTTCGTTGTAGACGGGAATGATAACAGACAGCTTCATGGATAAACCTCTCCAAACACTTGCATCATGCTCTTAGCCACCTGGGTATAAGTAAACTGCTTGGATCTCTCAAAAGCTTTCAGAGCCAAGGACTCTCGATCCGTTGGACTCTGGGTCACAAGCTCCAAAATTCCCCGCTGAATATCTTCTAAGTTTTTGGGAACTACCTCGATCGCTGTTCCTCTGGTGATTTCAGGAAGCGATGAGTTATTGGAAACAACACCGGTGAGTCCACACTTCATTGCCTCAAGCACCGGCAAACCAAAGCCCTCATACAGGGAAATCATAACATAACCCAGAGCCGCGTTATAGAGAGCTGTCAGGTCATCCTCGGGTACATACCCTAGAAAATGAACTTGTTGCCCAAGACCCAGCTCTTGGGTTTTTTGCCGAAGAGATGCTTCCGCCCCACCGTCCTTACCCACAAGAAGCAAGTGAAGATCCGGATGCGATTTTACTATCTGGTTGTATGCTTCTAAAAGATTTAGCAGGTTTTTGCGGGGCTCCAGCGTGCTCACAGAGATTAGGTAGGGTTTCTTGAGCTGATAACTTTTTAAAACCACTTCGATTTCGTTTGGATCCAGTATTTTACGAAATAAGCTATTGGAGGCTAGAGGCACGACGCGCACTTTTTTCTCGGGGATTTTTAAATAGCGCTCCACATCGCGACGTGTGCATTCAGAGCTTGCAACCCATGCATTGGCACGAGCGATCGCACGAGGCAGCCAAAAAGACCAGTAAAAACGGGCCGCCCCCCTGACATTCTCAGGGTAAACAAGGCCGATCAGATCATGTACCGTCACCACTTTTTTAAAGGGCCCCCAAAAAGGCGGCGCAAAACCAGGGCTATAAAACACATCAATGCGGTCTTGGATGGCCCGTCGTGGAAGCTCAAAAGCCTCCCACCGGATGCGCCGTGGGGTGCTCAGATCCGCAGAGCCTGTTGGTTGATAAATGAAAAACTGATGCTCCGCCCCTTCTTTTTTTAGAGCGGGAATGATCGCTTCGGCAAAACTGCCAATCCCCGACTTTTTCTGAATAAGCGATGAGGCATCAAT
>CAZCDB010000011.1:0-32902 GCA_964497635.1 uncultured Planctomycetia bacterium | reverse complement strand
TCAGAAACAAGCAGGCAGCGATTCTTAAACGACTTGGCCAATTTTTCTGTTGTCGATAGATCCACTTCAAAGGTTTTTAAATCTCGGTTGTTAATCCCAACGATCTTGGGTTTTAAGCCGGCTATTTTTTTAGCATCCACCGCGTCATGAATCTCAAACAACACATCCAAACCCAGCTGATCTGCTTGCCGAGCGAGCTTTTGAAGCTGTTCTCGGGTCAAGATGGAGGCAATCAGCAGGATGGCATCCGCCCCTGCCAAAGCCGCTTCCACAATCTGATACTCTTCCAATACAAAATCTTTCCGCAAGATTGGCAAGGTCGTGCACTTTCTCACTTTTTTCAAAATAGACAGGCTTCCGCCAAAAAATTTTTTGTCCGTCAAAACCGAAAGGGCCGTCGCCCCTGAGGAAGCGTATTCTTTGGCAATTTCAACGGGTTTAAAATTTTTTCTTAAGATCCCCTTCGAGGGTGAGCGGCGCTTGATTTCGGCGATCACAGCGACTCCTCGGGCTTGGCGGAGCGCCTGATAAAAACGATGGCTCCCTCGCTTTTTACCCAGGAGCTTGTAGAGCTCTTTAAGAGAGTGCTTTCTTTTAAGTTGCACCAATTCAATTTTTTTCTGCTGAACAATTTTATCTAAAATCATGACTTACTCCAGACCTTGAGTTACGCGCACCAACTCATCCAATTTCTGCAGAGCCTTCCCCAGCTGAATGGTTTCATGAGCCAAAACAAAACCTTCACGAATCGAACGGACCATTCCAATCACATAAAGCGCCGCCCCTGCATTCAAGCAGACAATGTCTGATCCGGGACCCGGGGCGCCGCCGAGAATTCTTAGGGCCAGCTCGCCGCTTTCTTCTTTGGAGTGTGTCTGGATAGAGTCTAAAGAAGCGCTTTTTAAACCCACCTCTTCAGGAGTGAATCGATACGACTTGATGGAGCCGCCTTGAATCTCAGCCACTTGTGTAGGCCCTGACAAACTAATCTCATCCAACCCATCAAACCCATGAACCACCAGCGCCCTCTGGGTCCCAAGAGTCAACAAAACATTGGCAAGAAGCGGCGCCAAGCGCTCTTCATACACCCCTAATAACTGGTGACGCGCTCCTGCGGGATTGGTCAAGGGCCCCAGAAGATTAAACAGAGTCTTGCCTTGAATATTTTTTCGAGCGGGCATCGCCGCTTTTGTCGCGGGGTGGAAATTGGGCGCAAAAAAGAAACCAAAACCTGTCTTTTCAATACAGCGCTCCACCGAGGTCGGCAAAAGATTGATCTTCATCCCTAAAAATTCTAGCAGGTCCGCACTCCCACAGACACTCGAGACCGACCGGTTTCCATGTTTGGCGATACGAGCACCTGCCGCAGAGGCAATGATGGCTGCTAAAGTAGAGACATTCAAAGTGTTTTTAGCATCTCCTCCGGTCCCGCAGGTGTCCAAAAGGTCCGGATAAGGCCGGCTTATTTTGACGCTAAACTCACGCATCACTCGGGCTGCTGATGAGATTTCTTCCACGGTTTCCCCGCGATTTCTTAAGGCCAGCAGAAAACTTTCGATCTCGGGTGTCCCTACAGAACCGGCCATGATTTGCCGCATCATGCTTTCCACCTCAAAACCACTCATCGGCGGGTCAAAGCAAGAAAGTTCTTAAGAATCTGCTTCCCACCCTGAGTCAGGATAGACTCCGGGTGAAACTGAACCCCGTAAACCGGAAACGCTCGATGGGACAAGGCCATAATTTCTTTTTCTTTGGTTTGGGCGGTAATCACAAGCTCTTTGGGTAATGATTTTCTTTCGACCAAAAGGGAGTGGTAGCGTGTCGCCACAAAGGGATTATCAAGCCCCTTAAACAAACCTTTGCCCTCATGATGAATCAAAGAAGTCTTTCCATGCATCAGACGACTGGCGCGGACAACTTTTCCCCCATAAACCTCTCCGATACACTGATGCCCCAGACAGACCCCAAGAATGGGGATGCTTGCACCCAGCTGGCGTATAACTTCCATGGAGATCCCCGCCTCTTTTGGGTTTCCGGGACCCGGAGAAATGACAATCTGCCTCGGCTTTAATTTTTGAATCTGAGGAATGGTGATCGCATCATGGCGAACAATCGTAAGCTCCTGGCCCATCTCACCAAGATACTGAACCAAGTTGTAAGTAAAGGAGTCGTAGTTGTCGATAACCAAAATCATGTGAGCCTCCCCTCGCTGGCCTCAATGGCCTTCAGCAGTGCACGCGCCTTATTTAGGGTCTCTTGGTATTCCTTAGTGGGAATGGAGTCGACAACAATCCCTGCCCCCGCCTGCACATACGCGGTCCCCCCTTTTGCCAAAATCGTACGGATGGTGATACAAGTATCTAAGTTTCCTGAAAAACTAAAATAGCCAACCACCCCTGAATAAAACCCTCTTTTTTGATTTTCAAGTTGATCAATGATTTCCATCGCACGCACTTTAGGCGCCCCTGAAATCGTCCCTGCCGGAAAAGTGGCCTTCAGCAAATCAAAAATAGTCTTCCCTTTTTTTAATACCCCTTCCACGAGACTGACAATATGCATCACATGCGAGTAGCGCTCAATCACCATAAACTCAGGCACGCGTACAGACTTGTATTCGCAAACCCGCCCTAAATCATTGCGTCCCAAATCCACTAACATCAAATGTTCTGCTTTTTCCTTGGTGTCCGCCAAAAGCTCTTTTTCAAGCGCTGCATCTTTTTTAGGATCCACTCCACGCGGCCTCGTCCCGGCAATGGGCCTTAACATCGCTTGTCGATTTTCACAGCGGACATGAACCTCGGGCGATGAGCCGATGAGCGAGAAGTCTTTGCAGTTGAGATAAAACATGTAAGGCGAGGGGTTGATGGACCGAAGAGACCGGTAAATCTCAAAAGGTTCGGATTTGATTTTGGTTTTTAAGGACTGGGAAAGAACCACCTGAAAAATATCGCCACGCTTGATATGTTCTTTGGCTTTTAAAACAATGCTCGTGAATTCTTTTTTTGAAAAATTGGATTCAAAGCGCAGCTCCTTTCCGGAGGAGAGCTCAAAACTCAGCTCTTTGGAGGCGAGGGGTCGTCTCAAAAGCGCTATCTCTTCTTCGATTTTTTGGACCGCCCGCTCATACACTTTTTCAGGGTCTAAAGAGCCATCCAAATGAGCATTGCAAATCACTTTGATTTTTTTCTGAATATGGTCAAACGCCAGCACCACATCTGAAATCATAAAAACGGATTCGGGAATTCCGTAAATGTCTTGATTTTTATTGGGAATTTTTTCGATGGTTCGGACAACGTCATACCCCAAGTACCCGACAGCGCCCCCTGAAAATGGCGGAAGCCCTAAAACAGGCGCCTCTTGATAGCGTTTGAGCAAAGCTTCCAAGGGGGGCAGTGGATCCTGGCCTGCTTGTGTTTTTAGAACCTGTGTACAAGAAGCGCCGATAAATGAAAAGCGGGCCATCTTCTCCCCGCCTTCCACCGACTCCAAGAGAAAGCTATAAGGCCGCTCTTGAAGCTTTAGAAAACAAGAAACCGGAGTCTCCAAATCCGCCAACACTTCCCGATAAACCGGAATCAGGTTGTATTTTTTGGAGTATTTTAAAAACTCTTCCTTGGAGGGGGTGTGGCTAGAGTTCAAAATCAATAAACCTTCGCCGGATCAAAAACAAGAGGGTCTGTCGTGTTTTTGGATCCATCCGCCATCACTTGATCAAAATAACAACTAAAATAACCCTTATGACAGCCGGCTACTTTTTGCTCGATCACAAAAAGGAGAGACTTGCCCTCACAATCCACGCGAAACTCTTTGACTGCCTGCGTGTGACCCGAGGTCTCACCCTTTTTCATCAGCTTATTTTGAGACCTGCGAAATAGATAAATAAAACCATTCTCAAGCGTTGCTTGGAGCGCGATATCGTTCATGTAGCAAAGCGTAAGCACTTGCCTGGTTTTCTCATCTTGAATGATCGCCGGAATAAGCCCTGTGTTTGCATCAAACTTAATTTGACTTTTAATTTTTTCAAAATTAACGCGCTGGCTCATCCTCTCACCAAGATCCCTTCTTTTTTTAGAAATTTTTTTGCTTGTTTGATTGTGTATTGTTTAAAATGAAAAATGCTCGCGGCCAAAACGGCGTCTGCCTTCCCCTCTTTAAGTCCGTCCGCCAAATGCTGCAAGCTCCCAACCCCTCCCGAAGCAATGACAGGAATATGGACTCCTTGAGAAACGGCCCGGGTAAGATCCAGATCATACCCTTCGCGAGTTCCGTCACAGTCCATGCTAGTCAAAAGAATTTCCCCGGCACCCAGCGACTCCACCTTTTTGGCCCATCTCAAAACATCAAGACCTGTTGCCGTGCGGCCTCCGTGGGTATACACTTGCCAAGATTTATTAGCTCCGGCGTTTCGGCGCGCATCAATGGCCACCACAATACACTGAGACCCAAACCGCTCCGCCGCACGGCGAACAAAATCCGGGTTTTTTACGGTCGCCGTATTGATGGATACCTTATCCGCTCCGGCGTTTAAAAGCTGGCGAATATCCTCAATCGTTTGAACACCTCCCCCAACCGTCAGGGGCATAAAAACTTTTTCTGCCGTTTTTCGCACGACCTCGAACAAAATAGGCCTTTTTTCATGGGAGGCGGTAATATCTAAAAATACCAGCTCATCCGCGCCTTGCTCGTCGTAATAAAGCGCGCACTCCACCGGATCCCCCGCATCGCGAAGCCCTAAAAAACGAGTCCCCTTGACCACGCGTCCCTCTTTGACATCTAAACAAGGAATCAGGCGTTTGGCAAGCATGTTTTTAGTGCCTCCGAAAGTGTAAAATTATTTTCATACAAAGCCTTCCCAATGATCACGCCCTTTAAATTGGCCTTCTTAAGCTCCATCAAATTTTTGAGATCCTTTAAAGAACCCACGCCCCCAGAAGCAATGATTTCAAGACTCGTTGCCTGACACATCAGAGATATTTCTTTTAAGTTGGGTCCTTGGAGAGCACCGTCTTTGGAGATATCCGTATAGATCAGGGCTTGCCCGCCGGCTTTCTGATACTCCACCGCCAAGTCGATTGCGCGTGTGGTAGTGATACGTGTCCACCCATCCGTTGCAATCATCCCACCCAAAGCATCCATCCCAACAATGACGCTTCCCCCAAATTCTTTCACTGCCTCTTGCATGAAGCCTCGGTCCAAACAAGCCTTGGTTCCAAGAATCACCCAGCGAACCCCCATCTGAAGATATTCCGCCACGGACTTTAAATCACGGATGCCCCCGCCCACTTCCAAAGGAATTTTGACGTGTTTTAAAATTTTTTCGACCAGATCAAGATTGGCGGGTTTTCCTCTGAGCGCTCCATCCAAATCCACCACATGAACACGCTCGGCCCCCTGCTCCTGGTATCCTTGTGCCACTTCTTCCGGCTTCACTGGATAAATTTTCTCTTCTTTAAAATTTCCATGAAGAAGGCGCACAACCCGCCCCTCTTTTAAATCAATCGCCGGTATGGGGATCATGCCGGCTGATACTCAATAAAATTTTTAATCATCTGAAGCCCCTGAGCCTGACTTTTTTCCGGATGAAACTGTGTCGCAAATACAGAACCCTTCCAAACCGAGGAGCAAAATCTTTGCCCATACTCGGTGGTGGTTAAAACCCAAGAGGGATCCTTTGGGATTGCATAGTAGGAATGGACAAAGTAAAAGTAAGCCTCTTTTGAGATTTTTTGAAAAAGAGGGCATTTTTTTTGATTGAGTTTTACTGTGTTCCATCCCATATGAGGGATTTTTAACTTGTGAGCAAAGCGGACTACTTTTCCCTCGATGATCCCAAGGCCCTTACAACCCTTCCCCTCTTGGCTCTCGGTAAAAAGCAGCTGAAGCCCAAGGCATAGTCCCAAATAAGGCGTGCCGGCTTTTATTTTTTCACGCAAAGGCTCGATCAGCTTTCTTTTTTTAAGCTCTCCAACCGCCTGCGAAAAAGCACCCACACCCGGCAATATGATTTTTTTAGCCTTCAGCAAGACACGTGGATCCGAAGATATCAGCGGGCGCTTTCCGCAAACCTCAAAAGCCTTCTCGACGCTGCGAAGATTCCCCATGCCATAATCGACAAGAACAATCACGGGATTTAAAGCTTCCCCTTGGTTGAAGGAATCCCTTGAACACGCTCATCGTAAGAGGTGGCTGCATCCAAAGCCTTGGCCAGCGCCTTAAAGGTCGCCTCAATCACATGGTGCGGCTGCTCCCCCGCGATAAAATCCACGTGCAGCGTCATCCCCAGATGGGCTGAAAAAGACTCCAAAAAATGCTTCATATCCAAAAAGGAATAATCTTTAACGACATCCTTTCCGCGAAGCGAGGGATGCTCCATCCACCGAGTCTTGGCTTGGGTGTGAAAATGACAAGACCCGCGGCCCGAGAGGTCTAGGCTGACCCGAACTCCGGAGAGCGCCTCATCCAAAGGCGCCCGAAAATCGCCAAAACGCCGAATCGCTTTCTTATCCCCCAGCGCCCTCTTAAACGCCTCTCCCAGGGCGATTCCGACATCTTCATTGGTGTGGTGAGAGTCGATATGTAAATCTCCCTTGGCTTTGAGCGTCAAATCAAAAAGTCCGTGCTTGGAAAAGCTCTCCAACATGTGATCCAAAAAAGGCAGTCCTGTGCTGATTTTAGATTGGCCTTTTCCATCAATCAACAGGTCCACAAAAATAGCTGTTTCTTTGGTGATACGATTGCTCTTACTTTTTCTTTTCTTCATGGTTTTGCACTCTTTTCAAATCGGATTTTTACAGATTCCATGTGTTTGGTGAGTCCTTCTAGCATTGCCAATTGCTCCGCGGCACCACGAACTCGCTCCAGCGCTCGGCGACTATAAGAGACAATATGTGAGCTCTTGGTAAAGTTATGAATCGAAAGCCCTGAAAAAAACCGGGCGGTGCCATTGGTCGGCAACACATGACTGGGACCCGCCACATAGTCTCCCACCGCCGCCGGCGTATAAGAACCCACAAAAATAGCGCCCGCATGCTTGATGTCTCGAATAATCCGCTGAGGATTCTTGACCATCACCTGCACGTGCTCCGGAGCAATCTGATTGACGATCTCAACCCCCTGCTTCAAGTTCTTGACCTGAACAATATACCCCTTGGCGGGTACCTTTTTGATGATCTTGGCCAAGCGCTTGGACGTTGTGACCAGGATAGAGGTCCCCATGTGATGTTCGGCCTGCGCCAAAAGATCCGCGGTGACAAAATCAGGATCTGAATGATCGTTGGCCAAGATCACTACCTCTGTTGGTCCGGCCACCATATCGATGTCACAATACCCAAAAACCTGTCTCTTGGCTTCCGCCACATACGCGTTTCCGGGGCCTATAATCTTGTCTACTCGTGGAATCGATTTGGTCCCAAAAGCAAAAGCCCCGATGGCCTGGGCACCACCCGCTTTAAAAATCCCATCCACTTTGAGCAGGTTGGCCACCACCAAAATATGGGGGTCCACACTTTTAAACTTGTTGGGTGGAGTAATCAGATATACTTTTTCAACTCCCGCAAGCTTGGCCGGCAGCACCGTCATGTACACCGTCGACGGCAGAGGCGCTGTCCCCGCAGGAATATAAATCCCAACCGACTCCAGAGGCCTTATTTTTTCACCCAGAATGACCCCATCTTCTTTAGTCGTTTTCCAAGATTTATGGGCCTGCTTTTTATAAAAATAGCTGACATTCTCAAGCGCCACTTTAAGAACCGAGACAAAATCAGGGCTGATGTTTTGATAAGCACCATTGATCTCTGCTTCGGAGACCTGAAGTTCACGTGAAGTTAATTTCACACGGTCAAATTTGCGCGTATAGCGTAGCAGCGCCTCATCCCCGCTATTGCGGACATCTTCAAGGATTCGCCGCACCTTTTCTTCCACGCGACGATTGCGCGCTGAAAAACGGCTAAAAAGCTTTAAAAATTTCTTGCTGGAGGGATTGATGGTAATCATATTTTTTTACCGGAGAGAAGCGTCTCCACCTCTTTAGCGATTTCACTTTTCCCAAACAAAATAGCCTCCTCCTCTTTAAGAATATTTTTTCCGCCCCCAATGGCAAAATCAGGCCGGCCCCCTCCATTACCATCCAAGAATACAGAAATCTGCTTGGCCATTTTCCCGGAATGAAAACCCTTTTCCACCAAATCCTGGCTTGCTGCAACCGCAATCGCAATTTTATCACTGCTTCTAGAAGACAGAAGGGCCGCAAAAGTTCCGCTGCTTCCCTTCAAATGATCTGCGGCAATCTTAAGAAGCTCCGCGTCCGCACCATTGATTTTTTCAGAAATAACAGTCACGGAGCCTATCGATCCCGCGCCAGCACTTCTCCGGTCCAAGAAAGCCTTGATCTGCTTTCCCGCTGCTTGAGATAAGCGGTTACGACTGCCGGATACGCGCTCACCCACAACTTTTAAATCTGTGGGAAGCGTTTGAGGATGAACGCTAAACTCTTGAGCTATTTTTTGGATTTCATCCTCTTGCTTCTGAACCCACGCTAACGCCGCACGACCGGTCACCGCCTCAATACGGCGAACCCCCGCCTGGATTGAACTCTCAGAAACAATTTTAAAAAGACTGATTTCCCCGGTCGCATTTAAATGGGTGCCCCCGCAAAGCTCTTTGGAAAAATCTCCCACACTCACCACCCGAACCTGATCGCCATATTTTTCACCAAAAAAAGCGATGGCTCCTTCTTGAGTCGCCGCCTCTTTGGACAAAACACGTTTCTGAAGGGTCGTGTTTTTTTGAACTTCTTGATTGACCAGATCCTCAACCGCCGACAAAGCCTTAGCATCCACCGCGCTAAAATGGGTAAAATCAAAGCGTAAATAATCGCTGGCAACAAGAGACCCACTCTGCTTGACGTGATCTCCCAGTGTTTTTCTTAAAGCGCTATGAAGCAAGTGAGTGGCGGTGTGGTTTTTCATGATATCTTTACGACGAGCCTCTTCTACAGACACCCGGCAAACCTGACCGACACTTAATGTTCCGCTTTTTAGGCGCACTTTGTGCCCGATGCATTTTTCTAGATAACGGGTATCCAATACCTCCGCTTGAGTTGAGCCTTTCTCCACAATTCCTGTGTCGCCCACCTGTCCACCCGACTCTGCATAAAAGGGAGACTGGTCAAACAAAATAATACCTTCCCCACCCGCCTCTATCTTATCCACTCGCTGGTCATTTTGAATCAAAGCAAGAATCGTGGCCTGTTTGCACTCCAAACTGTCATAACCCAGAAACTGGGTCGGAGGCACACCTTCAATCAACGTATAAAGATTGGTTTTAGCAAAAATCTCTCCCGCGAGCTTACTGGACTGGCGCGATCTCTCTTTTTGCTCGTTCATAAAAATTTGAAATTTATCCTCAGCGAAGGTAAGCCCCTCTCTGACAAAACGATCTTTAATCTTGTCTACCGGCAGTCCGTAGGTGTCATAGAGCATAAAGGCAAACTCATCCGGTGACTGAGAACCCTGGCGGGCGCTCTCCGCCCGGCGACAAGACTCCTCATAGGCCTTTTCCTCATTTTCAATCACCGCAGAAATTGTTTTGAAGCGCTCCCGAAGCTCCGGGTAAGCCGCGCCGTAAACATCCACCACCACCGGAACCAGTTTAAAAAAAGTACGAGTCTGAAGCGGCGTCCCGGCTTTTTCAAAATGATCACTTCCCAAGCGGATCAGCTTGCGCACCACGTAGCCGCGACCCTCATTGGAAGGAAGCGCTCCATCGGCAATCGAAAAAATAGCCGCACGCGCATGATCCATCGCCGCGTTCTCATGCGCCTTATCATAGCCTGATCTCATGAGCGCTCTTAAACCGGTACGGATTCTCTGAAACGTATCAATATCAAAATTGCTTTCCACCCCCTGCAAGACCGATGCCGCGCGCTCTAGGCCCATACCGGTGTCGATATTTTTCTGAGGCAAAGGTAAAAGCGACCCATCACTCTGGCGGTCAAATTGGGTGAACACCAGGTTCCAAATTTCAACCCCCTTACCCGGCACCTTCCCGACATAAATTTCAGAACACGGCCCGCAAGGCCCGTTGGGTCCATCCTTGGGAGCATTGGAAGGCCAAAAGTTGTCTTCGGCGCCCATGCGCACAATGCGGGACTCTGGGAGCTTGATTTTATTTTTCCAGATCCCAAAAGCCTCTTCGTCCTCTTCATACACAGACACCCAAAGATTATCTTCGGGGATCTTCATAACTTTTGTCACAAATTCCCAGCCATACGCAATCGCCTCTTCTTTAAAATAATCTCCAAATGAAAAATTGCCCAGCATCTCAAAAAAAGAGTGGTGATAATTGGTTTTGCCGACACGGTCCAGATCCGCCGTGCGCAAACATTTCTGGCAGCTGGTGGCACGCTTTAGGTCTTTTTTAAGTCCTAAAAAATAAGGCTTAAACTGATTCATGCCCGCCCCGGTAAACAAAAGAGACGGGTCATCTTTGGGAACCAAAGAATCGCTGGAATAAATCGTATGATTTTTGGCCTTAAAAAAATCTAAATAGGTGCTTCTTAGCTGATCAACTTTCATCGACTTGGCTTCCATCCTTTAAAATTTCAGAAAATACTGAAAAAATAACTTCGCTTGAAAATCCTCTTCTTTTGAGAAAACCAAAAAGCCGGGCCTTCACTTTTTGCGGCGGCACGTCTTTCATGCGTGAAATCTTGGCCGTCACGAGCTTTCTCACCGCTTCTTTTTCATCATAATCCACCAGCTTTGAAAGCGTGGTCTGAATCAGCGCTGGCGCGATTCCTTTCTTCTTCAGATCCACTTCTAGCTGACGCCGCCCCACAGGTCGCGAGAGAGTCTTGCTCCCCGCAAACACTTGGGCAAACTTTTCGTCATTCAAAAGCCCCTGAGACTGCAGAAGCTCAAGCGCTCCTTCGATCAGCTCCGGCGCGTGACGTTTCAGCTTCAAACGCCCGCGAAGCTCCTCAACACTTCTTGGCCGCACCGACAAAAGAAGAAGTGCGTCGCTTTTAACCTTCTCTTCCAGCGAAAGCTCTTTTTTTTCCATCAAAAGGTATCCTCGTCGAAAAAAAACGGCCCGCCCAAGAGCTTCCTACGGGCGGGGAAAAATCTAGCCGCTTTTTTGCTCGTCAATTAACCGCGACAGCACCCTTCTTTTCTTCAGCCTTCTCGAGGTTTGCAGCGTTAATTTTTTTCTCGATCTCACTTAAGATCTTGGGATTTTCGCGCAGGTAAGCCTTGGCATTTTCACGGCCCTGGCCCAGTTTCTCATCGCCGTAAAGCACCCAACTGCCGCTCTGCTTGGTGATTTCCAGAGTCTCCGCCACATCCAGAATGCTTCCGATCGCAGAGACGCCTTCATCATACATCAAATCAAACTCCGCCTGCTTGAAAGGTGCTGCAACTTTATTTTTGACAACCTTCACGCGAACACGTCCACCGACAATTTCCTCACCCTTTTTGATCTGAGCGATGCGGCGAATATCTAGGCGAACCGAAGAATAAAACTTCAGCGCCCGACCTCCGGGAGTCGTCTCAGGATTCCCATACATCACGCCGATTTTCTCACGCAACTGATTGATGAAAATGAGGCAAGATTTAGATTTTGAAATCACGCCGGTAAGTTTGCGCAAAGCTTGACTCATCAGACGCGCCTGCAAACCGACATGCGAAGAGCCCATCTCCCCTTCAATTTCAGCCTTCGGCACAAGAGCCGCCACCGAATCCACGATGATTAGATCCACCGCGTTGGAGCGCACCAGCATCTCGGCAATCTCAAGCGCCTGCTCCCCGGTATCCGGCTGGGAAATCAAAAGATCATCGAGGTTCACGCCCAATTTTTTGGCGTACGTAGAATCAAACGCATGCTCGGCGTCAATAAACGCCGCAGTCCCTTTGCGTCTTTGCGCCTGCGCGATGATGCTAAGCGTCAGGGTTGTTTTTCCACTGGACTCCGGTCCAAAAATTTCAACCACTCTGCCGCGAGGAACGCCGCCTACACCCAAAGCAATATCCAGCGCCATCGCCCCTGTCGGGATGACTTGCACATCCGAGCGCACATTCTGCCCCAGCGTCATGATGGAGCCTTTTCCAAACTGCTTTTCGATTTGCGAAACAGCGTCTGTTAAGGCTTTTCTTTTTTGATCGGCCTCTTCCTTGAGGTTTACTTTGGCGGGCGCTTCTTTACGGGCTAACTTCTCTACTTTTTCACGTGACATCATCATCCTCCGGGCTTTACATTCGGTTCTAGTCAAAAGGCATTTCGTATTTACCGCAAATTTTTAGGAGACAGTATTATACTCTCGGTCAAAATGGCTGTAAAGGAAGTTTCCCCTTCCACTTACAGGACGACGGACACCCCCATTTCCGGTCACTTTTTTTTAAAATTTTACATTCCTATCATAACCCCTTATAATTAAAGGCTTAAGGGGGCTCAATGCGCGCAGAAATTATCTCCATCGGCACTGAAATTCTCATCGGCTCAATCACCAACACCAACTCCCGCTTCCTTTCAGAGCAGCTGGCCCAAAATGCCATCGACGTCTATCACCACGTCACCGTCGGAGACAATGTGGTCCGTCTCATCGACTGCCTTGAAACAGCCGCCAGCCGCTCGGATCTAATCATCACCTCCGGAGGCCTTGGACCCACCGAAGACGATATTACCCTGGAAGCCATCCTCAAATTTTTAAATGTCAAAAGCATCTTCCATGCGCCCACCCATCATCACATCCAGTCACGCCTCCAAAAAGCAGGGCTTCGCCTGACAAAACTGGCTCTCAGGCAGTGTCTAGTTCCACGCGGTGCTCTTGTTTTTAAAAATGAAAAGGGAGCTGCCCCCGGCCTTCTGATGAGTTTTCTTCGGCAAGAAAAAAAGAAATGGCTTCTGGTGCTTCCGGGACCACCACGCGAGCTGGAACCTCTGCTGCTTACTTTAGCTTTGCCGGCCCTTTTAAAAAAAGCTGGCATCAAGCGCGAAACTTTTCTCATCAAAAATATATTGATTACCGGTTTGACTGAAACCCAAGTCGCCGAAAAAATAGGAAACCTTTTAGCGCTTCGTCCACCCCTCACCGTCGGCATTTATGCAAAACCAGGGCTGGTCACACTCAAAATCATGGCCAAAGCTCCCCATTTTTCTTTGGCCCAAAAAAATATTCTAAAGATTGAAAATAAGATCAAGCAGTATCTTGGATCCGCCGTTTTTGGCGCAGACCACGACACCCTTTCATCCGTCCTGGGTGAACTCTTGAGAAAAAAACGAAAGACTCTCGCTGTCGCTGAGTCTTGCACCGGAGGACTTTTAGGAAGCCTCCTAACAGATACCCCTGGAAGCTCCACCTACTTCAAAGGCGGAGTGATTGCCTATGACAACCAAATCAAAATCGACCGACTGGGTATCAACCCCCAAACCCTAAAAAAATACGGCGCCGTTAGCAAGCCTATCGCCTCCGAAATGTCGCAAGGCGCTCGGCTTGGTTTTGACGCAAAAATAGGGATCGGTATCACCGGGATTGCCGGGCCCGACGGGGCCACTCCCTCAAAGCCGGTAGGCTTGGTCTTTATTTCGATTAGCACCCAAAAACATCTTAAAGTTTATCGCTGTTTTTTCACCGGCAATCGTCATGAAATCAAATCGCGCGCCGCTCATAAAGCCCTGGATCTAGTCCGTCTTTTTCTTTTGGAGGTTGAATGAAAAATAAAGTCGCTCTCGCCCTTTCGGCCATCTTTTTTCTTTCGGGGGTCAGTTTTTTTACGGGTGTGCTGCCTGTCTCCCCTCTGGACGCCTCCTGGGTCTACGCCATTCATACCTATAAAGATTTCGGCCTTCGCTTTGGCTCGGATCTTCTATGGACTTACGGGCCCTTGGGGTATCTGGCCATGCCGCTGGCGATCAAGGATCATTTATGGCATTACTATCTTTTACAGTGGGTAGTGCTGGGACTTTTTGGAATGCTGCTTTACCATCGGCTCCAAAAAAACTCTATTCTCAACTCCTGTCTTTTTTTATTTTTTGCAGGAATCTTGGGAATCTCCGTTTGGGCCAAAGATGGCTCTCCTTGGCCGGCCACCCTTTTAAACCTGACCGTTCTCTTACTGCTGTATCAGGATTTAGAGGATCGTAAAACTCGCTTTTGGGCACCCGCTATCTTTCTTGGCGCCGCATCACTCTATGCCAAGTTTAATCTTGGGGTTTCACTAGGACTTGTCCTGGTAATTTATTTGGCCTGTTACGCCTACTTATTTCGGAAGGACTACAAAGGACTTCTAAAGCGATTTTTATTGCTCTTTTTGACTCACACCCTTTTTATTGCCTACCATTTCCACTCACCCGCTGACTTTTTGTATTGGCTTCAAAGCTCTTTGGATATTGCGCGGGGCTATTCTGAAGCGATGGCAGTCCCTAGTCTGCCGACCGAAAATTGGGTGACAGTGTTCATGCTCCTTCTTCATGGGCTCTGCTGTTTTAAGTTCTGGGATAAAAACCGCTCGGCTGGGACCCTCTTCTGGATTCTTTCAAGCTCCCTTATTTTATTTTTTGCCTTCAAACATTCGTTTGTTCGCGCTGATGAAGAACACTTAAAAACTTTTTTCTCTCTAGCGCCCTTGTTTATAGCGGTTCATCTTTTGTGGTCACGTGATCGATACAGCTCATGGGTTGCTCTTGGTGCTTTAGCACTAGGTCTGATGGCGATGAATCTGCGAGATGCGGATCGACTCAAGACTACTTTGACTGCTTGGCGCACCACCCCCTCTTCCTTTCTTCAAACCCTAAATCTTCCAAAATTAAATGAAGAATCTTCGAGAAAAAACCAGAAATTTTGTCAGAATTACCATCTGACCCCCGAGGAACTTCAAATGGCGGGAAAACAAAGCATGGACTGCCTGCCCTTTAACAGCATCCGACTGGCTTACACCTCCGCCCTCTGGTCACCACCCCCCTGCATGCAAGGCTATTCGGCGTACACTCATCAACTAGACCGAATCAATGCCGATCACTGGGACAGTCCCAAGGCAGCGGGGTGTATCACTTACGACATCAGCTCTCTGGACAAACGGCACCCATTTTTTTCAGCACCCTTCGAGTTTTTTGCCCTCTTAAGAAACTATGATGGTCTTCGCCGCACAGAAAGTCGCTATCTTTTGCAGCGAAGAAAAACACCCCTGACGATGAGCGCAACCCTTATTTCTGAGAAACAGCTTCGCTTCAAGGAAATGATGGCGATCCCCTCCTCCGACCAGATCATCGTTGCCAAGATTAAGCTGGAATACACCTGGCTTGGCAAGCTTCTAAAGACATTTTACCGGTCTCCGGTGGTGATTATTGGTTTAAGGGATGAAAAAACGGGGGTTCTGCGAACCGCGCGTATCATTCCAGAGACTGCCCAGCATGGTCTGCTCATCAACCACCTACCCGCAGAGCTTGAGCAGTACGATCGGTTTTTTAAGGATAAAAATTTCTTACGAGAGCCTCGATCCACCGCTACAGAATTTTTGATCACACTCAATAAAGAGTTTTACTTTTTTAAAGACACTTTCTCCGTCCGCCTAGAAGAGCTTCGCTTCCAAGAGAGCAACCCTCTCTAGTTTGTGCCTTACAAAATGCCCTATAGAAGTTAGCATATTTAAGTAATAGGCATTAATACTAATTTTAATTATATCGATCTATTGAATTCTATTCTTTTATAGCGTAGTCTCTGATTAAGCAAAGAAACCTTGAAGGTTTCTTCTATTTTTTACCAAAACTTAAAATGTTTAAAAAAGAAAAATTGGAAGTGCTTCTAAAGAAAACGGGGGTTGCGATGAAAAAAATATCTCTGATGTTGCTGGTAAGCATGTTCAGCATGGTTCTGCCGGTAGATCTACCTTATTTCTACTCATCCCCCGAAGCCTGGGCCGATGAATCCCCTACCATGCCCTCCGATTCGACCACTAGACACGTGGCTCCTGGTGTCCCGGTTGAAACTTTTGAGACTGGAACAACTGGCAGCGCAGTAAACCATATGAATATGCTATTGTCCATTCAGGGGCCCGCAAAAGCTACTACAACCACATCGCCCGCATCGACAACATCTACTACAGTGCTTGCCTCATCCGTGACAATACCGACAACGCCAGCAATACCCCTTCCAACTCCTCAACCGCCTATTTCTGCGCCAGCGCCACCTCCTGAAGGCGTCAATATTACACCGGTTATCTTTGATGGAGAGGGTGCTATGACTATCCCTGATCCCATTATTCAGCTCAACGATACAACAGCCCCACCGCCTGCCGCAGACCCAGTTATTCCCGATGAGATTATGGACATTATTCTCTCGGGAGTTGTTCCTCCTGCTGTTGATACGGCGTCATTGGTGCCTGTAGTTTTGGTAAATCCACCATCTACAACAGTAGCACCTTCTGGAAGCACTTCAACAACGTCATCAGCTGGGTCATTTGTTGCGCCCGCATCAGCGGTGTCTGTGCCGGCTTCAACCACTACAGCGTCATTCGTAGCAGCATTCGTGCCCGTTGTGCCACCTCCATTCGATCCGCCTCCAATGCCAATAGGTGTTACACCAGAACCCCCAGCGACAATAGACGTTGATTTGTTAATCGCTGCTCTTCAGGCTATCTGGGATTATTATTTTCCTCCGGCAGACCCCGTTGTTCCTCCCTTTGATTTTATGATCGACCCGAATGGGCCTGATTTGATGGATCCTCCTCTGCCCATCGATATGAATCCGCCCACGCCACCCATAATTCCAGATCCGGTAGAGGACCCCACACCACCCCCACCCCCCGTGGAATAAAAACAAAAAACAACCTGCTTAATCTTGACTTAAGCAGGTTGTTTTTTGTTAGCTTTTTTGAAAACTCTCTCATCATGATAAGTTCGTGCGGGTGGCGCGGAGGAGGGGATCCCGTCGACCCGGAGGCCCGCCGAAGGACGGGCTGAGGATGCGACGGGAAACCGCAGCGACAGGACCCGCCTGCATCGCCGATGACCCGAAAGGAGTTACCGGACAGGCCCCGCCAATAAATATCCCTGAATCAGCAGATTCACAAAAAGCCCCGCCAAGATATCGTCGTCCATGATAGCGCGGGGGTGTTTTCGTTTTTGGATAATGGCGATGGGCCAGGGCTTGGTGATATCCAAGAGACGAAAAAGAAGAAAAGCTACAACATAAAAAATGGGGATTTTGGGGATTGCCGCCGCGGCAATCATGACCCCCACCACCTCATCCATCACAAAAGCAGAAGGGTCACCGGAGTTTAAAAGACGTGTTGCGGGTCGAGCCACCGCATAACCAAGCACTGCAAATACCACTAGATAGATCCAAAAAAAATCTCCGGCAAACCAGCTAATCAGAATTCCGGCAAAGCTCCCTAGGGTCCCAGGACCCCAAGGAAAATAGCCGATCCCAAAAAAAGTAGCGGTTAGTTTGACAAACATATCCCCGATAGACGGCTTGTCGGAAGGCTGTGTCATCTACTGCTTAACAGATCCTTGAGGAGCTTGCTCAACCAGATATTGGCGGTTCATCCACACGTAGACATAGCCACTGTAAACGGTAAAAGCCACGACAAACATCATGAACCAGTCAATGGTCTGCTGTGCAAGCCCATTCCAGCGCAATGACCAAAAAGCGGTTTCTCGCAAGATCAAATAAATAAGAATTGAAAGAATTGCCGTAAACTGGATGACGGTCTTATGCTTGCCGATAGAAGCAGCCGATGCTTTTTTGGGATCATGACGCATCAGAAGTCTCACCCCCGTCACCGAGAGCTCTCGAACCATGATGAGCACCACCATCCAAGCCGGAATAAGGCCTAGCTGGATAAAACCACAAAAAGCCGAAAAGGTCAGCGCTTTGTCAGCGATTGGGTCCAGAAAACCCCCAAAAGGCGTAATCAACCCATATTTGCGCGCGATAGCCCCATCCAGATAGTCCGTAAAAGAGGCTGTCGCAAAAATAAACAGCGCAATCGATTTGGCAACAAGTCCCTGGATCGGTAGGATAAAAATAAAAACCAGCGCCAGAACAACCCTTAAGACCGTCAGGCGATTGGGGAGGTTCATCGCGGGTTAATATCTCGCAACAAGATCGTACTCGAGCGCATCTTCAATCGTGACATCAATAAATTGGCCTGGGTGCAAATTTTTTTCTGAATGTACGAGAACTTGGCAGTCCACATCCGCAGCATCAGCCTCTGTACGACCATAAAAAAGATCGGGCTCATCAGAGCTTTTTTCATCAATCAAAACTCGCGCCTGGCGGCCAATCAGCTGCTGGTTTAATTCCTCTGAGATTTCTCTTTGCTGAGCCATCACCGCATTGTAACGCTCCAGACGCACTTCTTTTGGGATTTGATCCGCCATGCCAAAAGCACGCGTCCCCTCTTCTTCCGAAAATTGAAAAGCACCCAGACGATCAAAACGCACGTCTTTTAAAAACTTCATCAGGTCTTGAAATTCTTCTTCGGTTTCCCCCGGAAAACCCACGATGATAGTCGTGCGAATCGCGGCCCTGGGCATTTTCTTACGAATCGTCTCAATCCCCCAGAGCATCTTGGCCCGATCCACCCCGCGATTCATGCGCTTAAGCATTGCGTCATGGCTGTGCTCAATCGGAAAATCGATGTATTTGCAAATGGTGGGAGAATCCGCAATCGCATCAATCATCTCCTGAGTCACATGTCCCGGGTGAGCGTATAAAAGCCGGGTCCAGGGTACCAGCGCCTCTTTTTGGATCGCACGTAAAAGCTCCGGCAACCTAAAAACTTTATCAACATCATAACCAAAGGCGGCTGTATCTTGGCCGATCAGATTGATTTCGGAGATTTTTCTTTGAGAAGTTATTTTACGAATTTCAGCCAAAATAGATTCAATGGATCGCGAGCGATGCGCCCCTTTCATCTTGGGAATTGCACAATAAGAACAGGCGTTGATACAGCCTTCTGAAATCTTGACGTACGCGTAATGATCGGGAGTCAGCTGATAGCGCGGAGTGTTTTCGTCCAAAAGATAATAGGGCTTGGGTTCAACTTTGAAAACCTTACTTGTCGCGCCGGAGCCTTGGCGAAGGCGGAGGGGCTCGAGCACCTTGGCAAGATCCCCAAAGTTATTGGTCCCAATGATCGCGTCGACCTCGGAGATTTCCTTGCGAAGCTCCTCTCCATGGCGCTGGGCAAGACAGCCTAAAACCACAACCGCCTTCAACTTCCCTTTTTTCTTAAGCTCACAAAGATGCAGAATAGTCTCAATGGATTCTTTTTTAGCCTCATCGATAAACCCGCAGGTATTCACGATGGCCACTTCCGCGGATTTTAAATCTTTGGTGACCGTGTAACCCTTCTCGACAAGATCCCCCAAAGCCACTTCAGAATCGACGAGAGTGCGGGCGCAACCAAGACTGACAAGATTGACTTTGAGTGGCATCAGAAAATCAGCGGTTCTCTGCTGATGAAATTCGAACACCTTCACGAGTGATGACCATTTTTCGGATCATCCCTCGACCGGGAGAGCCCAGCGATACACGATTGACAGAAAGAAACATATTGGAAGCATTGCCTGTCCAAAGCTCAATCCCCTCTTTGGCCACCCAGGTATCCACGGCGTTTCGCCCAAGAATCCCTTGATAAGCAATTTGCCCATCGACGGTGACACGAAGCCATACATTATCCAGGGCTCGAAGCCTCAGCTCCAGAGGGGTCTTCTTACCCACCTTCGGGAAGTTCCCCTGCTCAAAACTACGAACCCATTCGGGAGACTTTTTGACTTCGCCGCCGGAAGTGGTTCTTGTAAGGGCTTTTTTTGTGGATGCTTTTTTAGAGGGGGTGGCCGCAGCAGCCACCTTAGGCACCGCTTGAGAGCTTTTTTGGAAGCTGGCCTGAACCTTCTGAAACAACACAGGAGCCTCTCGAAAAATAAAAATTAAAAAGAGTGTGACCGCAGCCAAAATCACAATTCCCACTAAAATCTGTGTCCAGGGACCCTGAGACCAATCGTCTTCTTTTTTCTCGTCAACGGATTTGATAAACAAAACCTGATTGGGATCTTTTGGAGCTACCCCCTCTTCTTTTTTATAGGCCTCCAGAACTTCGTCGGCATTGACCCCCAGAAACTCCGCGTAGCTGCGCAAAAAACTTTTGGCAAACAAAGGGCTGGGTAATTTTTCAAAATGACCCTCTTCAAGAAGTTGAATCACACGAGGGTGGATTTTGATCTTGGCGTGAACCTCATCCAAAGATAAGGATTTTTTAGCGCGTGCATCCCGCAATGTGTTCCCAAGAGTAGACGGGCTCATGAATTCTCTCCCTCATCACCCTCAGCCGCAGCGTTCCCTGAGCCTTGAGAAGAGGTCTCGACCAGGATTTCTCTGGGTTTAGCCCCCCGGTAAGGACCCACCACGCCATCTTCTTCCATCATATCAATCAAACGGGCCGCCCGTGTATACCCCACACCCAAACGCCTTTGAATCACAGACACAGAGGCTTGTTTAAGCTCCAACACAATACGCTTAGCTTCCTGATAAATCTCGTCACGATCAAAATTGCCGCCACCCACCGCTTTTTTATCGGTGCTTTGGGCCACGCTATTATCAAAATTAGGCTTTCTTTGTGCCTTCACAAATTGAGTCACCTTTTCAATCTCGCCATCCTGAACCCAGGCCCCCTGCGCTCGAATCAATTTTGACTTGCGAGGATCCATGAGAAGTAAATCTCCTCGGCCAAGCAGCTTGTCAGCGCCATTCTCATCCAAAATAGTCCTCGAATCCACCTTGGAGGCCACCTGAAAAGCGATGCGCGCCGGAAAATTAGCCTTGATCACACCGGTGATGACATCCACGGAAGGCCTCTGCGTTGCCAAAATCATATGAATTCCTACCGCACGAGCCAATTGTGCCAAGCGGGTAATCGCTGTTTCTACTTCTTGGGCGGAAGACATCATGAGATCCGCTAGCTCATCAATCACTAGCACAATGTAGGGCATTTTCCGAACAATC
Source organism: uncultured Planctomycetia bacterium (assembly GCA_964497635.1). Taxonomy (GTDB): domain Bacteria; phylum Omnitrophota; class Gorgyraeia; order 2-02-FULL-51-18; family 2-02-FULL-51-18; genus CAMDWQ01. Next base: position 11,898 of record CAZCDB010000011.1, on the reverse strand, counting down.
ACAGGCTCGTCGTTGGCAACATCCGCTGAATGACGGAGGGTCTCAGGACGGATTTCTTTGTTTTCTACTTTTGAATTAAAAGAAATAATGTTTTTAGCACCCACTTTTGAAAGAACTTTGTAGCGGCGCTCCATCTCACTCAAAAGCCAAGCTAGAGCCCCCGGGGCTTTGGCTTTGTCGGTAATCACCGGGCAAATCTGGTGAGGCAAATCATTGTAAAAGTGAAGCTCCACCATCTTAGGATCAATCATCATAAAACGAACTTCTTCAGGAGTGGCCCGGTAAAGAAGGCTTGTGATGATGCTGTTAATACAAACACTCTTTCCCGTGTTGGTTGCTCCCGCAATCAAAAGATGCGGCATGTCGGCCAGATTGCAAACCAAAGGCGCGCCGGCCGTATCTTTCCCAATCACAATAGCCACCTTGGAGGTTTCTTTTTGAAACTCAGCGGAAGTGAGAACTTCTTTCAGGTACACAGTTGCCATGGAGGCGTTAGGAACTTCGATTCCTACTCGAGACTTACCCGGAATCGGTGCCAAAATACGAACGCTGGTCGCCCGCATCGCAAGAGAAATATCATTTTCAAGAGAGGTGATTTTTTGAACCTTCACTCCTGCGGCCGGCTGAAGCTCATAACGTGTGATGGTAGGTCCTTGCTCTACTTCTACCACTTTTGCGTCAATTCCAAAATCCCTCAAGGTGTCCTCAAGAATTTTAGAGCTATCCTCCAGAGAATTTTTCATATGATTGGCGTCAATAGCTGGGGGCGAATGCAAAAGATCAATGGGGGGCAAGATATAGCTTCCCGGCTCAGCAACTTCAAGGACCTCTTTGGGCTCTTGAGAAACTTTGGGTGTCTCAGGTTTTGGTTTTTCTTCTTTTGCAATGGAGAGCTTGATCTGAGGTTTTTGAGGGGCTTCGGCCGGCACAACCACCGCCTGCCGGACTGGCTCCTCTAGATCCTTAACATCCTTCACCATTTTTTCTTTTAAACTCCCTTTGAGCTCGGCAAATTTTTTACTGAGAGCTTCGGCGGGCTTGGCTGTAGAAAGAGGTGCTGCAACCGGCTTCTTGAAGGTCTCTCGCTTCAAGACGGCCGGCACAATTGCTTCTTTAGATTTTTGAAAAAGACCTGTCGCCATCTGAAGCACCAGAAGCTCCGTGGCCAAAATGAGTGAGAGGATAAAAAGAGAGAGGGCAACAAAAATGGAAGCCTTACCAAAAAGATTGGATAGAAACAAGGATACAAAATATCCGGTGATTCCCCCGGAGTGAAAACGAGAAGTTTCGGTCTCAGCTCCAATCAAGGAAAACAAGGCACACGCAGAGGTAAAAAAAATAACGCTTGAGAAGATCTTAAGCCAAAGATACTGACTCTTTTTTCCCACCCATTTGGCCAAAGCCCAAAATAAAAAAAGCGGGACCAAAAAATAAGCGGTCTTGCCAAAAAGAAGAATCAGAACCCAGGCAGTATAAGCCCCGGCAGGGCCTACATAGTTATGGACCGGAGAATTGGGAACGGAGATTTCAAAAGCAATATCATCGGGTGTGTAAGAGACGAGCGCTAGGAGCGTTAAAACGGAAACAAAAAACCACGCAACTGCAAAAACTTCATTTTTTTTATCCTGCTCCATGATCAGACTCCCGTGTGTCCAAAACCGCCCTGTGCACGGACGGTGGAATCCAGGTCTTCAGCCACTTCAAAACGCGCCTGAACAATCTCATTGAGAACCATCTGCGCGACCCGAGCTCCCCTCTTAATGACGTAGGGCTCCTTGCCTAAATTGGTCATGATGAGAGAAATAAGTCCGCGATAGTCACTATCAATAGTGCCTGGTGTATTGACCATGGTAATCCCATGTTTGAGCGCCAAACCACTGCGTGGGCGGATTTGAGCCTCGTAACCTTCAGGCAAAGCGACATGAATCCCGGTGGAAATCAACTTGATTTCCCCGGGATTGAGAACAACGTCTTCCCGAACATCTGCCACAAGATCCATCCCTGCGGCGCCAGCCGACATGTAGGCTGGCATCGGAAGATCGTCAGTTCCAGGACTTCTTTTGACGAGGACCTTTACCGTTTTCACTTCGATCACTTCGCTTTGAGACCACCGGGGGTCCGTCGTGACTGGCTTGTTTTTTGGATAAATTGACGCGTCCTTGAGAATCCACTTCAATCACCTTAACGCGGATGGGGTCGCCAACTTTCACGACGCTCTCAACTGTCTCGACACGTTTTTCATCCAACTCTGAAATATGAACCAAACCTTCTTTACCCGGCAGGATTTCGCAGAAAGCGCCAAAGGGCATGATGCGCATGACCGTGCCATCATAAACTTTTCCCACTTCCGCTTCCGCTGTGATCGCGCCAATGAGCTCAAGAGCTCTGGCAGTCGCCTCACCATCCGATGAGGAAATACGAACAGTCCCATCATCCTCCACTTCGATCGCAGCACCTGAATCCGCAGTAATTTTGCGGATCATCTTTCCGCCAGGCCCGATAATCTCACGAATTTTATCCGGATTGATCTTGATGGTGGTGATGCGAGGAGCAAACTCGGAAAGCTCTGTTTTAGAGGTGGCAATCAAGCTTGTCATTTTTTTCAAAATGTGCAAGCGTCCCTCACGAGCCTGTTCCAAAGCCTTGGCAAGCGTAGCCACATCCAAAGAATCTTTAAGCTTCAGATCCAATTGGACAGCTGTAACCCCTGCTTCGGTTCCCGTCACCTTAAAATCCATATCCCCCAGATGATCTTCAACGCCAGCAATATCTGAAAGGATGGCAATACGATCTTTTTGCTTCACCAGACCCATCGCGATCCCGCTCACAGGCGCTTTCAAAGGCACACCGGCATCCATCATGCCAAGCGTTCCTGAGCAAACTGTCGCCATGCTGGAAGAACCATTGGATTCAAGAATCTCAGAGACCAAACGAATGGTGTAAGGAAACTCCTCTTTGGTTGGAAGCACCGGACGAAGTCCACGCTCAGCCAAAGCCCCATGACCAATCTCACGGCGGCCAGGACCACGATTGGGCTTGATTTCACCGACAGAGTAGGACGGGAAATTGTAATGCAGCATGAAAGATTTCAGCACATTGCCTTCAATGGCGTCTATCATCTGCTCATCCTGAGAAGTCCCCAGAGTCACCACTCCCAAAGACTGCGTCTGACCCCGCGTAAATAACGCGGATCCATGAGTTCTTGGGAGAACTCCAATCTCGCAGGTGATAGGACGGATTTCATTATGCTTACGACCATCGGTACGAAGACCCTTGTCGACGATAAATTTACGCACTTCCTCTTTCTCAACTTCATGCAAGGCGTATTTGACTTGCGCTTCGGTAATGGCTCCACCCTCAACAACCAGCTTGGCCACGACCTCAGCGCAGAGATTCTTGAGCGCTTCGTCACGACCCTCTTTGGATTTTTCGTTGTGGTTGATCTTATCGATTCCGGCAGAGGCAAGCTTGGAAACATTTTCCAGCAAGCCTTCGGGCAAAGCATAGAAACTAACTTTGATTTCTGGTGTTGCAATCGCAGCCTTCATTTCTTTTTGAAGTTTGAGCAAAGGCTTGAGCGCTTCAACAGCAAACTCAAAAGCTTCCACAAGGCGCTTTTCAGGAACAATGTTAGCGCCGGCCTCAATCATGATAATGCCACGCTCTGTGGTTGCCACCACAATATCCATTGAACTTGCTTCAAGCTCACTGTAGGTTGGGTTCAAAATAAACTTTCCACCCACTTCCCCCACTCGCGCTGCCGCCATAGGACCCAAATAAGGCAGGCCCGAAATCATCAAAGCCGCCGAAGCTGCATTGATGGCAATAATATCCGCGTTATTTTCTTTGTCCGTTGACAAGACAGTTGCGGTCACCTGAACTTCGTTAAAAAATCCTTCGGGAAATAAAGGGCGGATCGGACGATCCATGAGCCGAGAAGAAAGCGTCTCTTTTTCTGTGGCCTTGCCCTCGCGCTTAAAATAGCCTCCAGGGATTTTTCCCCCAGCGTAGGCTTTTTCTTGATAATCACAGGTTAGCGGAAAAAAATCACCGCCTTCTTTGGCTTTGCGCGCTCCGCAAACGGCTACCAGGACAACCGTGTCTCCCATGCGGGCCAAAATAGCACCATCGGCCTGCTTGGCCATACGACCTGTTTCAAAATGCAATGCCTTACCGCCCAAATCAATATTAAATTGTTTCATGGGCGTTTATTTTCTGAGATCAAGCTGTTCAATCAGCTTGTAATAGGCGGTCTCATCTTCACGCTTGAGATAGTTGAGGAGCTTGCGGCGCTGCGAAACTAGTCTCAGCAAGCCTCGGCGGGAATGATTGTCTTTGACATGGCTTTTAAAATGTCCTCCAAGACCATTGATTCTCTCGGTCAACACAGCCACCTGCACAAATACGGATCCGGTGTCCTTATCATGGACCCGAAAATTTTGAATCGTTTCTTGCTTCTTCTCTTTTGCCACTGGCATACTTTTTAACTCTCCTTGATTGATAACCCGCCCTTGCGAAGCTTTTCAAAACACTATCTAATCTTATATTTTTCAATCACTTACAGAAAAAACAAAATTGTTGCAAGTGGTGGGTGGTTAACTGTTTAACAAATTATACCCATCCCTGCTCTGATTGTAAAGTTAATTAGAGGCTGACCGGGTATCATAGTGCTGGCCTGGACCACCCTTTCCTTTTCTTACGTTCCGGCCGTTCTTCCTCATTCGGAAGACCTTCGCTCGGCTTCTACTGGGCTTTGGACTTACCTAAACCCTCCAGGCTTTGCTGACTGAACTTCTATTATCGATTTGAATGGGCGGCCTAAGCCTCGCATACCTTCACTCCAGAAAAGAAAAGGGTGGCCCTGGCCTACACGTTTTCATCTTTCTCGGAATCAATAGTCGCATCAGTTAACTTAAAATCCTTTTCAGGACGCCTCAGTAAAGAGCGCCTGCCTCGCCGGCAAGGCGGGCGGCCATGGAGTCCCCGTCGTAATAGACTCAGGACGAGCGCGAATTTTCGTAGAGCAAAATTGACTCAGGACGGGGCAATTTTGCAACGGCCTGAAAAGGGTTTTAAGTTGACGGATGCAATCATGCCTAATCTGTATAAGCTCACAGGCCAGAACCATTCCCTCAACCTCACTAAACGTACAGTCTGCTCAAAAAGTCCCAGATGCTAGGCGCGAGCCGATGACCCGACGAGGCGTAGCGGTAGCTACGTCGCAGGAGGAGTCGAGGCGAGCAACGACGCAGATGGGGCTTTTTCAGCAGACTGTTAGAGATGTTTTTTGGCTTGGAGGATGTCTCGGGCAATGGCTTTGCCCAATAAGGCGGGGGTTGAAAATTTTTCAATTGGGCGGATTTTTTTGACAAAAATGAGCTCGACGGTTTGACCGTAAATATCTTTGGAAAAATTTAAAAAATGAGCTTCAAGGGTTGCTTGCTTGTCCCCGAAGGTAGGTCTTTTGCCCAGATGCAGCACCGCACGCAATTTTTTGCCGGCCAAGTATCCATAAGCGGCGTAAACCCCTGCGGGCGGGAGCGCCTCATGATGTGGATTCAAATTGGCGGTGGGAAAGCCAAGGGCCTTGCCGCGCCCTTCTCCATGGACGACAGTCCCCATGACCGACACAGGCCGACCGAGCATGGCCCCTGCTTTTTCAAGCTCTCCTTTTTCGATCGACTGACGAATACGAGTGCTAGAAACGGTCTGTCCAGCAACTTTAAACGCCGGCATCAAATGAAAGCGCCGATGAAACACTTTGCATCTTTCTTTTAAAAAAGCGGCGTTCCCCTTTCCGCCAAATCCAAAACGAAAATCAAAACCAATCGCCAGAGACTGCGCTCCCAAGCGCTGAATTAAAATCTGGATAAAAAAGTCTTCACGTGTCATTCGTGAAAAATCTTTGGTAAAAGGAATCACCAGGGTCTCTTGAATGCCCATCGACTGCAGGTGCGCTAAGCGATGCTCAAGCGACATCAAGATGGCGGGATGTTTTTTCTTGGGCTCTAAAATTTTGGCTGGATGCGGGTCAAACGTGACCACCATCGAGGAGGCTGTGTGAGCTTTGGCATCATGAAGCATGGAGTTAATAATTTTCTGATGACCCAAATGAACCCCATCAAACACACCTAAGGCTAGTGCACGCTTCTCCGACTTTAACGCCGGGTCTTCAAGACCACGATAAATTTTCACCGAAGGAGACTCTTTTCTATTTTGTCCATCGTCATCGCGATTAACTGCGTCTGGTTTAAAGCGGAGCTTAAGTTAAAATTACCGATACGTGTTCTCACCAAACAAGATAGGGTCGCGCCGCAGCCAAGCCTACGCCCCACCTCATGAGCAATGGAGCGTACATAAGTGCCTTTAGAGCAGGAGAGCCTAAACCCAAGCTCCGCCTCGTGGATATAGTTTAGCACAAATTCGGACACTTCGACTTCCCGGGGTTTTGGGGCCACCGCAACGCCTTGCCGGGCCAAATCATAAAATTTTTTTCCATTTAGCTTTAGCGCCGAATACACAGGGGGTGTTTGAGAGATTTTTCCGGTCATGGAAGAAAATAAACTTGAGACTTCCTCAAAACCAAAATCACCGTGACTGCCAAAAGACTCAATGCGCCCATCCAAATCATAGCTGTCTGTCTGAACTCCCAGCCGGATCGTCCCCTCATACCCCTTGGCAAGTCCCATCAACTCTTCGGATTTCTTGGTCCACTTCCCCAGAAGAATCAGAAGCAGGCCTGTGGCCATCGGGTCGAGTGTGCCCGCATGCCCCACCGCCTGTTGTCCGATCCGGCGGCGAACAAAATCAACGACATCATGACTTGTCCATAAAATGGGTTTATTAAAAAGCAGGAGGCCATCCATGTTTAGCTTTGAGGCTTTTCTTTATCCTCGTGATGAATTTTTTTAAAAATCTCGCCCAAGCGAAAGCTCTCTTCAATGGATGGGTCCAGCTCAAAGCGAATTTCCATTGCAAATTTCATGTTGATCCTCTCCACGGCCAGGCGGCGAATATGGGACGAGTGCTCCTTGATCACCTCGGCCGTATAATCTTTTTGCTTCTGGTCTCCCAAAACACTATAAAAAACTTTGGCGTATTTTAGATCCGGAGTGATTTCACATCGGGTGATCGTAACAAAACCCAGTCGTGGGTCCGCCAGGTCTTCCAAAAAAATAGTGCTAACAATTTTACGAAGTTCTTCTGCGACTTGATTTGAACGTTGTGACATGTTTTTTTCCTATAAGGTTATTAAGGTCTTGGGTGAAATTTTGTGTGAATTGATTTTAATCTGGATTTTTCCACATGGGTGTAAATCTGAGTTGTCGCAATATCCGAATGCCCCAGAAGCTCTTGCACCACTCTCAAATCAGCCCCACCCTCCAAAAGATGCGTGGCAAACGAGTGTCTTAAGATATGCGGGTAGATCGTCTTTTGGACTCGCGCCAACTTCGCATTTTTTTTCAAGACAGCCCATACGCTTTGCCGCGACATCTTCTTGCCTTGACGCGTCAAAAAAAGAGCTTCCTCCGAACTATTTTTAAGCCATTGGGGCCGCACTTTCTCAAGATAGCGCAGAAGACTTTTTTTTGCTAAGTTTCCCAGAGGAACCATGCGTTCTTTCTCGCCCTTCCCTCGAATGCGAACCGTCCCGCCATCCAGATGAATCGCCCCAAGCTTTACATTTGAAACTTCACTGGCCCTGGAACCTGTCGCGTACATATACTCTAAAAGCGCCTGATCACGAATTCCTTGGGGACGCCGCACATTGGGCGCCTTGAGCAAAGATTCCACTTCCTGCATACTCATCACTTCCGGCAAGTGTTTCCAAAGCTTGGGCGCTTCCAAACTCTCTGTCACATCCCTGGCTAGTCTGCCCTCCATCATTAAAAAGCGATGAAAATTACGGATAGCCACAAGCTCGCGTGCAACAGAGACAGGAGAAAGCTCGCGGTCACGCTCAGATAAAAGAAAGTCCATGATTTCTTTACGCGTGATAGAGGCCGGCTCAACCAGACCTCTTTTTTTTAAGAAAGAAATATACTGGTGCAGGTCACGGCCATAGGAAATCGTCGTATTTTTGGACAAGCCCTTTTCGACAACGAGGCTGTCCAAAAATAAAGCGACAAGCTCCTTCATGCCGCCACAGGCTCTCCCGCATCCCCTAAATCTACCTTGTCAGCCAAAAGACTCTCTTGGATCTTGTCATAATAAAAGTTGCTTCCCACCGCTCGACGGATACGCTCAAGCTCTGTCCGGTAGGGACCCACCTGAGACGTGCCACTGGAGGCATCCATTTTTTTAATCACGTCTGATAAATCATTGATAATGATGCCAAGCTCTGAAAACTTGTCGGGCCTTAAGTATTGCTGCATCTGCTGGAGATTGCCAATGGACTCCTGGGCAGCCCTAGCTGTTTTTTTATCATTGCCGCCTAAATGGCTGAGCAGCTCATCATGCCAAGTTCTCCAGAGCGTATAATGTGTCTTGTAATAATACTCATTGGAGAATTTTCTCTGGTAGGCACCTTCTTCAAAATAGATGGAGGTTGCCACATGTTTTTGCGGTTTCTTCTTCGGGGTAAATTTTCTCTGAACCGTCTCACACCCCGTCATCTGAAATAAGAATAAAACAGCCAACACACCCAAACAAGACCTTTTCATGCTTTCCTCTCCCTGGGATTAATCTTTGATCAATTTTAAAAAATCACTCTCACTTAGCAAAGGGACGCCTAGTCTTTGAGCGTCTGCTCTCTTGGAGCCCGGTTCGGAGCCAACAATCACTCCGGTGGTTTTTTTACTAACACTGGAAGCCACTTTGGCTCCACGAGCCTCCAAAAGCTTGGCTGCCTCTTCCCGAGAGCACCGTTCAAGAGAACCTGTTAGCACATAAATCTTTCCTTCTAGAGCGCCTCCGGAAGACAGCTTTTCTGCTGCTTCATCATGCTGCATTTTAACACCGATCTTGGCCAGCTTCTCTATAATTTTTTGATTTTCAGGGCTGCGAAAAAATTGAAGGATGGCTCCTGAGATAGCGCCCCCGATAGTATCGATTGCCTCAAGCTCTTCTTGGGTGGCTTCGGAGAGTTTTTTCATTGAAGGAAAGTGACGGGTCAATATTTTGGCGGCCCCAATCCCTACGTGGCGAATGCCTAACGCAAAAAGAAAAGAGGAAAATTCCCTATTTTTACTTTTGTTCATCTGCTCAAGCAAATTGTCAGCGGATTTTTCACCCATACGCTCAAGAGCTGCCAATGTGTCTCGATCAAGTCGATAGATATCTGCAACATCTTTGACCAGCCCTCGATCCACCAGCTGATCAACCAATGCGTCCCCCAGCCCTTCAATATCCATGGCTTTTCGGGAAGCAAAATGCAGAAGCCTTGCCTTCAGCTGGGCCGTACAGCCTAAATTAAGACAGCGATAAGCCACTTCGTTTTCATCCTGGGACACCTGACTTCCACACACAGGACAGCGCTTGGGGAAACTATATTTTTTTTCACTGCCTTTGCGCAATGACTTTAAAACCTCTGTCACCTGAGGAATGATTTCACCGCTCTTCTCGATGTGAACCCAGTCCCCGATTTTTAAATCCAGCCGCTGGATCTCATCTTCATTGTGAAGTGTAGCCCTCGAAACCGTAGTGCCCGCCAAAAAAACAGGCTTTAAAATCGCTACCGGCGTCAAAACTCCGGTTCTACCCACTTGAACCACGATATCTTCCAGCTGGGTTTTGGCTTTTTGGGCGGGAAACTTGTAGGCAATAAGCCAGCGAGGACTTTTGTTGGTGCTGCCCAAACGACGCTGCTGATCCAAAGCGTTTATTTTGATGACCAGGCCATCCGTATCATAGCCGAGCGTATGCCGCTTATCAGACCACCGGTCACAGGTCTTATGAAGCTCGTCCACATTTTGGCAGATAGAAAAATGAGGATTCACCGGAAGCCCCCACACCTGAAACAATTTGAGAAGCTCCGAGTGAGTCTTAAAATCATCGGCCTCGTACTGACCCACGCTATGCGCAAAAAAAGCCAGCTTTCGAGATGCCACCAAAGCGGAATCTAAAAGCTTAAGAGAACCCGCCGCGGCATTGCGAGGATTGACAAAAAGCTCCTGACCCTCTTTTTCTCTCTGAGCGTTGATTCGTTCAAAATTTTGATGATCTAAAAAAACCTCTCCCCGCACTTCGATAATTTTTGGAATATTGGGGCCATGCAAACGCGTGGGAACAGAGCCTGTTGCGCGAATATTTTCGGTGATATCATCCCCGCGCTGCCCATCTCCGCGAGTGGCCGCGCGAAGTAAATGCCCTTTTTCATACAACAGAGACAAGGAAACGCCGTCAATTTTAAGCTCTACCACATACTCAATTTTTTCGCCGGGAAGATTCTTTCTTAAGCGCTTATCAAAATCCTCCACCTCCTCCTTGGAGTAGGTGTTGTCAATGCTTAGCATGGGGACCGGGTGAAGGACGGAGGCAAACCCCTTTTGAGGTGCGCCGCCGACACGTTGAGTCGGTGAGTCCGCTTCAGCGTACTGGGGAAACTGTTTTTCAAGGGCCTCCAAGGCCTTGACCTTCTGATCAAACTCAATATCCGAAATCTCAGGGCTCGCTTCTTGATAATAAAGTCGATTGTGCCGCTGGATTTCGCGGCGGAGCTCTTGAATTTGTTTTTTAGGATCGTTTGATTTTTTTGCCGGGGCCATAAAAAATTTTATAGAAAAAATTCAACCGTAAAATCGGAGAATTCATTTTTGGGGACTTCCCAGGAGAGATCGGTCTTTTTGATGTGAGGACCTAGAGCGCTTTTTTGGATCTGCAAAAAAAGCTCTTCTATTTTCTGTTTGGGGCCCTCCGAGACAAGCTCCACGCGCCCATCCGGTAGATTGCGCACCCAGCCTTTAAGCTTCAAGCCCAGCGCCAAAGCCTCCGCTGTGTAGCGAAAACCCACTCCTTGTACACGACCGGTAAAATAAGCGTGGGCTCGGGCCATGGGTTGGGTAGATTTTTTATTCGGCATATTCACATTATAACCTAAAATTTAAGTGAGCGACACGCCCTCAAGCCTAAGCAAAGCTTTCTTGCGCTTTAGCCCATAGGCATACCCTGTCAGGGTTCCGTTGCTTCCAATCACACGGTGACAAGGCACGACCAGACAAATCGGATTCGCCCCTATCGCACTGGCCACCGCACGCACTGCCTTGGGACGACCGATGGCTTTTGCGACTTGCTGATAAGACTTTGTTGTGCCATAAGGAATTTTGAGAAGCGCGCGCCAAACTTTTTTCTGAAAATCAGTACCGTCCAACGAAACAGGGAGTGAAAAATTTTTGAGTCGTCCTCTAAAATACTGGTCCAGCTGAATCCTTGCTTTTTTTAGCACAGGAACTATTTTGTGGGGTTGCTCTAAGCTTTTTTGAACCACTTCAACGGAAACAACAGAGCCTCGTTGCTGGCGGATTTTAAGCATTCCCCAGCCGCTGGAGCGATAAAAAGCGATCATTTTAGCTCTGGGCTGATTTTTAGAAAAAACTCTTTGTCTTTGGGGTGTGTGAGAAGCTCGGCTACTTTGTCTTGAGACACCCAGCGGGCTTCCGGGTTTTCAGGATCAATGGGCCGAAGCCTCGTCTGCGCGGTTTTAAAAAGAAAAAAAGTGATGACTTTAAGCTCCGAGGGATCATCGCCACCCTGAAGGCTGATCTTAAAGCGCTCATAAGTCCCAAGTTCTTTGACTAGATCAAGCTTGGAAACCCCGGACTCTTCCTCGATTTCACGGCAAGCCGCTTCCAGCGCAGACTCACCCGGATCAATATGGCCCTTGGGAAGCGACCAAGAGGTCCCGTTTTGATTGACCACCAACACTTCTTTTTTGGGGTTTAAAACCACACCCCCCGCACT
>CAZCDB010000010.1:6090-34116 GCA_964497635.1 uncultured Planctomycetia bacterium | reverse complement strand
CTTCGGCAAAACTGCCAATCCCCGACTTTTTCTGAATAAGCGATGAGGCATCAATCCCGATTCTCATGCATTCACCGGGTCAAAATTCCCATCCACATCAGCGGACGGCTGATTAAGAAGTTTTTCTTGGTGCGCTGGTAAAAATAAGGTTTCATTTGGAGCTTCCCTACCCCTTTCAGAATTTCCTCCCACTGGGTAAGAGACAAAAGACGTTCATCCCCAAAATCTTGATGCTTATAATAAGTGCCCGGGACGCTAAAAATAAATACCGGTGAACATTTTAAAATCTGGCGGCAAGATTCTTGGATTTGTGTGTCCGTCATGTGCTCCAACACGCCTTGAGAGAAAGCAATGTCAAATGAATCGGCCGGAAACGAAAGATCCATCAAGTCCGCGTTTTGAAAATGCACTCGTGTTTTCCACCCCGCTGCCGTCGCCGCACCCATGGTCAAAACTTCAGGGTCACGATCCACTGCGGTCACCTGCGTCCCCGTCATCGATAGAAACACTGACATGATGGCAGAGCCGCAACCGGCTTCAAGCACTCGATTTGGCTTTCTTTTTAAAATTTCTTTTAAGAAGTCTTTGTGGATGGCGATGTGATTGAGCAAATAATCCACTCCGCCCGCACCCGCGTAATAATCTCCCCAACTCTTCCGTTGGCTCATTTTTTGTACCCAATGATTAGAAGCTGACAGGCCATGGACCAACGCAGGTTCTTTTCTGACCACTCTCCAAGCTTAAGCGCCAGAGGGCTGGCTTCATCAAAAGTGTTTTTATCTCTAAAAAAATTGGAGAAGGAGACAAAAGCGTGAGAGTGATCCAGCGCATGCTCTTCACGGACTGCAAAACCCTCTTTTTCTAGCAAAGCGACAAGTTCTTTACGGTTAAAATACTGCTCCCAATAATAAGTATCCTCGGGCTTTTTTAGAAGGCGGCGCAGCGTCTTATTTCGCTTGAGCGCGCGAATGGGCGCTGTCAGCCGCATGAACAAGTGATTTTGCGGAACCATGAGCACAAAGACACCGCGCTTTTTTAACACCCGATGAGCGTCGCGGATCGCCTGCAGCGGTCCTTCCGTAAAGTGTTCAATAACCCCCAATGAAATATAGCCGCCAAAGGTCTCATCTGGATATGGGATATGATTCACATCGCCTACTTTTAGCGGCAACGTCGGATCATAGGAAAGCGCTTTTTTAAGTGGCGCCTCATTGTAGTCAATTCCTTCCACATCAAACCCCAGCTGACGCAGTCGTATCAGGTAAGGTGAGAGCCCGCAACCCCCCTCAAGAATTTTTTCATTTTTGGGGAGAACACGGGTAAAGATCTCCATTTGCTTTTTGACGCGCACATAATTAAAAATTTCCATGATCTCTTCCATGGAAATATCTTCCCAGTTGCGCTCCCACGCTTTCTGGGTCAGAGCGTCTATTTTTTCGTCTCGTTGCGTTCTCATGTTTTCAAGCGCTCCCATTGCTTCATTCGTCGAACCCACTCATAATAACCGGAGAGAAAGGAGTAAATAAAGCCCTCGACCCCATCCCGAAAACCCTGTTTTAACACATAAAAGCTCAAGAAACGATAAAAAGGTCGGATGAAAAAGTCCAAATAAAACCGAATCGGTTGAGCATTCTTCTCATTCTGAATTTCCAAGTCCGTGTAGCGCTGAAGTTTTTCCCAATAATCATGGAGGGTCTGAAAAGACTGGTGCTCAAGTGCATTTTGAAGTCTGCCGATCTTTCCTTCAACTTTTAGCACTTCGTGAACAGGATTATGGAAATAGGCCTTCCCCCAGCGAAAAAGCCTCACCGGCACATCGTTTTGAAGTCCGCTAGCAACAAATCCCCTCCCAAATAATTTTGTTTTTCGAGGAATGGCGTAGGCAGCAAAGGCGCCAGACCCTGTGATCGCCTGTAAAATTTCATCTCGAAGTGCTTCAGAAACCCGCTCATCCGCATCGATTGAGAGCACCCATTCCTGCTTGGCCAAGCCAATCGCGTAGTTTTTCTGATCCGCAAAATCAATAAACTCCTTGGACGTCACTCGTGTTGCCAGGGGCCTTGCCAATTCCAGGGTTTTGTCCGTGCTCCCCGAATCCACGACCACAATCTCATCCGTAAAACGCAAAGCTTCCAAGCAGGGTACAATATTTTTTTCTTCATTTTTGACAATCAAGACAGCTGAGATTCCCATTAAAGCGCTCCCAGAAGCTTAAATACTTCCGCATCGGTTCTCTGGTAAACAATTTTTTTTTGCTCGCCACGGCGCTTAATTGCTTCGGGCAAACGCCCCCACGCCATCAAAAATCCCCATAAAAATTCAAAACGCCCCTGAAGTAGAAACCAAAGCGGGCGAATTAAAAACCAGAGCAAGTGATTAGCTAAAAATTTGAGGTCAAAAATATTTTTCCACACAAAAAGGTAGAGGTTGCGCTGATTGATCGCAAGGATCTTGGCCCGGCCAAAACTTTTTTTAAACGTCGCCTGCCCCTTATGGCTCATCCGGCTCTCGGGCACGTAATAGCAAGCATGGTCCGCTTTCCAAGCACGGTAGCAAAGATCCAAGTCTTCGATGGTGCCCGGCAAATACAGCGGATCATACCCTCCCAACTCTAAAAAAAAGCTTCGACGAAATGCTCCAAACCCCGACTCTGTTGTGTAGCCTGGCAAATCCACTTTTTTTTCATACCCCGGAAAACGTGTCAGACACCCCGGCAAACCTTTACGAAAATAAAGCTGGGCCAAGCTCCCCTCATACTGCTTGCCATCAAACGTATAAGTTTTGGGCGCCGCCATAAACGCATCCGTGTGCTGACTGAACACCTCCAGCAGAGGCGCCACAAAATCAGGATCTGCCTTGAGATCATTGTTTAAAAGGAGCACCACGTCCGCTTCAGACTCCTTCACCGCATCGTTGAAAGCACAAAGCACAGTATTTTTAGGCGAAATATAAATCCGCACCCCCGGGAAATCTTTTTTTAAAATTTCAAGACTATCGTCGGTGCTTTGATTGTCAATCACGGTGACGGGGCATAAAACAGGACTTTTGGATGCAGCCGTTAGAATAGAAGGCAAGCACTCGCGCATCAGCGCAGAGCCGTTATAATTTAAAACAAAAATCTCTGGTTTCAAAGGGGTCAACAAACCCGTGCATGGTTAAGGCTTGGGTCAACAAAACCGTTATCAGAATAAACAAAAGAGGTCTGAAACTCTTTATTAATTTTATCTATCCAAAAAGATGGGTTTTCAATCAGAAGCTCGTACTGCACCTCTATTTTTTTATATTCGCCGATGCCCTTTTCAAGGGAGCCATAGTACATCTTGCGCAAAGATAGAGTTTTGGACTCTTCAAGCCCTTCGGCTTTTGAAAGCGATTTGGCAACCGCCTCCTCGTGACGCTTCATGATGATAAAGCAGGGTTTGATATTCATGGCTTTAAAAACATCCAGGTAGATAGGCAGCAAAAGATTGATTGTGGGATCTTTGATGCCAAAAACAGCATGCTTTGAAAAATGCTTTTTGATTAGCATTTTTAAAATAATTTTTTTAAACCAAACGATAGGCCTTTTTTCCCAACCCGACGGCATAGGCCTTGGGTCATCCCAGGGGTGGCCTACAGCTCTTAAAACCGAGTGGTGCAGCCGCCAGAGATCTTCATTTTCAAAATATCCTTTGGGATTTTTTTTAGAGGCAGGTAAAAGCTTATCCCCGAAATACAAACCCGCATGATGAAGGATTCCCGCCATGCAAGAAGTGCCGCTGCGGTGCATGCCAAGGATAATAATGGCTTTCATTTTTTTATTTTTTGTTCTTCGTGAGAACGGTGATCGACGGAAACGCGTCGTAGATTTTCACCGAATAAAACTCGTTGATGACTGGGTTCGTCGAGAGCTCCTTGCGGATAGAAGGCATATTGTATTTCACCATCCACTCGATCTTGTCACGCTCGACCGAGCCACCCTCGAAGATGATGACGCCATTCGCACGCACTTTTGAGTCCCATGCGGCCATGATTTTTTGAATCGTATCGCCCGTGTTTGAAATGTCAATATGCATGAGGCAAATAGATCCATCAGCGTGTTTCGCGTGGACTTCGAATGCATTGCCCTTGTTGAGCGTAATGAAATCCTGTAGCCCGTTTTCTTCGATGATGCGTTGCGTTCCGGCCATCGTCGTATGGCGATACGGGTAGTCGTCCCATAAGTCGTACGCGTCGAGATGGCCGCCCTTGTGGTCAGCAAGGCCTTTGGCGAGGTGGACGGTGCTGTAGCCGTAAAGAACCCCAATCTCAACGATTTTTTTCACGTCGTTTTTCTTCACAAGCTCTTCGAAAATCACGCCGTAGTGGTTTTGTGCGTAGGAGCTATACATCTTGTCCTGAAGCTTCACATCGGCCGTCTTATCCACGGTCAAACTCCTCGACCGAACGGATGATGTGCTTCACGTCTCTAGGTGTAAGCCACCAACCGACCGGGATCGACACCTGCTCGTGAGTAAACACATCCGTGTTGGGCAGGACCACCTTGAAGTCACGGAACATCGTGTACTTATCGTTTCGCACGTGTACCTGCGACACCGTGACCCCCTTCGCCTTCATAAAATCCATGAAGCGGAGCCGGTCCTTCACGCGAATCGTGTAGAGCCAGTAGGCGCTCGTGCGGTCTTTCTTGTAGCGTAGCGGCGTGACACTCTTTAGGTTCTTGAACGCCACGTCGTAGCGGACCGCGTTGGCCTGATTGCGACGTACGTTGTGGCCAAGATACTTTAGCTGCTCGATACCAATCGTAGCCGTAACGTCGTTCATGTGGAACTTGTAGCCATGCTCAAGGATATCAGCCTCACAGCGGAGGTCGGTGCGCGGCGCATAGCGATCAATACCGTACCATCGGAGAAGCTTACCACGGTCGTAGTCCGATTTGGACTTACACGAGAGCACACCCCCATCAACGGTCGTGATGATCTTGATCGCCTGGAATGAAAACGCAGCGAAATCAGAATGGGAGCCAACGGGTTTCTTGTGATAAGTCGAGCCGAGCGCGTGACAGCCGTCTTCAATGAGCTTCACGCCGTTGTCAACGGCGATGCGGTTCAACTCATCGAGCTCGCATGGATACCCTCCCCAATGCACGCACATGATCGCCTTCGTCTTTGGCGTGATCTTCTTCGCAACATCCTTCGGGTCGATGTTGGCGGTCCAGGGATCGATGTCAGCCCAGACAATCTTAGCGCCCATCGTGACAATGGGTTCGTTGGTCGCGGAGCAAGTCATCGGGGTCGAGATCACTTCGTCACCGGGACCGACATTAGCCAGACGTAGCGCCAACTGCAACGCGGCGGTGCCATTGCACAGCGAGAGCGCGTTGGGACTACCGAGCCAGGGGCCGAGCTTCTTCTCAAATTCAGCGGCCTTCGGACCTTCGCCGATATAGCCGCTGAAAAGCGTGTCGAGAAGCGGTTTCTGCACGGTCCTCGGCATATGCACCTTGAAAAGCGGTATGTCTTTGCCACCGCCGGAAAGAAGTTTCAAATTTTTCTTTTTTTTCACGTCCGTCATAAATTCGCTCCTTTGGTTGATTTTTTGGACGAAAGCCACGTGTAAAAACGCGGAAACAGGCAATCGACGAGCGCGAGGATCCGGTCTTTTAATGTGTCATTACGTAAATACAAAAAATATTCGATGAAATCGGTCCGGCGGTAAGTCCCGCCCGCTTCGAGCGCATCGCAAAACGCTCCCAGTCTCTGCAGGTCCAGCTTCAAACCTGGAAACATGCGCTTTACGTACGCAGACTTTTCATTCAGCTCGCGTACTGTCCGCTCACGAGTCAGCACCGAGGGATAAAAAGCGCCGATCGCATTGCCTGAGTGTTGGCGGTACTTCAAAAGCTTCTCCGGCGAGCGGACGATCTTTCCCATCCCGGCCGCGAGCACGAGCATCAGATGATCGTGCGCGAATGGCGCCGAGGCTGAAGCCTTCACAAGCTCGTCATTCACCATCTTGCGGATCATATTGTGCGTCGTGACGTTCTTGAAAAGGCTAAACTCTTTCAAGTCACCACCACGCAGACGCGTCTCGTTGAGGCCCCTCGACGAACCAATCGGCTTTAGCTTCTCATCCGTCACCTCGATGTCGGAGTACGCAAACATGTTGGCCGAATCCCTCTCGAGCAGACCCTTCAATATCTCCACACGGTCGGCGCGCCACCAGTCGTCCTGGTCGCAGACGCAGACGAATTCGCCGCGCGCCATCGCAGCGCCCTTCAAATAATTGGCAAAAAGGCCGAGGTTATGCAAATTGACATTAAGACAGATACGCGGGTCTTTCTCAGCCAATCCGCGCACAATCTCGACCGTGCGGTCCTTCGAAACGTCGTCAATGACAATAATCTCGAGGTTCCGGTACGTCTGCTCCTGCAAACTCCGTAGCTGTTCGGCGATGAATCTCTCGCCATTATAAGTTGGTAACACAATGGACACCAACGACTTATCATCGCATTTTATCAGTTTTGCCGGATTCTTCAACTCTTATGCTCCCCTGCTTTAAAAAATTTGGTCACTAGACGCTCCTTAAGTCCAAATTCATGCTCAAACCTCCAAAGTAGCGGGGTCAAAAGCCCTAGAAACAGCGTTGATTGTATCCATGGCCCAGTCATTGGGCCAAAATATACTACCCATCGGTCAATGGCTAAAATCAGTCCAAGCATCCCCACAAAAAGTCCAATGATCCCCGCATAGCGACGCAAAGAGACCCCAAGAGGCTCCACGTGTTTGGATGCAAAAAAGAAAAGAATGGAAAAATAAAAATAGGAGGAAAATGCAACAGCAATGGCCACACCCGTGAGCCCAAAATTCCCCCATACAGCCAAGCCGTTGGCGAGAGCGGCAACAGCACAGGCGCAAGGAACAATCCAGAGAAGCGCGCGGTGTTCGCGCAATACGTAAACGATTTGCAGGTAACCTTGAGACAGGGCGCTAAAATAGGCTGAGAGTGCCAGAAAGCGCATCGCAGGAATACCGTCCACAAATGCAGGTAGCACAAGCTTCACAAGCCATGGCATGATAAACCACGCACCCCCAATCAATACCGTCATCAAGATCCCATAACCCGCATCCACTTTTTTAAGATAGGCTCGTAGCGGCGCCTTGTCCTGTGCCTGTCCGTACGCTTCCTGTAGGTGGGAAACGGTGACAATGCCGACTGAATTAGGTACGCCATTGAGATAGTTGATAGTCATGAGAGCAATGCTGTAAAAACCCAGAGTTTCAAGCCCCAGAAAACGCGTGATAAAAAGCCGGTCCATAGTTTCATACGCGGCTGTCATGAGGCCTATCAACATCAGCGGGAAACCGTAACGCACCAGATCTATAACTTGAGTGCGGTCAAAACAAAAGCGAAAACGAATTTTTGAATTAGCGGAGAGGTAGATAATGTTGAAGAGTAAACTCAGTGCCATTGCCGCAAGAAAGCCATAAATCTTGAACCGATAAGAAAAAAACGCGATCAGCAAGGCGTTAACGATGGAAGAATAGAGCATCTGCTTGCCAGCGAGTACAAATTGCTTTTCCGCGCGCACAATGGTAATCAGCAAGCCGTTAAAGCGCTGCAGCACCACAAAACAACCCCCAATGAGAAGTCCATAAAAAAGCTCTTCACGAATGTGCCCATATTGCGACAGCGCGTACACAGCCGCTGCGGCCGCAGCCAAAAGAGACGTGACGAGGCCAAAAGAAAAAGCTGCGTTGGCAACGCGCTTTGATTTTTTCGTGTCGCCACGGCCATTGTAAAGAGGGATTTCATAACCGGCCGCGACCGTGGTACCCAGCGCAAGATACTCGGCATAGTTTAAGAGAACCTGCAAAAAAACCCAGACACCCATTTGCATGGGGCCAAGGAAGCGGCGCGTGAGAATCGAGGCCACAACCGTCACAATTTGCGTCAGAAAAATAGCGGTTGAATAAAAGCGGATGTCCTGAAGGACTATCCGAGCTCGGCTCATAATATCAAATGTCCCCGCCGCCGATTAAATTGGGTGTTTTCCCTAGCATCTCACAGTCCCTTCTCACCGAGCTATCCCAACAACAGTAAATCTTGTCATATTTTAAAATAAGATCCTCCGCCTTCTCCCACACAACTCGCTCCGGCGGTAAAAAAGGGAGCATGATTTGGGCGTGAGAATGATGAGGCTTAATCCATACATTCTCGTTGATCACCTCGGCAATTCCTTTAAAAATGCGCGCATTATGAAAATTCTTTCGCCAAGTAAATCCAAGATCATTCCATTCAACAAATGCCCCCGTGAAAGCAACGCCGTCGGGCTTCCCAACAAAAGAGCTGT
Organism: uncultured Planctomycetia bacterium; assembly: GCA_964497635.1. GTDB lineage: Bacteria > Omnitrophota > Gorgyraeia > 2-02-FULL-51-18 > 2-02-FULL-51-18 > CAMDWQ01. The sequence goes on along the minus strand of CAZCDB010000010.1, from coordinate 25,784 downwards.
TTTTATCTTTCTGGCGGGTACAGGCTTCGACTGTGGGAAGCGCAGAGTCCTGATCGACCCATTGGCAAAGCTTCCCAGCTTGCTTGCACTCTCCAGCAATAGTGCTACTCGAAAAACAATAAATTTTTTGATACTGCTTGATAAGCGCCTCTTTGTCGCCGCTTACCAGGCGATTTGAGGGAAAAAATGGTGCTATTAAATGCCGGTTACGCAAATCCAGATGAAACACAACATCTTTATCCAACATCTGATAAACCGTCTTAAGGATTTGAACATTCCGCAGAACTCCGTAAACATTGGGACACTCCGCCCAAGTAACCAGAGGCTCTAGAAAAAAAATCTCCCGATAGTTTTCTTTTTTCTTCTGAGGATCATATGTTTTGATTCTATCCTTAGGCATCCCTTCTCTGATCCACATTTCATAATCTTCTTCGGGGCATAAAAAAACGTCTGCATAGAGCGGCAAATGAGACCATTGGGCCTGATAAGGCTGATAAACCGGGCCTTCCTGCACCACATGTGTCACAATCCCCAATTTTCGGCAAGCGTTAATCAAGAGACGGCTGTATTTAGATCGGTCCTCACGCAGATAGAGCTCGTTGTATCGGCACAAGGTTAGGGGTATATAGTTGATATTCAGTTTACGAAAAAGTCTTACGAAGAAAAACTGATCGATGTCTGCTGCTTCCATTGGAAGCCAATAAAGTCGTCCATACTTTATCCGCTTCATTATTTTTGGCCCTCATTCTTTTCGTACTCTTTAAGATCATCCAGGTGATCAAAAATCTTTTTAAATGCGCGTACAATATCGTCGATGTCTCTTTTTTTAACCGGGTATCGGCAAAGCGCTGTCACAAGCATTTCTTTTTCATAAAGCCGCTCGGTCACAGGACATAATCCCTTCGAGTAATCTGGCTTTCCCTTGTAAAACCCACAGGTAAACGGGCAACCCTTATCTCCATAAACAATTTTTTTTTGGTAAAGAGGCTCAAGGTAAATGGGCTCTACATAGCCTTGACCCAGAGGGATACCCTCCGCATTGACCGCTTTGACAAATGTTTCACGACGCACCCCCACAAGCGCTGCATTAAATCGCATGGCATAAGTAAAATAGACGTGCTTATTTTCCGGTCTCACATAAGGCAGTGTTATCCCAGGAAAAGCATGAGACTTCAGCCTGTCTGTCAGTCGATTGACAAGCTCAATGCGGTAGTCGGTCAAAAAATTAAGCCTGCCAAACTGACCAATCCCGACCGCTGCCTCAAGCTCTGTCATCCGATAATTCCATCCAAGCGTATTGACAATGTCTTGCCTTCCCTCACGACCCACGATCACCTCGCCGTGATTACGAATCAAGCGAGACTTCTCGGCAATAACTTTATTTTTGGTGACGAGCATGCCGCCTTCTCCGGTCGTGATGGTTTTGTGTTGATTAAGGCTAAAAACGCCGGCATCGCCGATGGTGCCCAGGTATCTTTTTTTGTAAGTAGCACCAGGGGCTTGTGCCACGTCCTCAATCACCAATAATTTATTTTTTTTAGCGATTGCCATAATTCGGTCCATGTCCGCTGACTGTCCAAAAAGATGGACTACAAGAATAGCTTTGGTGAAAGGCGTGATCTTTTTTTCTATTTCAGCGGGGTTAATACAAAATGTTTTTTCATCGATATCAGCAAAAATAGGGATGGCGTGGGCCATAAGAATTGCCGCCGCCGAGGCGCTCATGGTATAAGGCGTCACAATCACTTCATCGCCAGGACCAATTCCTGCCGATGCGATCGCCATGTGGAGACCTGCTGTCGCAGAGTTGGCCGAAACCGCATATGGCACATCAAAGTATTCTTGAAACAGGCCCTCCAGAGCCTTCACCTTAGGGCCACCCAAAAAATGATCCCCCAGCTGAGCAACAAATCCTGATAATTTGCCTGAATCCAAGACCTCGTTGACGTGTTTTCGCTCTTCCTTGCCGATCACAGGACTCGCCGGAAAAGGATTTTTTCGGATCTTGTCCCCACCCAAAATTGCTAGAACACTCATCGAACAGAGCCCTCCATTTGAATTTTTTTGAATACCCCTGATTGGGGATGTAATAATTTTTTTCGACACAGCTCCGACACGGCTGACAAAATACGATAATCGCTGTATTTAACACCGATTACTTGCAACCCAAAGGGCATTTGATCCGGTCCCTTAAACACAGGAACATTCAAGGAAGGAACGCCTAAAAGCGACCAGATGAGGCCCGTATCCTCTGTTTCCTTATAAGGATCCCGCAAAGGAGCGATGTTGGCCGTAGAAGGCGTCAACATAAGATCGTAGGAGTGAAAAAGCTCGTCAAATTCACGCTGCATCCTCTCCTGATCTGCCAGCGCCTGTTGAAACTCAGCCACACTGATGGAGTTTCCATGATCCACCATCGAGGCTAGCGTTGAACTGATCACTTTGCGGTCCGCGCTTTCTTTTTTAAAATAGTAAGATAAATTCTTATCGTAGAGCGTCGCGTGAATCTGATGACTGGCATCAAACCAGCCCTTGTCGACAATCTCCTCAACACGAAGTCCTGCGTCACGCGATAAATCCCCAATCAGGCCATCGAATGCTTTTTGGACATAATCCTTATAATTTCTCCATAAATACTGCGGACGTAAAATCCCAATTTTTATTGGGGTCGCGACTTGGGCGCGTTCAGACAAAAGCTTGTCGCTGACAGGGTAGTTACTCCCCCGCACCCGCAGCGTATCAAAAAGTAGATGAATATCTTCAATGTGATTGGCAAAAAAACCAACATGATCCAACGTATCCGTGGTTTTCAAAACACCAGTCCGTGGAATCACGCCGTAGGAAGGTTTAAAACCAAAAACTCCGGTATAGCTCGCCGGACGGATAATCGATGACCCGGTCTGCGTTCCCAGCGCCGCCAAAGCCATGCCCGCGCTAACCGCGACGGCAGAACCCATCGAAGAAGTTCCGGGAGTATACTTAAAATTATGTGGATTTTTTGTCTTGCCGGGATGATGGACGGCAAGCTCGGCGGTGACTGTTTTACCTAAACTGACCGCACCTTCACGGAGCATCTCATCCACTACCCGCGCATTATTGCCTGCCTGGAAGCCTTTCCAGTAGGCACTGCCACGGGCCGTTGGCAATTCCAGCGTATTAATGACATCTTTTACGGCAATCGGCACGCCGCAAAGACGTCCATAAAAACTATCCTTATGCACAGCTTTTTCAATCGCAGCCGCCCTTTTTATCACAAGGTTTGGATCAAACGCTTCAAAGGCTTGCAAAGAACTATCTTTTTTTTGAATAAAAGAAAGAAGTTCCTTATAAAAATCCGTCAGCGAGATTTTTCCGGACTGAGTGACCCGGATAAACTCTGAGATGGTTAGTTCCCGTAAATCCATCATGATTTGGGCGCTTCCTTAAACTTGGGTAAATTTTTAGCGCTTCCCTCACGCATCCCTTCGAGGATTTCGTGAAATTCTTTTTCGGTGAAACCGGTGATCTTAAGATAGTAGTCGAGTGCATCCGGCCGCTCGCCATCAAGATTGGCAATCAGTTTTTTTGCCTCGTCTTTGGTCATCAGTCCCTGACGCACATCCTCGCTGGCCTGGTCCGTCGTTCTTCCAAAGCCGCGCTTGATGAATTTGGCGTAATCATGAACGCCCGCCATCCGACATTCCACGCTCTTATAACCTTTGTAAGTACCCTCGACATAGTCTTCTTTCCAACCGTATTCCTTTTTAACAAACTCCACCTGACGCATCTCATCCCAGAAAAAGTAATCCCCCAAGTGAATTCCCTCAACACCGGCTTTTTTCATTTCTTGATGCGTGGGATTTTGATAGGGCAACATATCCTCTCGTCTTAATCCACTGCGAGCTGTCATCATCTCTTCGGGTGTTTTTTTAGCGGAGATTTTTGTAAAATAATCTCGGTCAAATTGAACAGGCTTGGCATAGGTTGCCCGACCATCACTCTCAGACAGCGACTCCCCCCACACCACCAAAGGTATCCTAAACTTCACTGCCATCTGCAAGGGAAACGCCCCAACACCCGAGTGGCAATGCCAGCAAGAATCGCCGATCTGATAGAGCGACTCGCGGGCAATTTTGGCGATAGAAGCACTGTTGGGCGTCAGCATGATGTGATCAATGTTTAGCTTCTCAAGGATATTGCGAAGATTTTCTTTGCCTGTCTCCGTGTACCAGTTGTGGCTAAAGGTTGTGGCCAAAACATTCATGTTATACATTTTCTTAAGGATATGAAGCTGAAAACAGCTATCTTTTCCGCCACTGATCGGCACCATCACGTCGTAAGTGCTTCGCTTGGCGGCCTTGCTCCGAGCCTTTTCCAAAAGTTTTTCAAAAATCTTTCTTCTCTCTTGCCAGTTAATGTGCATTTTCTGCTCCGACGATTGACAAGGGGGGCACATTCCCATTTCATCAAAAGAGCTTCCCTCCTGCGTGTCGGGAAGCCAGCATCGACTGCAGTGCTTGAGCACCTGAAACGGGCCGCTACCGTAGTAGGCAGCCTTGGGTTTGTTGTTAATCTTTGATATCGTCATGACCTCACCTTGACGCCTTCGGAGGCCAAGAAATTCTTGGCTTCCAGCGGAGTCTGCTCAGTAAAATGAAAAATGCTCGCCGCGGCGACCGCCGAAGCTGTCGTTTCTTTTAAAACCTGAAGCATATGCGAATAATTGCCGGCTCCGCCAGAGGCGATAACTGGCACGGACACATTGCTTGTCACTTGTCGCACAAGATCCAGATCATAACCTTCCATCGATCCATCTCGATCGATGGATGTAATCAAAATCTCACCCGCACCCAAAGCTTCCAGTCGTCGCGCCCACTCGACTACCTCCACATCAGCCGACTGGGCTCCCGAGTGGTGATAACAAAAGTACCGTCCGTCTTCGGAGCGCTTAGCATCAATGCTACCAACAATGCACTGAGAACCAAAGCGGCTCGCAGCTTCCCGAATAAATTCCGGATTTTCATATGCAGCCGTATTGATGCAAATCTTATCCGCCCCTGAGCGAAGTAGCTGGCGGATATGAGAGAGCGTCTTTACCCCGCCACCGACGGTCAAAGGCACAAAACATTCGGCTGCAAAATCTTCAAGGCTTTGGAAATCAGGTTCACGATTTTCACTGGTAGCCGTGATATCGACCAAAATTAGCTCGTCGACATCTCGCATGTTGTAAACTTTGATCGCCTGCATCACAGAACCCGTACGGCGCCAACTGTTAAAACGCAAACCCTTGACCAAACCCACATTTTTCCACAGCATTGTCGGAATCACCCTGACTTTAAGCATGGGCCGAACTCCTGACCTTCAATTTCAAAAAATTTTTAAGTAGCTGCATTCCAGTCTTAGAGCTTTTTTCAGGATGAAACTGAGCGCCATAGATATTTTCCTGAAACACCATGGATGCAAACCGTTCACCGTACGGCGTTTCTGTTAGCACATTGCTCTGAGAGTCTGGAATAAAACGGTAGCTGTGAACAAAATAAAAATCAGAACCATCCTGTATATTTTCAAGAATTGGATCTTGGGATTTGGACCAGACCTCATTCCACCCCATGTGAGGGACACGCAAATTTTTTGGCAGCTCAAAGCGTCTGACCTGACCCTTGATCAGTCCTAGACCAGGACATTCACCCCCCTCAAAACCCCGATCCGCCAAAATCTGCATCCCCAGACATATCCCAAGAAAAGGGATGCCGGTTTTAGCTATCTGGACGATTTCCTGATACAACCCTTTCTGGTGAAGCGATTTCATGGCGTCTGAAAATGCGCCGACGCCCGGCAACACAATACGCTCGGCACCCTTCAAGCTGGCAGGATCCGAAGAGATGTGAACTTCGGCCCCACAATGCTCCAGCATGCGGCGCACCGAGTTGAGATTTCCCATGTCATAATCGATCACAAGCGTTTTCATTTAGTTGTCGTATTGCACCTTTGTCAGATTGCCATGCCGATCTTTAACGAGATTGCCCTGCGCATCGACGATAAATATCTTCTTGTTTGTAAAACGATCGCAGATTTTTACAAACTCTTCAACAGAAAGACCCAGAGGATCCAGAATATCTTTCAAAGGTTTGCCTAAATACGTCCAGGGAAACTTTCCGTCACGCTGTTTTACAATCTCAAGCCCATCTTCGCGTGTAATCCTTCCACGGCGGATATGCAAACACGCTTGGTCAGTCGCACGAGCAAAACCAAACTTGAGAAATTTAAAATAATCATGGATGCCATGCTGGTGATTGTCCATTTTGTCATAACTGAGCATCGTTCCCTCAATAGGAAATGGATAAGTCTCCATGCCAAATGCCTGGGACAAAAGTGCGTTTACAATGCCATCCCATGGCAAATAATAACCAAGAAAAATACCTGTCACCCCGACTTCTTTCAGCTCCTGGTCTGATGGATAAGTATAAGGCAGCATATCCTGCTCGGTGATGCCGTCCAGACCCACCATGTCTGTCACCCTCAAGCCCAAAAGCCCACCAAACTCTTCAAGCCAGCGGCGATCCAGCACTGAGTTTTGGGCCGCAGCAGCTGGCCCGCCATACTCATCCTGAGAATTTTCACCCCAAATAATAAATGGGATTTTAAATTGAACAGCCATGCGTACAGGCGTTGTAAAAATACCAACGTGCTCAGGCCAACCAATATCCCCCACCTGTGTCAACGCGATCTTATTCAGTTTCCGACGAACAATCGGGTTGGGGCAGAACTCGATGCAGTCAACACCTAGAGCTTTAATGTTTTCTAAATTCTGTCTTCCAATAGGTGAAAGATCGCAAGTGCGGGCATTCACGCAGAGGGGCTTCATTCCTAACTGTAAAACTCTGATCAGCTGATACGTGCTATCTTTGCCGCCGCTGATCGGAACAATACAATCCCACTTGCCCGGAGATTTTTGCTTGTACCGAGCGCACACTTCTTTAAGCTCCTGATAGCGTTTATCCCAATCGATCGTTTTTCGGTTTTCATAACTGCGGCAAGCATTACACACTCCCTGATCATCGATAAAAAGATCGGGCTTGGTCTCCGGCATCACGCAGCGTTTGCAATAGGCAATCCTCTTCATAAACACCACCCTTATTTTTAAAACCGTCTATTATTTTGAAATGAGTTGCAAATTTCTTTTTTTCAAAGGAAGCGTTACCATTTTTCCTTTGCTGGCACTAGACAAATGAAAGGCCGCCGCAATCTCAAGGCTTGCACGGCCGTCTACCCCAGAACAAAGCGGAGCTTCTTTTTTTTCAACCGCTTTTACAAGATTTTCAATCAAGCCGGGAAGCCCTTCACCAAGATCCCCTTTTAAGGTTTTGACCTGCCTCAAAGCACGATACCCCGAGAACGATGGATGTGGGACTGCATCCCATATCAGGGCGCCCTGCCCGCTGTCTATTAATCGAACTCTTTTTTTTGTTCCATAAATATCCGCTTCAAACATCAAAAAACTCTGCACATCCAAGGCTGTCAGCGAACAACCAAAACCTTTTTTAAAAAAAAGATGCCCGCTGAAACTCTTATCTTGAGATCCCAATGCTTTCGCCGGGTCCGCCCAAACCCAGGAGACCTCGCCAAACAGAAATCTTAAAAAATCAAAAAGATGGGTGCCTGTATTCACAATCCCCGCGGTGTAGTAGCAGGATACCGCCTGAATCTCTCCAAGCTCTCCTCGGTCAATCATTGTTTTGATTTGATGATAAAGCCGAACATAACGACGTGTGTAATTAATTAAAAGGGGTACTTTTTTTGAAGCGCACCTTTGAATCATCCGATCAGCATTGACCAGGGTATCGGCGATAGGCTTCTCACAAATGATGCCAGAGACCCCATTCTTTAGAGCGCTTTCTACAAGGGGCGCATGGGTCGCATTCCAAGTGCAAATACTCAAAAAATCAATTTTTTCTTTGGCGAGCATCTCATTAAAATCCGTATAAATATTTTTAACACCCCATTTTTGACCAAAAACTTTAAGCCGCTGCGCATCCAAGTCACAAGCGGCCACAAGCTCTGTTCGGGGATTTGCCAGATACGCCTGGGCGTGTGTCACAACACCCTTTCTTTTTTTATCTTCGGCAAAAAGGCTGGCGATACGTCCGCAGCCAACAATCGCCGCGCGGTATTTTTTCATATCCGAACCTTTTTCTGTTCAACTCTTTGATTTAAAGCGGTCACTTTGGGATTTTTTTTCAAAAAATCCATTACGTCATAAGCTGTAAAATCAGAATTTTTAAAATACAATGCGTTATAAACCGCCTCAACCAACTGAAAATCTTCCAAAGTATCTACACAGATACGAATATCGGGCCCATAAAGCTCTTTGGGCGCCTTCATCCCGCCAAGTTTAAAACGTTCCGGATGCTCGTAAATATAAAGAGACACATTTTCCCGGTCAGCCAAATCATTGGTGGACAGATTGACTTCTTCAAGAATTTTTCTGGCAAACACTTGAACATCCCAACCTCGGGGATAAGTACGCTCTAAGACATTGCTGACATAGTCAAAATCAGAGTTCTGATACATTTCGATCAGAGAGTCGATCATGGTCGGATCGATGAGCGGGCAATCTCCGGTAAGCTCCACAATCACATCCCCGCGATATGCTCTGGCAGCCTCCAGCACACGCAGCAGAACATCCTCTTCGCTCCCCCGATATATGGAGACTCCGGCTTTTTGGGCCCACTGCTCTACCGCGTCATCCGAAGCCGAGACCGTCGTCGCAACGACCACCTCATCCACTTTTTTTGATTTTCGTGCCCGTTCGACAAGCCGCTCAAGAGAAGGTTTGCCTGCAAGCGGCAAAAGGATTTTGCCAGGCAAACGACTGGAATTCATACGCGCTTCGATGGTGGCGACAATTCTCTGCTTTGTTCTATCCATGACAGCTTCCTTAATTTTTAGGGTTTAATACTGACCACTGAACCACATCCAAATAACGCCCCTCCTTGTAAAGAGCATCTTTGAAGTAGCCTTCTTTTTTCATTCCTAAATTTTGAGCAATCTTTAGCATCGGCTGATTGGTGGAGGTAACACCCATCCATACCCTATGCATGTTGAGCCGATCAAAACAATAATTTTTGAGAATCATGCAAACCTCAGAACCCACTCCCTGACCCCAGACACTTTTATCACCGATCAAAATAGCGATCTCCACTGAGCGATCAATCCACGCGATATTGACAAGTCCTACATTGCCCACATGCCGATGATCTTTCTTAAGCCTTATTGCAAAATGGACGGTGTCCCTATAACTGGAGGCTGACTCTAAATACTTCCTTAAATCCACCGCTGTATAAGGAAATACCCCGTGGCGATTCTCTCGACAGACAACCGAATCGTTAAGCCAGCCGACATATTTGTCCGAGAAATGTTTCATGGATAAAGGCTCAAGATACACACGATTCCCAGAGAGAAATTCTGTCACCCCGAGACTTTTTCTCATTTTTGAAGTCTTAGCTTTTTGGCTGAGGGCAATGTCTTTTAATTTCATGAGAGTCCTTTCAAATTTTCTTTTTTAAACAAAGTCTTTTGATGAGATTGGAAACTCTCGCAGCATCCTGGATGCTCATCGCTGGGAAATTGGGGATGCTAAGAGCTCTCTCATAATAAGATTTGCAGACCGGAAAATCCCCAAGATTTAAATCGTACGATTTTTTATAATACGGTTGCTGGACCACCGGCACATAATGGACCTGAGTGCCGACACCGTTTTGAGCAAGAAATTGCATCACTTGAGCCCGCGAAAGCTTAAGAGCCTTGAAATCTATTTGCAACACATAAAGATGATAGCTATGACGACGCCCCTCAATTTCACTTGGCGTTTGGATAAGATCTATATTTTTAAACTGTTGATTATAAAAACTGGCGATCTCTCTTCTTTTTTTGACAAAACCATCAAGCTTTTTTAACTGCGAAATCCCGAGAGCGCACTGAATGTCTGTCAGCCTGTAGTTGAAGCCCAGCGCTTGCATTTCATAATACCAGGGATTTGATGCTTGGCTTTGATCGAGAAAACGTTCTTTATTTTTTTCAATGCCATGAGTTCTTAAAATTTTAAGCTTTTCATAGAGATCTTTTCGACGCGTCGTGATCATTCCGCCCTCGCCTGTCGTCACATGCTTGACGGGATGAAAACTAAACACAGCAGCATCGGAGCTATGGCAACTTCCTACCTTATGCCATGATCCACCTACTTTTTCTTCAGCACCCAGCGCGTGGCACGCATCTTCTAGGATAAAAAAATCTTTGCGCGAAGAGAAATCTTTCTTGGTAAATACATCACAAGGTTGGCCGGCAAAATGAACAAGACCGATTCCTTTTGTTTTTGTGGCAAGGGCTGATCGGACCCCCTCTCTATCAAGTCCAAGAGATGATGGATTGATATCGGCAAAGCGCGGTTTTCCCCCGCAGTACAAAATGCTATTGGCTGTGGCGACAAAGGTAAGAGGAGATGTAATTACTTCATCGCCGCTTTTTACCCCAAGAGCTAAATTGGCTAAATGGAGAGCGGCCGTGCCACTGGAAACGGCCACGGCAAAGGGCGCTCCGCAATACTTGGCAAACGCTTCTTCAAAACGTTCGATTTGAGCCCCTTGAGTCAGCCACTGAGACCGAAGCACTTTAACCACCGCACGAATATCGGCGCTATCCAACCAGTGCCTGCCATAAGGAATAAATTTTTTATTCTGAGCCATGCGGTAACCCTTACTTTCTTAATTCGTACGTATTTTGAATATGCTTAAACCCAAACTCCTTAAAAAAATGGGCAGAGCCTAAATTCTTAGGGCTGACATTGGCTAAAAACCTCTCTACTTTTGAGTGCTTTTTCATCAGTAATTGAACCGCCCGTTTTCCATAACCTAGTCCTCGATATTTTTTAAAAATAAAAATACCAATTTCATTTTGTTTAGAAAGATAAATAGAACCTACGGGGAATCCAGCTTTTAGAAGCAAGTCCCATGTTTTATAAGGCTTGGACCGAAAAAAACGTAAATGCTCGGCCATGGATGGCATGCGCCGATGACTGATGTTGACAAAATCTTCCCGCTCGCTCAAAAGCTCGTATAAAACACGGGCGGCGTCCCTATGCTTATACACGCTTACCAAGGAAATCATATTGGCTCCTAAAAATCGGTTAAACGGATGCCATCCCCCAAAGGAATGTGCCGCTTGGCTTTTCGGCCCTCCGCGCGAGTGATCCACCGCGGATGCATGCCTTTTTTTTGAGAGCCGGCCCGCAGGATGGCTATATTTTTATTTTCTTTCAGGGGCTCTCCTATCGCAATATCATTTACTGCCTGCACCGCACGCTGGGCGTATAAATAAAGCTCTTCTTCGCTTGGAAGCACTTCCTTCTTACCATCACCCCGCACTTTCTGGGCATCTCGAACCGCGCTCACCATCTGCTTGAGCTCCAAAGGCTCGATCGCAAATGCATGATCAGGGCCTTTGAGTTTCCGGTTTAAGGTAAAATGCTTTTCGATCACCGTAGCCCCAAGAGCAACCGCTGCAACGGGGGCGACGACTGGATCTATCGAATGGTCCGAAAAACCCACGCGAAGATTGTAACGCTCAAAAAGATTAGGGATTACTCGGAGATTTAGGGTTTCAAAAGGGGCTGGATACTTTGCGGTGCACTGCAGCAAAGTGAGATTTTTTCCACCCATTTTTTTATAACAACTCACTGCCCAATCGATATCTTTGTAAGCACAAGCCCCCGTCGATAGGATCAGTGGCTTGCCTGATTTGGCGGCTAGCTCCAAAAGCCTAAGATGTGTAATTTCATAAGAAGCGATCTTGTGACGCCCAACCCAAGGATTGATAGCAGCAAAATCTTGCGCAGAAAAGAAAGAAGACATAAACTCAATCCTCTGCTTGCGGCAATACGTTGCAAGTTTTGGAACCATCTGGTAAGGCATGGCCAAAGATTTGAACAAATCAACGATGGACTCACCGATCCCGCGCTTTGAAAGATAGCCACTTGCTCCGGCATTAGGGACATACACTGAATCCGCCCGAAATGTCTGAAATTTGACAGCATCAGCGCCGGCAAATTTAGCGGCATCAATGAGCGCGCAAGCACGCTTCCAGTCCGCTGAGGGAGACCCTGCCTTCCAGTTGGAACCCGCTTCGGCAATAATGAATACAGGGGGATTGTTTCTTTGGCTATTCTTCATTTTTTGAAGAAAATTCATTCGCCTGCCGCCGCATCCATGATTGAAGCTCGTTACGAGTCATCCATTCATGGTTGTTGGCGCTTGTGTAACTAAAACCATCAGCACACCTTTTGCCTCCCGCAATGCGATGAGGGCAATGGTTCCAATCATAAATCATGGGAAGAATTTTAAAATAGCGATCATACTCAAACGTGCTTCGCGCGTCATCTTCCCCGATCATGAGCTCATGCAGTTTTTCACCGGGCCGGATTCCGATATAGCGAATCTTGGCTTTCGGGGCAATCGCGGCAGCCACATCCAAAATTTTCATCGACGGGATCTTGGGCACATAAATCTCACCCCCCACACAATCCTCCAAAGCCTTCCAAACAAGCTCGACCGCCTGCTCCAGAGAAATCATAAACCGCGTCATTCGCGCATCAGTAATCGGCAAAGATCCCTTTTTGGCCTCTTCGAGAAAAAATGGAATCATGGATCCACGACTTCCCATCACATTGCCGTAACGGACCACGGAAAAACGAATGTCATGCTGACCTGAGTAGGAATTGGCCGCGACAAAAACTTTATCCGAACAAAGCTTGGTGGCTCCATAAAGATTGATCGGATTGCAAGCCTTATCGGTACTCAGCGCGATCACGCGCTTCACTTTTTGGGCAATCGCGGCTTCAATGACATTCATCGCGCCCAATACATTGGTTTTGATAGCTTCAAAAGGGTTGTACTCGGCGGTAGGCACGATTTTGGTGGCGGCGGCGTGGATGACGTAGTCCACTTCTTGGAACGCAAGATTCAGACGGTCCCGATCACGAACATCTCCGATAAAATACCGCAACACTCCTCGCGGGTCCTCTTTCTGAAACTCATGCTGCATCTCCCACTGCTTCATCTCATCCCGAGAAAGAACAATCAATTTTTTAGGAGAAAATTTTTGAAGCGTCATTCGAATAAATTTTTTACCGAAGGAGCCTGTCCCGCCGGTCACCAAAACTGTCTTATTTTTAAATAAGTCTACTTTTTTTGACACGAGAAACCCCTTTTAATCTGTATCCTTGTGAACCCAGTGACGGCCCTTGTTGTAAACCTTCCCCACTTTGTCCTCAAGTTTTGGAGATAGCAGTCGGAGAAGCTCTTTACCCATGATACGGTACTGCTTCCCCACTTTTGCCGCGCGGATCAGCCCTTTTTTGATCATGCGCGTGACAGTGCTAGAGCTAACCTTTAGGAGGGCCTGAGTCTCTTCGTGGGTATAAACTTCGTTTTCTCTGATTTCCATTGGTAATTAAAGCCTCGCTGTGAGTTTTGAGTATACTTTATAGGAATTTAATAGTCAATAACTGTCATTAGATGTCATTTGGGTCCAGCTGGGGGCTGGGCCGGAGGGGGGACGAGTGGGAAGCTAAAGGCTTAGCTTTTTTAGCTTTGCAAGCTCCGCTTGATAGGCCGGAAGAAGCCCGCAGGAGGGGTATCGCTTCTGAATCAAGCGATAAATGGCTTCGTAGTTCTTGATCTTATCTTTCATTTTAGTACTGAATAATTTTTTAAACTTCTCCCCCGCCTGTTGTGTTCCGTAGACCAAGGAGCGAAGATTGTCCGTCTTGTCCGCGCAGGCAACCGCCAAGGCTTGGCGCGGGGCTTTGGATAGCCTTTGAATATAGTTTTTTTTACGCTGTGCCCAGGAAACTGTTTTATCTCGATCCGTCACCTCACCCACCCACCGTGCCACCTGTGCACCCAAACCCTCTTTAATTTCTTCAATCTCACAACCAGTGTCTTCAAGCACATCGTGCAGGAGGCCGGCGGCGACAACACGGGAATTAAACCCCGCCTCGTGCAATTTTTTGGCAACAGAGATCGGATGTGTAATATACGGAAGGCCTCCTTTTCTCTCTTGACCACGATGATGCTTATTTGCCAAAAGAAAAGCTTGGGTCAAATACGGATCCTCAGGAAAAGGATTGGTCGGTAAAACGTACTTTCTTTCTTCAAGAAACGCAAACAGCACATCCACCGACGCCTTTAGGCTCATCCGGTCCGAATCAATGAGAATGTCTGGGGTCTTGGGCTCTTCGTAGGGATCCGAGATCCCGGTAAAATTCTTTATTTTTCCCTCGCGGGCCATTCGGTACATTCCTTTGACGTCACGCTTTTCACAGACTTCCAGGGGACAGCGGACATAAACCTCAATGAATGAGTTTATTTTTTTCCGTGCGGCTTCTCTCATTGAGCGATAAGGGGATACCAAAGAAACAATAGCAATCACACCATTACGCGATAAAGCAGAGGCGACAAAAGCTACGCGCTCTATGTTTTTCTCCCGATCTTCCTTTGAAAATGAAAGATCGCGCGAAAGCTCTTTTCTTAAAACATCCCCATCCAAGCGCTCTACGCGGTGTCCCGCCTGACGAAGGCGCTTTTCAACCTCTACCGAGATGGAGGTCTTCCCCGAGCAAGGAAGACCTGTAAACCACAAGGTAAATCCTGGGTGACTCATGAAAAACTCCTAAACTTTGCGGTAAATCGTGTACTCAAAAACATCCGGCTTTTCTTTGGCCACATAATGGTAGATGGGATTATAAGGATTCTCGTTGATGTATTTTAGAATCGCAGGATCCGCTGTTTTCTCCACCCAGATTATATCAAAATTTTCTTTGGCTAAGTAGCCGGAGATTGAAATCCCCTTCTGGTTTCGATCCACGCTCTCCTGAGGCCAATGTTTGATATTTAAACCCGGGGGCGCGTAAAAATACCGCACCTCGGCCGCGTTAAGAATTTTATCTGTGGGTGAAGCATTCTTTTTAAGATACTGCCATCCCCTAAACGAGCGCTCATGCCCGAGCAAATAATCTTCCGCACTCACAACGCCCACCACCGGTTTCCACTGGTCGCGGACGCGATAGACAAAAATTGCCGCGTAAAAAAGAAGAGTTGCGCCCAAAACACAAGAGGTTAAAAGACGTAAAAACTTTCCTCGATTTAAAAAATAATGTTCAAGACTGTACCCCGCGGCAATCGCCGCAAAAGGAGCGACTG
Source organism: uncultured Planctomycetia bacterium (assembly GCA_964497635.1). Lineage (GTDB taxonomy): Bacteria > Omnitrophota > Gorgyraeia > 2-02-FULL-51-18 > 2-02-FULL-51-18 > CAMDWQ01. The sequence goes on along the minus strand of CAZCDB010000010.1, from coordinate 10,551 downwards.
AGACATAAAACCGAGCTTGCTGGGACTGCTGAAACAACAAAAAACAGTAGGCAAGAGCAAAAGCAAATAAATACCGACTGGACGCCTTCATGCTCTTGATCGTAAAAATTAGAGGGGGGATAAATAAAATATAGAGAAGCCCGAACATCTGCCCCCCAAACTTGGCCGGGTACATTGTCAAATTCCAGGGAAAGCTCAAGAAATCAAGCAGCCCCTTCCCCATCCCCACACCCGCCGCGATATCAATTTCATAACCATGCCCCCCAAAAAATTTTGGATACAAAGGGAAAAAAGGATTTCCGGCCAGAATCCAGCTCCTTAGATACCACACAGCCCCCACAAGACTACAGCCCAGAAGAAAGAAAGCTGCCTTCACCCAGCTTCCTCTAAATCGAAACAGAATCATAAGAAATAAAATGAGTGCGCAATCAAGACCTAGATACTTAGTGGCGGTGGCCGCTCCGGCAAAAATTCCGGATAAAAACAAAAGTTGCGTATTTTCTGCTTCAGTCGCCAGAACAAATAAATAAGCGGCTAAAAATACATAAAAAGCCAGGCACAGATCCACGTAAGGATACCCAGCTTGAGCAAAATGCACCGGCGTAAACACAAAAATAAGAGACGCCCACCAAGCCGTTCCCCTGCCAAGAAAACGCCGGCAGTAGCAGTGAATCGCTATCGCCGTGAGGCCATAAAAAAGCCAGTGAAAAAGCTGGGCCGTCGCCGTCCCTTGCACTAGAAGCGCAAACATAAAATACATCTCATTCAAGAGTGGCCACAAAGATTCACGCGTCAGCGGCAAAAACTCCATCCGCCCCAACTGAATAAATTCTTTGGGTAAATACAAGTGATAGGCCAGAGCATCCATTCCCGTGGAGGGCGCTAAAGCCTGAATGGTGGACAAAAATAGAGCGCCCGCCATCCCCACCGCTAAAACCGGATAAATCATTTGTGGGCAACCCCCACAAGGAAAGGGCTCTAGAATAGTGCAGGAATTATTTTTTTTAAAAAATAGAGGGAGAAAAATAAAAACAGCCAAAAGCAGCCAGGCCGCCATTTTGGTCAAGACTCCTGCAAGCCCAAGACCCAGCATGGCCAGACAGAAAGCAATGATGCCAACCCCTGTGGAAAAAAGCGCCCACTCCGCACCCCTTAACACTCTGCGATCCGGCAGAATAATCCCCAGCAAGACAGAGCCTGTGCGACAAAAACCAATCACGCTCAAAACGATGATGGCAATCGCCCAAAAACTGACTCCAAGTCCCGCCGAAACGTAGTCCATTAAAATTGACCCGCTAGCTTAGGCAGGACCACCAAAAAGATAAAAGATAAAGATGCCGCCAGAAGCCAGAGACAACAAACCCAATCCATCACAACCTCTAGCTTCACTGTTCACCCCTCTCAGACAAGTCAAAAATGGCATACCCCCTACCTGACAGCTTTATAGGCTTTGAATGCCTTAAAAGATAGTCTTGAAACACAGGTCTTTGATTCAAAAGCTCTAGCTTAGAAGTCATCCAGTGAGTCGCGCCTTTTTCAATCCATCCTTTAAGCTCGTTTACAAGTGCTTGTTCATCCTTCGCCGACAAATCCATCACCCAACCGCGGCGATGATTATAATACACTTGGATCGGGCTTGAGTCATACGCGGCCACCACGATGGCGTTGTTAGGGGTAAGTGTGTCAACGGCCTTGCCCGCCTCAACGACAAGCATCCGCTCCTTGGGAACAAAATAAAGCTTCTGATAATAATAGCTGACATTTGCAAACACCAATAAAGCCAGGACCCAGATAATCCAAAAAGGCCTTATTTTCTGAGCGCCCTTGGCTACAAAAAATGCACAGGGCGCCGCCAAAGGTAAAAAATAATAGGGATGAATCACAGCGGTTCGCCAAACCAAAATAAGATACATCGCTGTTGAGAGCAACCACACCAAAAAAAATCGGCGATTCTTGGCTTTGTCAAAAAGCCCCAGCAAAAATAGCAGAGCGCCAATCGGAGTCAAAAGATGTAAAAAAACGGCTTTCCCGGGCAAAAGTAAATGGGCGGGTTTTAAAAAATCAAAAAAACTCATTCCCGCGGTTGCCAAAGAATGCCGGTAAGGCTCATAACAAAGAACTTCCTGCTTCCCCATCCAAATCATATAGGCGTACCAACTCAGCGCAAGACAGACAATGAGCGCGTAGACGTAATAGCGGGGTCTTTTTAAAAAAGAAACCCCCTCTTTTTCCCAAGTCAGATAAATCATCGGCAAAAAGAAATAGAGCGCGTAGATTCTCATAGCCACAGCCAACATCAAAAAAAGAGCCGAAAAATACAAAAGACGACGCTTCCCCACCTCGTGATAGCAGAAAAAAAGATAGAGCGCTGTTGTCGCGGTAAAGAGCATCCCGATATCCGGTTGCACCGAGCGGCTCAAAGCAACCACCATCGGCGAAAGGGACACGAAAATCAGAGCCCACAAAGCGGTAAGCTCATCCTCCGCCTTGCGAACAAGCAAATAAAGCATCCAAAGAAACCCCAGAGAAATAAAAACAGAGACAGAGCGAGCAATCCCCTCACGAACTCCCCCCGCCAGCTTGTACCCCAGGGCCATTACGTAAGGAAGGATGGGAAATTCAACATTATAAAGCGAGGGCCCGGTCCCATTTTCATCAATTTCGGGATAAAAGAGCTTAAAACCTTTTTCATAAAAATTACGGGCCACCGAAGCACACATGGACTGCCGGGAATAATTGTTAAAAGGTTCCAGAAAAGGAATGTCGAGATTAAAAAAACGAAGGGCTGCAGCCAGAAGCAACACCAAAAAAACAGAGGGTTTAAGCGCGGTTGCCCGCACAAGCGCTCCCACAACAGGCAAATTTACTGGCAAACGCGTAAAAAAACCAGCGCAAATAGATTGGCAGCCATTTTAAAATTTTAAAGCGGCTGGTCCCCTGCTTTCTTTCAAACCACGAGGAAGGAACTTCGGTAATTTTTAAGCCGCGACGATGCGCCTTCACCAAAAGCTCGATGCTATACGCAAACCCTTCGGTCGACTCCACTGGGATTTCTTGAATCACTCGACGAGAAAAAAGACGAAAACCATTGGTCGCATCATGCGTTGGGAGCCCCGCCACGTGATATAAAATAAAGGCCGCCGTTCGCACTAGCGAGGCCTTCAGCCACCGGCAACCCACCATACAGCCACCCTTCATAAAACGGCTTGGCGCCACGATGTCATAACCCTGGTGAAATTTCTGTGCCATCCCATCCAAAATCCCGACATTTTTATCATCATCCGCTGGATAGACGATCACCGCTTCCGCCTGACTTTTTTTAAAACCCGTCATGATGGCCCCATGCACGCCCCGACCTTCATTTTTAACCAAAACAATGGGAAAACTGGGAGTGATTTTTGAAAGTACTGGAAGTGTGGTGTCCTGATCGTGGTCGTAGCAGATGAGCACACGAAAAGGTGTTTTGATCTGACGCCCAAAAAGATCCAGAACGGGGAGAATATTTTCACCTTCGTTGTAAACGGGGATGAGAATATCGAGCAACGTCAGATCAGCTCACAATATGAGGATCAGGCAAAGGCACAATAAACTTCCCCTTAAACCCTTTTTCTTTGAGCTTGGGGATGAGCTCGTCCGCGATATGCCAAGAAAGCAGGAGTGCATACTCCGGAGGGTCTTGAAAAAGCCGAGACTCTTCCTCCACAGGAATCAAAGTACCCGGCATGTATTTGCCGATTTTGTAAGAACCTTTGATCTCAAGCACGGCATCCAGGGTGCCGTCATCCAAACCCACATAGTTGATGAGGGTGCTCGCACGAGAAGGCGCGCCAATCCCATAAACCCGTCCTCCATTCTTTTTGATCTCTAGAAGAATCGATTGGAGCTTTAGCTTAGACAACAAAACTTTTTTCTTAAATTCGGCGAAAGCCTTACGATTGGAGACCAGCGGCGCTTCTTCCTTCAAGATGGCTTCCACACTTGGCTTTTGAGTGTAAGCTCCCTTGCGGGCCGCGTAGACACGAATGGAGCCACCATGTGTGGGGATTTTTTTGGCATGGATGATTTCAAGTCCGTGGCTTTCCAGCAAATACTTTAAACTTGTTAGAGAGTAATAGCGCAAATGCTCATGATAAATTGTGTCATACTGAAGCGTTTCGATCAGGCTTGGCAGATAATGCGACTCGGAAATAAAAACACCTTTCTCACCCAGCATCGAAACAACGCTCTTGGCAATCTCATGCACATGCTCGATGTGCGCAAAAACATTGGTTGCGGTCACAACGGCCGCCTTCCCATTTTCAGCCACCGCCTTAGCCGCTGCCTCAGGGCCGAAGAACATCATCATCGATTTGATCCCGCGCTCGTTGGCAAGCTGGGCCATGAGCGTCGGCTCGATCCCCAGGACACGGTGTCCCGCATTTTTAAAATTAGACAAAAGGGTGCCATCGTTAGAGCCAATGT
>CAZCDB010000010.1:0-5990 GCA_964497635.1 uncultured Planctomycetia bacterium | reverse complement strand
CGGTGTCCCGCATTTTTAAAATTAGACAAAAGGGTGCCATCGTTAGAGCCAATGTCCACCGCCAGACTTTCCGCATCCAAAGATACAATCGTACGGCATTCCTGATAAAGTTCGGCAAAATTTTCCCTCAAGATTTTTGTCGTCCCACTGGTATAGGGATACTCCGGTGGAAATAATATCCCCGGATCCACGATAAGCCCAAGCTGCATAAGCTTGCACCGATCACAAAACAAAAGCTCCGCCGGATAGGCTGGCTGCTCCTCGGGACGCTGACCAAGGGTGCGCATTTGATTGACGGGAGGTAAATAGCCAATAAATAAAACGGACTCTAGCTTTGGGGAGTCACACACTTGGCACTGCTGGACAGCTAGGCTTGAGCGAGTCCCCGCGGTTTTTTGAACGGCAACGGTCATTTTAAAATTTCTCCTGATTTAATCGGTTGAAGAGAAGCGTTTTCCTTGTACCAATCACAAATCTTAGGCATTCCCTCAGACAGCGAAATTTTGGATTTAAAACCCAGCTTGGAGAGTTTTCCGATATCCGGACAACGCCGTGGAGTCCCTCCCGCTGCCTCTTTGCCGGGAACTAGTTCTATCTCGCGGCCAAAAGTACGCCCCACCAAGCGCGCCACCTCCCCCATCGAGACCTCTTCCTGCGTTCCGATATGGTAAATGTTGCGGTGTTCCCCCTTAGCTGTCACGCAAAGAAGTCCTTCCGTAAAATCATCAATGTAAATAAAAGAGCGCGTCTGTCGTCCATCCCCTTGAAGAGGAAATTTTACGACGCCAGAGCTATTCTCGCAAAGCCTTTTCATCCTTAAAACAAATTGAGGAAGCACATGCTCCCAGCCCATATCCGGCCCATAAACATTGTGCGGACGAAAAATCAGCAGACGCTTAAAAAAATCTCGACCGTAATTAAACGCCATGAGCTCGTTGATCAACTTAGCCCCGCCGTAAGAATAACGTGGGTTGGAAGGATCGGGAATGGAAAGCGGCACCGTCTCATCGGTGGGAACGCTGGGAGGCGTCTGATAAACCTCGGAGCTTGAGGCTAAGATCAGCTCTCGCACATTATTTTTAAAACAACCCTCGATGACGCTAAGCATTCCCCGCACACCCACATCCAAAACCAAATCCGGCTTGGAATAAAAAAACTCCGTTCCATTGACAAAAGCCAGATGAAATACGCCGTCCATGCCTTGAAGCGCTCCAGACACCGCAGAAGCATCACGAATATCGGCCTCAATAAACTCTATCTTTCCTTCCAACTCACTTAAGCGACTGGCTTTCCCGCGCGATAAATTATCAAGGACGCGCACACGATGTCCGTCCCGGACAAGACGCTTCACAAGGCTTGCTCCAATAAACCCCGAGCCTCCGGTCACAAGATACGAACGGCTCATACCGAAACCCCTTCCACACTCACGCGAGCGCCGGAGGCAGAGGACGACTTCAGCGCCGCATCCAAAAGCATTTGCACACGAAGCCCTTCTTCCCAGGACGGTTTTGCTGGTTTCTCTTTTTCAATCCAATCCGCAAAACGCTCTGCCATCGCCGCCACAGCGTCGACTCTTCCATCACTAGAAGCCTCTGCGGGGCCGGAAGAAAATTGACCGACCTCATTATTTTTTAGCTTCCAATTCAGATGAAATCCGCGAACAGGGTCCGAGCTTCTATTTTCAAGCTTGAGAAAACCATCTCTACCGTAAATCTCCACAACATGTCCCACCTGATCCAGCGTATTGGTGTTTAAAGAAAGGCTTCCTTTGGCCCCAGCTTCAAAATCAAAATGCGCCGTCACTTGATCATCCTGAGGGATTTCCTGATCTTGCCCCGACAGCTTTGCCGATAAGACTTGAATGGGCCCGACAAGCCATTCTAGATAATGAAAAACATGGGACCCAAATTGAAACAAAGCTCCGCCACCTTCCCGAGTCCGCCGCTTCCAGGTATCAATGTAATTTCGATGAGCATACGTTTGAAGATGCCAGTGAACATGGACGCTTTCGATGGGCCCGAGAAAATTTTTGTCCAGAAGCTCTTTGGCTTTGAGCCATTCGGGCAAAATACAAAACTCAAAATCAATCACCGCAGGCACATGGCGCTCTTTGGCTTTCTGGCACAAAATCGAGGCCTGGGAAAGATCCAGAGATAAGGGCTTTTCTAAAAAAAGAGCTTTCCCCCTCTCAATCGCGGCTAAAGCAATTGTGTACTGATCTTTGGGTGGGATGGCGATAGAGAGCGCTGTGATGGTCGGATCTTGAAGCAGCGCCTTCCAATCCCCTTGAGTTCGAGACGAAGTTCCGGCCACATGAAAACGTCCTGTCTTGCGCAAAGCCGGGATATGAACTCGCTGACCAAATCCCAAACCCACAACGCCGATTGAAATCAAACTTTTACTCCGGCACCCATTGCGCCCCAGATATCCACCACCGGCTTTCCGTGAATTTTAAGATTTTTGTAGGCCTTGTGAGGTACACAAAGGATAAGCACGTCACTTTTTTTGATCACTTCTTCCACAGGCAAAAGCGACGTATCTGTTGTCACATGAGGATCCGTGGTGAGCACATTTTTGCAGCGGAAAGTTAGAACTTTTTTTAATTTATAACTTAAAGAAGAGCGGGCGTCATCACTATTGGCCTTAAATGCCATCCCCAGCAGACCCACCGTGGTCTTCTCCAGCTGAAAACGTTTTTCAAGACGTCCAATCAGGTACAAAACCAGACCTTCGTTGATCGTCACCGCCGCATGCCCCAAACTAAATTTGTTGTCTGAGAATGCCGCCAACTGCATCGTGTCCTTAAAAAGACAAGGTCCCGCCGCAAAACCCGCCCCCGGTACATCGCTGGCGCGAGGATAGTTTTTTTTCATGCCGGCCAAGATCCGGTTGTAATCCAAACCGGCCGTGTTGGCCATCATATAAAACTGATTGGAGGTCGCAAACTGGATATACCGGTAAGCGTTATTGAAAAGTTTGGCAAACTCCGCCTCCATGGGCTCAAGCCGCACCACTTCCGGTGCGATGGATTCAAAAACTTTGGCCGCCATGTTTTCCGCCAGTGCCGTGGTGCCGCTCACAATCTGCGGCAGACGCTGAAGCTCTTCGATGGCATGCCCCTGCACCACACGCTCCGGACAGAAAGCGACCAGGGTCTTTAATCCCTTTTCCTTTAAGTGGTTTTGCAGCCAGCGCGTCGTCCCGGGATAAACGGTAGATCGGAGAATAATCAGCTGATCATCCGAAAGATAAGGCAGGATAGCATCAAAACAGTCTTTCATGACCTTGGTATCGGGATTTAAAAACTCATCCACCGGAGTTCCGATGGTGACAACGATTTTGGAAGCACTTTGAATTCCTGAAGCCTTTGAGGTCAATTCCAACAAACCGCTCTTAAGAACCTTATGCAACAAAGGCTCTGCACCCTCTTCCATAAAGGGCACGGTGCCACGCCGGATCACTCCAAGCACCGCTTCATTGACATCATAAACCAGCGTCCTCATCCCCTTGCTGGCAAATACAATCGCCAAAGGCAACCCTACATGTCCCGCACCTCCCACCACACAAATGTCATATTTCTTAGAAGTCTTTTTTTTCACGATGCCTTCCTATCTCAATTTGAATTAATTTGAAACATTATAGCCTTTTACTTCCAAAATTTAAACAATTCTAGCCAATGGCTTGGCTTATAAAGCAACTTGATGTGATGAAGACCCCTAGAAATCGGGAATCCAATGAAGGCGTGGTTGACCTTTTGCCATGAACTTTCTTTTCCATCCACAAACACGCGCCACCCTGGATAAGCGGCGTTACGAACAAAAACTACTCCATCGTGCAAAGCATTGATTTGATATTCCAGTCGACTCCCCTGATCATTCAAAATTGTGCCATCAGTGGCCGGCTGAAAAGAGGGGTAGTTTTCCGGCAATCCCTTGGAATCAGTGACAATGATTTCGTGGCGAGAGTTAAAAGCCTTGCTTTTCATCCAGGCAAGCCTTTCTTGGGACTCTGGGATCAAGCGCCACTGATAAAATACAGCAATCTCCGGGAGCGCATGAGTATTTTCATAAAAATAAGTTCCCTGATCATAAGATTCTTTCTTCAGACCAGGCAAGGATAAAGGCAGATAGGAGCGAATCCAGCGGGCCCCCAAAACATCCAATATCCCCTTCTGCCGCGCCCAAACATCCAGTGAACTTATAGGCCGACCCAAAGAGCTATCTGAGATGCCCAGATCCCGAGTCAGCTCCTCATAAGATTTTAAAAGAAGGGGTGAGTATCCACCCGCACCCCGAGCCCCGTAATACATCCAAGCATTGGGGGGCAAGCGATTGGGGCGATGTTGGCTTCTAAACTCTACCCACAATCCCTCTTTGGATTTAGCAAGAGCCAGCTGCTTTTCTAGCAAAGGCTCTACCTTCAATCGATCCAACGAAGCGGCGTTTCCGATAAACCCGGTACCCAGAAAAAAACCAAATACCAAAAGATCCAAGAAAAGAATGTTGGCTACCAGCGGAAGAAAAATTTTGATCGATATTTTTTTCTCAAGAAATAAATAAATCAGCCAAAAGCAGGCGGTGGCCAAAAGAAGTGCTAGACCATTCAAAAGATTGGCGTAAGAAAAAAGAGTTTCCAGGGTCGAAAAAAAAGAATTCATTTGATTTAAGTAGTGCTCGGCTGACGCCGCACGTGCTCCTTTGGCCGCCAAAACCCCCTGAACATACCAGTTGCTCACCTGCGGCCAAAAAGGCTTCAGACTTAAAAACGAAAGGAAACCAAGAGCCGGCAATATCCACAACAGGGCCAGTAGCCGCCGCGCCCAAGATAAAAATTGCCGACTCTTTTCTCGAATCATCGCGCCGGGCGTCGTCAACGCATCCAATCCAAACCCTGCCAAAAAACACATGGATGTCAGGGCAAAAAACAAGAACTTAGCCGGATTTCTTAGAGCCTCCAAATGCAATAACTTTACCGCAAAAATATAAAATGGATTCAGCTTCCCAAGTGCTAGCAAAGCAAAAAAAATAGCTAAAAACCCGTGGCGCCAAACCCCTGATTTTTTTTCTACAAAAAATAGCGCCAGAATAAAAAAGAGAGGCAAGATTCCAAGATAGAATGAAAACCCAAGCAAATTCCCCCATTCAGGAAAAACAAGGGCCACCGGAAACACCGGAGGCACCGAGCCCCACAAGGCAAATGCCAGATCACTTTGTGCACGCACTGATTGACCCACCAGCTCCGCCGTCAAAAAAAACTGGGGGGCCGCCATCGCCATTCCCGCTGTCAAAGCCGCCAAAAATCTCAGCGCCGACCTAACCCCACCCGCAAGAAACTCATGAAGCAGAACATAAAGAAAAGAATAAAGCGCTACCTGCGAAGAACCCGCCAGCCACTGTTGTCCAAGCAGGATGGCGCAGAACGTCAGCCATAACCAGCGAGTCGGCTTGGTATCTGCGCGGCTTTTTTCGCAGAACCACAGACACCAGGGAAGCCATGTAAGAGCGCGAAGCGAAGCGGTATTTGAAAAACACCCGCCGTAGCCTCCCCCGAAAGCAAAGAGAACAACCGCCAGCCACGAAGCCTGACGACCGAGTCTCAATGAGCGGCTGTACACATAAACTCCGCCCGCCCCCAAGAGCAAGTGAAGCGGAATGCTCCAAGTATAGGCGGCTATAAATGGCAAGGTACGGTAAAGAATTTGGTGTAGAAAGTAAAAAGCTCCAATTTGCCCCTCCGCCACCAGAGGAAAACCGCAAGCCATCCCTCGCACCCAATAAGGCAGTTGACCCGCTTGGATCTGCTCATAAAGGGTCCACGCCCAAGGCAAATGCTGATCCAAAAAATCTCCCGCAATAAAACTCTCTTTTAAAACAAGCAGCGGCCATAAAAACGCAAGAAATAATCCTGCAAAAACAATCGCAAAACTCCGGTCACCGGAAATCATCCCTTTAGGCTCTGACATGATAAACCTCCAGATAAGGCCCCAGAGA
>CAZCDB010000009.1:16252-34262 GCA_964497635.1 uncultured Planctomycetia bacterium | reverse complement strand
TGGGGTCAATTTTTCGCTTTGGCGAAAAATTGAGTGGAGGAGCGGCGCCGGCTAAAAGTGACTGCGCCAGCAGTCACCATCCATCGCCGCGACGGAAGGCCGACAGGAGCTAAGACATCTGATGAAAAATTTATTTCTTCTGGTCGTTTTTGGAGTTTTTCTTGTTTCTGTTGCTGAGGCTGCGGAAGAAACAATTGTCTTTACCGAAAAAGGGGATGTTCTTGCAGGCCGCCGGGCATTTGTGAAGCTTGGCTGTGTTGGGTGTCATCAAGTTTTAGGGGATCGGACGCTTCCAAAGCCAAACAAAGTCGCTCCTATTTTGGGAGGTCTGAATGAAGAACACTCCGTTGAAGAATTGGCTCAGGCGATTGTGTCTCCCTCTCATTCGTTTGCTCCGGGGTTTATTGCGCCTACCAATGGAAAATCTCCCATGCCGGAGCTGGATCGAACCATGACGGTTCGCGAGTTGATCGATGTTGTAGCTTACCTCAAACAGTCTGAAAATACGACGGAACCTTGGCCTAAAGAACATTAGAAGTGGGAGTAAAAAATGCAACACTCCGTCTTCTTTTCTGAGTTACTCATCATCCTTGTCACGGCGACGTTCGTGGCCATGGCTTTCCAGCGGCTGCGTTTGCCAGCCATCTTAGGATTTCTCCTTTCGGGGGCCCTTATCGGGCCGCATGGGTTCGGTGTTATTTCAAATCTTGAGAATATTCACAATCTAGCCGAGGTGGGCATGATTTTCTTGATGCTGACGATCGGGCTTGAATTTTCATTTGAGAAAATAAGAGGTTTTCGCAGAGTTGCTTTATTTGGCGGGTTCGCCCAGATCTCACTCTCGATTTTAGTTTCCATCGGTTTTGCAAGGTTTCTGGGGTGGTCGATCTATCAAGGATTTGTCTTAGGGTCTGTCATCGCGCTAAGCTCAACCGCGCTTGTTTTTAAATATCTCTTGGATCGTGGAGAGCTGGATACCCAACACGGAAGAATCGCTGCGGCTATTCTTGTTTTTCAGGACATTGCTGTTGCCCCCCTCTTAATTTTCATCCTGGCCTTTGGCCGGGGGGCGGCGGAGCCTCTGGTTTGGACTCTGACAGAATCTTTTCTAAAGGCAGGACTTCTCTTAGCGAGTATTTTTTTATTTTCTCGTTACGCGTTAAAAGGGATGTTGCGATGGATCAACTTAAGCCGAAGCCGAGAGACATTTATTTTATTTACGGTCATCATCTGCTTAGGATCTGGATGGCTGGGTTCTCGGCTGGGCCTGTCAGCGGCCATCGGCGCGTTTTTTGCAGGCATGATGCTTGCCAACACCGACTATAGTCATCAGGTGACGGGGGAGATCGCGCCTTTCCGGCATATTTTTATCAGCCTTTTTTTTATTTCGATCGGGCTTCTTTTTAATTTTAGTTTTTTCTTTGCCAATCTTCCTATTATTTTGCTGGTCGTCGCGCTGGTTTTGTTTGTCAATTTTTTTGTGACATCCTCAGTTATCTTATTGTTCGGATACCCGCCACGAATTGCTCTTGTGACAGGTCTTATTTTGGCGCAGATTGGGGAATTTTCGTTTCTTCTCTTGGAGACAAGTAGGGACAGCGGTATCCTGACAGACTTTTTTTACCAGATGATTTTATCCAGTGCTGTCGTGACGATATTTATCACCCCGCTTCTTTTTAAGTTTGTGCCGGCGCTGATGAGGTTTTCTGATAAAATCTACTTCTTTGGGATGCCTCCCTTTGCCAATAAAGCAGAAGGGGACAAAGTAGCCTTGCTTGGGGATCACTTAATCTTATGTGGATACGGCAAAGCGGGGCGTGATTTAGCCTCCGCCTTAAAGCAGGAAAAGATTCCTTTTATCATCTTAGAAATGAATGCCGCCAACATGCGCGCCGCTCGCAGTGACGGTCATCTGGTGTTGTACGGAGACGCGGCGAATCGAGAGGTTTTAACGAGGGCGGGTCTTGAGCGAGCTAAGGCGCTTGTAGTGAGCTTTGGCGACTCTACCAGCATTACAGAGATTGTCCGAACGGCCCAACAGATCAACTCCGAAGCCATGCTTTTCATTCGCACTCGGTTTGAGCGAGACGTCGCCTGGCTTTATGAGCTTGGGGCGGACGTGGTGGTGATGGAGGAGTTGGAGGTTAGCCTTGAGCTGACACGAGTCACCTTAGAGACGTTTGGGGTGGACAAGAATCAAATCATGGAATCGATGAATAAAATTCGTGCACGTAAAGAGCTTTTAGTGGAAAACAGTATTTTTAAACAAATAAAGTAAAAATCATAGGCTAACGATGAAATTATTTTTTATTTTTCTTCTGATGATGTTCCACCCTGTTTTAGCTCAGGCTGAAAATGTTCGCCAAACTCCGGTGGTTCGAGCGATCCAGAAGTGTTCACCTTCTGTGGTGAATATCAGCACCGAGCGCGTGGTCTTGCTTCGCCAAAACCCGGTCTGGGGGGCTTATGGGAAAATGCTCGATGACTTACACGCGGGAACTCTGCGTGGGCAGGTGACGACTTTGAAGCAGAATAGCTTAGGTTCTGGTGTGATTGTCTCAGCCGATGGGCTCATTGTGACGAATGCGCATGTCATCCAGATGGGCAGTAAGATCTACGTGACTCTCTCCGATGGGAAGATTTACGAAGCGGTGTCTCTGGGGGCCAATCCCGCGCAAGATTTGGCTCTCATCAAAATCAAGCCCGAAAAACCGCTTCAGCCGATGGATTTCTCAAAAGATATTTTGTTGGGGGAGACGGTGATTACCATGGGAAATCCTTATGGTCTTCAAAATTCCGTTTCGGCGGGGATTGTCAGCGGTACAGGTCGCCGGTTTATCAGTCCTGCCGGAGGCCGAGAAATGAAAGACCTGATTCAAACCGATGCGGCGATCAGCATTGGTTCTAGCGGGGGTGCTTTGGTAAATCTTGAAGGGCAGCTGGTGGGGATCAATCTTGCGGTGGTGCAGGATGCGCCCAATATTGGTTTTGCTGTGTCCGTAGAAAAAGTGCGAACAATGTTGGCAGAATATGAGAAAATCGTGAAGGGGCAAAACCAATGAAAAACTTGATATTTAGCTTACGCACAAAAGTCACAGTTGTCGCGATCCTTACTATTCTCTTTGTGACGGCTTTGAGCAATTTTTTCATCTACAAGTTTAGCGTTGAGAGCCAGTTTGAGCAGCTAAGGCATCAGATGATGATCGTTGCGCAAATGGCCTCCCTTTCGGTGGATGGGGATGAATTGATGCGAGTGCCTCTGAGTCGTGCGGAAGGTGTCAGCAGTCCTGAATATCAAAAGATCCTAAAACATTTCCGTGAAATCAAAATGTTGGATCCTTCCATCAAGTACGTTTATACACTCAGAAACACAGACAAGATGGACACCTGGAAGTTTGTGGTGGACGCGGATCCTGAGCTGCCCCAAGGAATTAAGCAAAGACCCGGAAAAAATATTTCAGCTTATCCGGGAGATGACTATTTTGTCGGGCGTTTTCCTGAAATCATTGCCGCTCTCCAAGGCCCGTCAGCTGATTCTCAAATTACTTCGGATGAATGGGGGATGAAGCTTTCTAGTTATGCTCCTGTCAAAGATTCCTCCGGGGCGACGGTGGCGGTGCTGGGGGTGGATATGGATGCGCGTGATGTATATTCGGCCCAGAGAAATATCCAAAATGCCGTATTTGGCATATTTGTATTCGGAGTTTTGCTTTCCATTGCCCTGGGGGTGCTTTTGGGGGGTGGTATGACGCGTCGCATTAAAACACTGATGGAGGGAACGCGCAAGCTCTCCTCCGGGGATCTGGAGTATCGTGTAAGTGTCCAAGGGCGCGATGAAGTCGCAGAACTCTCACAATCATTCAATCAAATGGCAGGGGCCTTACAAGAATCCCGGAAAAAATTGGCAGACTATTTTTTTCGGATGGTGCAGTCTTTGATCAGCATGCTGGAAGCCAAGGATAAATACACTCAAGGGCACTCCGAGAGAGTTGGAGAATATGCTTATAAAACGACGCTTAAAATGGGATATCCAAAAGAACAAGCAGAACTCTTAAAACTTGCAGGTGAACTTCATGATATCGGAAAGCTTGCTGTACCTGACCATATTTTGAAGAAAAACGGAAAACTGACCGATCAAGAAATGGAAGTTATTCGCCAGCATCCGATTATTGGTGCTGAGGCTTTAAAACCGGTGTGTTTTGATGAGATTATCATGGCCAGTGTTTACTCCCATCACGAGCGCTATGACGGGGGTGGATATCCGCAGAAAATCAAAGGGGATCAAACGAGCATTTTTGCTCAGATTATATCGGTGGTAGATGCTTATGATGCGATGACTACAGATAGGCCGTATCGTAACGCGTTGGATAAAAATGTTGCTGTGGGTGAACTCAAGGCGCACTCCGGGACGCAGTTTAACCCGATGGTTGTCGAGGCTTTCATTGCCATCCTAAATGAGTAGAAGCGGTTCTTGATGCTTCTAGCATTTCACAAACCCTACGGGGTGCTTTCTCAGTTTACTAAAGAAGCTCCTGAGCATGTGACCCTAGCGGAATTTGGTTTCCCAGAAAAGGTATATCCCATCGGTCGGTTGGATTGGGACAGTGAAGGTTTGCTGCTTCTTAGCGACGAAAAAGAATGGAATGACTGGCTCTTGCATCCGCGCCATGCACACGAGCGCACGTATCATGCGCAGGTGGAAGGGACTGCCACCCAGGAGGCGATGGCGCTGCTCCAAAAAGGAGTCTTGATTGGGGGACAGAAAACCAAGCCTTGCAAAGCACGGGTGTTGGAAGATCCGGGCTATTCACCGCGAAGTGTTCCCATCCGTTTTCGCTTATCCGTTCCGACGAGCTGGATAGAACTGATTCTGACTGAGGGTAAAAATCGTCAGGTTCGAAGAATGACCGCAGCGGTGGGATTTCCGACGCTTAGGCTTATTCGCATCGCCATCTGTAATTTACATCTGGGAGGTCTTGCCGTCGGAAAGTGGCGCGAGCTTTCCGCTGAAGAAAAATACGATTTAAAAAGGAGCTAGATTTTCCAATGCAATCCCAAGCGTTTGATGTCTGCATCGTCGGAGGAGGTCCTGCGGGGATGGTGGCAGGACTTCTTTTATCTGAGCGTGGAGTGCGAACATTGGTGCTTGAGAGTCATCCAGATTTTGAGCGGGAATATCGTGGGGAAGTCCTCATGCCTCGTTTTCTTCAGGCAATGAAGCAAGTGGGGTTGTCTGATTTTTTGCTGGGTTACCCCCACCTGAAACTTCAGGGTTTTGAACTTTATTTGAAGCATCGCCGCGTAACTGAAATTGGAATCTCAAATATCTCTAAGGAAATTCCTTTTATTCTGTGGATGCCCCAGCCTGTAATGCTGAATGCGTTTTATCAGAGGGCTCAAAAGAATAACAATTTTCATCTCTGGTTTGGTGCCTCCGTGACAGATCTTATTTTTGAGGGAAAGCAAGTCGTGGGGGTTCAAGTCTCCAAGGAAGACCAAATCGTTGAAGTATGCGCCAAAATTGTTGTCGGGGCCGACGGCCGAGGATCCATCGTAAGAAAAAAAGGTTGTTTTGAGATGGCTTATCAAGAGCATGAGTTTGATGTGATTTGGTTTACGATCCCAAAACCTAAGGGCTATGACGATCAAGTAAGAGCATTTTTGTCCGAGAAACACAATTATTTAGCGCTACCGAAGTATCCTGATCATATTCAATGTGGAATTATTGTGGAGACAGGAGCTTTTGGAAAGTATCGCGCCGCTGGGATTCAATCCTTAAAACAAGAGCTGTTGTCTGCGCATCCAATGCTCCATGAGTTTGCCCAAGCGCTTACGGATTTTAGCCCTTTTAGCGTTCTTGCGGCAAAAGCCGAGCGTGTCAAAGAGTGGGCTCGGGATGGACTTGTATTGATCGGAGATGCGGCGCATACTTGCTCTCCTGCCGGGGCGATTGGCGTGTCGGTGGCGGTAGAGACGTCGATCGTGGCAGTGGATGTGATCCAGCAATCTTTGGCCGCCAAAGATTATTCAAAAAAGAGGCTGGATCATGTTCAGGCTCTTCGTGAGAAGGAAGTGAAAATGATTCAAGAGATTCAAGAACGAGCCGGTCGTATGATCAGTACAAAAAACCCTTTTTTAAAAATGGGTACTTTCCTGTTCTTGATTCTTTTGGCCAAAATACGTTTGTTTGAAAAAATTCAAAAAAAATTGATGGTAGCGGATAAACCTCTACCGCTTCGCTAAAAATGACAGACCCTCTTCACGGAATGACACTTCAAGCAATTCTTGAGCGCCTTGTTGAGCATTATGGTTGGGAAGAGTTGGGGCAGAGAATCCGCATCCGCTGTTTTATGTCAGATCCCAGCATCAAGTCGAGTCTGACGTTTTTGCGGAAAACACCCTGGGCTCGGCTTAAAGTGGAGAAGTTGTATAAAAATATTCCTGGAGTGATGAAGTGATTCAGATTTACGTTGATTCAGATGCTTGTCCGGTGAAGCCGGAAGTTATTCGGGTGGCCCAGAGGTACGAGATTGCCGTAACCTTTGTTTCCAACTCATGGATGCGTCTTCCCCAGGAGTGGGCAGCTAAGCTTGTCGTTGTCGATGGGGGTTTTGACGCGGCGGATGATTGGATCGTCGAGCATGTGGCCAAAGATGATATTGTGGTGACAGGGGATATTCCGCTGGTGCATCGCTGCATCCAGGCGGGGGCAAGAGTTCTCGGGCATCAAGGAAACTTGTTTACAGACCAAAATATTGGTAATCTTCTGGCGACACGTGATCTTTTGCACGTCTTGCGGGGAGCGGGCGAAGTTTCGGGCGGTCCGGCTCCGTTTCAAAAAGAAGATCGGTCAAAATTTCTTCAAGGGCTTGATCAGATTGTTCAAGACATTCGGAATTCAAAAAAATAATATCCAGGATAGATTAGGAAAAATGAAATGGCTCTAATTAGTATTCAGGAAGTGTCTTTGGCTTTGGGCGGCCCACTTCTTTTTGACAATATCAGCTTGCAGGTGGAGTCGGGGGAGCGCGTGGCACTTTTGGGGCGCAATGGCGTGGGAAAAACCACGCTCATGAAAGTCATCGCGGGCCAGATGAAAATTGACCGTGGGGAAATCGGCTACCAAAAGGGAATTAAGGTCACACATCTGCCTCAGGAAGTGCCTGTGGATATCACGGGGAATGTTTTTGATATTGTTCTTTCAGGACTGCCGGAGCGTGTAAAACTTCTGGGGGATTTTCATCACCTCCACCAAAAACTTGAAACCGAGTGTACGCCGCAGCTACTGAGCCAGCTAGATCGACTGCAAGCTGAGATGGAGCGAACGGGTGGGTGGGAGACACAGCGCCAGATTGAAGAAGTTCTCTCCCACATGAAGCTCGACCCTGAGAGTTCTTTTGAAAAATTGTCCGGCGGGCAAAAAAGAAAAGTGCTCTTAGCCAAGGCCCTGGTTCTAAAGCCCGAGGTTCTGCTCTTGGATGAGCCCACCAACCACCTGGATATTGACTCTATCGACTGGCTTGAAAATTTTTTGAAAGAGTATCCTGGCACCATCTTTTTTGTGACGCATGATCGTATGTTTATGACTCGGCTTGCGACCAAGATTGTGGAGCTTGACCGAGGCAAGCTCTACAGCTGGACTTGTGACTATCCCACCTTTTTAGAGAGAAAAAAGTTGGCGCTTCATGCGGAAGCCATGGAGTGGGAACAATTTGACAAAAAACTTGCCCAAGAAGAAATCTGGATCCGGCAGGGAATCAAAGCGCGTCGAACTCGCAACGAGGGCCGCGTGCGCGCTCTGGAGAAACTGCGGGAAGAGAAAAAGGCCCAACGCCAGATTTTGGGAAAAGTAAGAATGAAGGCACAGGAGGCTGAGCGCTCAGGCCAGGTGGTGACCAAAGCCGACCATATCTGTCTTTCTTTCGGAGAAAAAAAGATCATCCAGGATTTTTCAATCCGGATTATGAGGGGGGATAAAATCGGAGTGATCGGGTCCAACGGCACTGGCAAAACCACCCTTTTAAAGGCGCTTTTGGGAAAAATTTCTCCGGACTCAGGGACGGTGACCCTGGGAACTAATCTTGAGATTTCATATTATGATCAGCTCCGCGAACAGCTAGATGGAGAAAAATCGGTCATCGAAAATATTTCTGGCGAGACGGATATTGTCACCATTGACGGCAAGCCACGGCATATCATGGGGTATCTTCAGGAGTTTCTTTTTTCTCCGGATCGGGCTCGTACCAAAGTCAAAGTGCTTTCGGGGGGTGAGAGAAACCGCCTGCTTTTGGCGCGGCTTTTTACCAAGACCTCGAACTTACTTATCATGGATGAACCGACCAACGATCTGGATGTGGAGACGTTGGAACTTCTTGAAGAGCTCTTAATCGGGTACTCGGGCACCTTGCTTTTGGTGAGTCATGACAGAACTTTTTTAAATAATGTAGTGACTTCGACGATTATTCTCGAGGGGAACGGCGTGATTTATGAGCATCCGGGAGGCTACGATGACTGGGCGGCCCGCCGCAAGGACTCAGTGGTTGAAACAGAAGCCCCCAGAAAAGAGGAAGAGATTCAGAAAGAAGCAGAAGTGGTTGTCAAACCGGCCAAACCCAAAAAATTGACGATGAAAGAACAAAAAGAGCTTGAAGCAATCCCTGCGCTTATCGAAAAGCTGGACGCGGAGCAAGCCGTGATTGTGGAGCGGATGGGAACTCCCGGATTTTATAATAAAGATTCAAGGAAGATCACCGAAACCAAAGCTCGTCTAGCGGCGATCACCGAAGAGCTAGCCAAAATTTATGAGCGCTGGGAATTTTTAGAAAAGTTTAGGACGCGCTGACTGATTTTTCGGGAATTTTGTATTTGGGGTCGGCGCTGATTTTGTTGGTATGGACATGGCAGTACGGCGCGTGGTTGTAAATGCTTAAAGCTCTCTTACAGTCGGGGTATTTGCAGAAACGTCCTCGAGACGAGACGAGAATTTTTTTGGTTGTCATGACTTCCTTTTCAAAGATTGTACCATAGGCAGTGGGGGAGAAGTTTTCTTTTCGCTTGTGGGTCCTCTTAAGATCAGGGAGAATAGCACTTCATAGGTAGGAACATGCCAGACATCATTCCCGGTTTGATCGAAAAATATACCTCGGCTCATACCACTCCCGAAAAGGAGATCCATGAGGCGCTGGTTCAGGCGACAATAGAAAAAACCACACTTCCTCAGATGCAAGTGGGGCATGTGGAGGGAACGTTTCTAAAGCTTTTGGCAACGGCGGTACAGGCCAAGCGTATTCTTGAGATTGGTACCTTTACCGGGTATAGCGCGCTGCGTATGGCGGAGGGGATGCCTCAGGGGGGGCAGCTGATTACCTGTGATATCGATGAGAAGGCGACGGCGATTGCGCGGGAATTTTGGAAAAAAAGCCATCACGGGAAGAAGATCATCTTGAAAATGGGCCCAGCCCTTGAGACGATCAAGAAGCTGAAAGGGCTTTTTGATCTAGTGTTTATTGACGCAGACAAAGAGAATTATATTCATTATTGGAATGCTTGTATTCCGAAAGTGCGGCAGGGTGGGTTGATTTTGGTGGATAATGTTCTCTGGAGTGGCCGTGTGTTGGACCCCAAAGATGAGACTGACCGGGCGATTGCGCAGTTTAATGAAGCGGCACTGAGCGATAAGCGAGTGAACCTTGTGATGCTTACGATTCGCGATGGGGTTACTCTGGCGGTGAAAAAATAGAAAAAGGAATTTTTGATGAAAAGTGAAATCGAAACAACAACTTTTGAAGGCCTTGGCATCTCTCCCGAGATTTTAGGAGTGATTGACGGGATGAAATTTAAGACACCCACTCCGATTCAAAAGCAAGCCATTCCTATTGCGATTGAGGGGAAGGATATTTTGGGGATTGCCCAGACAGGCACTGGCAAGACCCTCGGGTTCGGGATCCCGATGATCCAACGTCTACTTGAGGGAAGTGGCCGTGCTCTGATCCTTGTTCCGACCCGCGAGCTGGCTCTTCAAGTGGATGAGACTTTGCGTAGACTGGGGAACCCTTTTAACATCCGCTCAGTGATTGTGATCGGTGGGATGGATATGACGATGCAAGTGAAGCTTCTCCAAAAAGAAACGATTCGCGTGATCATCGCGACGCCGGGAAGATTTCTGGATCATATGGAACAAAAAACCACAGATCCGTTGAATATCCAAATGGTGGTGCTCGATGAAGCAGACCGGATGCTGGATATGGGTTTTGCCCCGCAGATCAAGCGGCTGGCGGAGTTTTTGCCCAAAGAGAGACAGACCCTACTTTTTTCTGCGACCATGCCAGAAGCAGTTCTGAAGCTGGCGGCGTTTTATATGAAAGATCCGGTACGCATTGAAGCAGCTCCTTCGGGAGCAACCCCTGAGCAAATTACCCAAGAGCTTTTTATCGTCCAGCAAGACGACAAACTCAAACTTCTGGGGAAAATTTTAAATCAAACCCGGGGCAGTATTTTGATTTTCACCCGGACAAAGGCGAGTGCTTGGAAGTTGACCCGCTCCCTTCAGCAGATGAATCATACCGTCAATGAACTCCACTCGGATCGTAATCAGGGGGAGAGGCGTCACGCTCTTCAGGGATTTAAAAATGGGACCTACCGCATTTTGGTCGCCACGGACATTGCTGCGCGCGGAATTGACGTCAAAGAAATCGAGCTTGTCATCAACTACGACCTTCCCGATGAGACTGAAAACTATATCCACCGGATCGGACGTACAGGCCGCGCGGGTCAAAAGGGACATGCGATCACATTTGCAACGCCCCGAGAGGGTGGCAACATACACGCGATTGAAAAGCTGATGAAGATTTCTTTAAAATTAAAAACTTGTCCCGGAGTCGATGCCCAAAAATTTCTCAAAGACAGAGGCCCCATAAAACCTGTTTATGAAAATGAAGATCGTCATAACACCGGACGTCCACAGTTTCCTGTGGCTCCAAAGGCCCAAAGAGAATTTTTTAAGAAAAAATCGAAGACTAAATAATAAGGGATCTAAAAAAAATGGAAAATCAGAATATCATTCAGCCCTTGGATACACTCATGACTCAGCTGGGTATTACCAATGCGGCATTGGTGGAAGCCTCGACAGAACAACTCAGTTTTAAGATGGTTCAAAAAGGACGCAAGGGCAGGCCTCTGACCCCTAATGTTCAGGAAAAAATTCTAAACGCCCTTTTAAAAGTAAAGCCGGATCTAAAAATACGGCGCCGTGAGCTTTTTCATTATCCGATGGATGAGAGCAATATTCAGAGGATAAATGATGCTTTTGCCCTGATCGAAAAGAAAAAAATTAAATACCCAAAATTTATTGATCTGCTTTTAGAGGCAGGAATCCACCACTACGCGGTGAAGGTTGCTTCTCACGAGATTACTTTTTATGGTTCCGCGGGTCAGGCGCACATTGTCAGGAAATCAGAGGCCAGCCAAGGGCCTTGCGGCAGCTTTGATCTCAAGGCGCTTGTCTCGGCGATTGAAGCCGCCCAGAAAGAAAAGATCAATCACGCGACTTTTCTTCAAAAGATACACGAAGCGGGGATACTCCGCTATGAAGTCAATCTTCATCAGAGAAAAATTGTCTATAAGGGTGAGCTAGAATCTCATCGTGAAGAGATCCCATCCACAGTTTCTGAGCCTGAAGTGGTGAAGGTAAAACCCGCGAAAGCTGTGATTAAAAAAGACCCAAAGGTCAAGCCCGCCCAGAAAAAAATAGTGAAGCGTAAAAAGAAACCCGGAGTGGTTCGAATGACGCGAAAAGCAAGGGTCGACGCCCGGAAACGGTTTTTCAAAAAAAGAAAAAAATGAACGCTGGTTCTCCTGTCCCAAAAATCCGCATTGAAAAAAGAGCCGGAAAAGTGGTGACGGTGATCTCAGGCCTTCACACCTACGGCTCCGCCCGACTTGAATCCATCGCCAAAGAGCTCAAAACGACTCTAGGAGTCGGTGGCACCATGAAAAATGGAGTCATTGAAATCCAAGGGGATAAAGTTGCCGCGGTTAAAGCCTGGTTTTACAAGCAAAAATAAGACCATTTTCCTTGTAACTTTCTCCTATCCAGTGCGTTCAATAGAGTGAGATAAGTATTGATTTCAACAAAGGTCCGAAATGGATAAAAGCGACGAACAGTTGATATTGGAATACCAACAAGGGGCCCAGAAGGCGATGGAAGTCATCTTTTTGCGGTATCAGAAACCTATTTTTAATTTTGCCCTTCGCTTGATCGGAAATCGAGCAGATGCCCAAGATGTTTCGGCGGAAGTTTTTATGATTCTTGTCGAAAAAAGCAGCTGCTACACCCCAGAACCGCGGGCTAAATTTTCAACCTGGCTTTACACGGTGGCTCGGAATTCTTGCCTTTCTAAACTAAGAAGACGAAAAATCAGCTTTTCATTTTTCCAACGGCCGACTTCTATAGAACAAGACCCGCTCCCAATTGAGGTTCCAGATCATAAAACCCCCGCCACCGCTTTGCACAACAAAGAACTAGCACAAGGTATCCGTCAGGCGGTGGAGCAGCTTCCTTTGCCCCAGAGAGAAGCGTTTATCTTGAGGGAATTTCAGGATTTATCTTATGAAGAAATTGTTTTAGTAACTGGAAACTCTCTAGCCAATGTGAAAATATTAATTTTTCGTGCTCGCGAGGCGTTAAGACAAAATTTGGGATACCTTTTAGAGGAGCTGCCCTCATGAACCTGGATGAAAAAATAAAATTAGCAATTTCAATCTATGTGGATGGCCAAGCGGATCAAGATGAACAGAGGACTGCTGAAGCGGCAATTCGTGATAACGCCGAAGCCAAGAAGTACTTTGAAGATTTGCAAAAACTCTCCGGCGCTTTAAAACAACACTGGCCTGCGGAGGAAATATCGATGGAGTTAAAACGCAGAATTGAAAATACCAAAAAAAGGGAGGGCTCCAAAATGAGTATCAGCGTGCCGATCCGAAAAATAAATCTAAAAGTTGTGGCCAGTATCGCAGCGGCTGTCACCGCGGCTGTGGTTTTCACTCATTTGCCGGAGGAGCTAAAAACGGTAGTACCCAGCGCTCCAAAACAGCCTATTCCAACCGCTCCTGTTCAGGTTGTTAGGGAAAAGGCCCCAGTTTCTAACGCTAAAACCATGATATCGTTGCCAATCAAACAGCAAGAATCTGATTTTAAAGGCAAAGATTTTTCTAGGAGTTCCGCTAGAGTTAGTTATTTAGCAAAAAAGCACGAGGCTGTTTCTTCCGGAGCTCTCCTAAGTGAGAGCAGTGTTATGTACGATTCTATGAATTTCGTTGGCGGAGCCAGATTACAGTCTTTATCCCAATCAGTCCCAGCAGATTTTAACACTGAAAATTACAACGCCATTGAAGAGCTTTCTTTTCGCAATGTCACTGAAAGTCCCCTCTCTACTTTTTCCATTGATGTGGACACCGCTTCCTATGCGAATGTGCGACGCTTCTTAAACGATGGGACGATGCCTCCCCAAGATGCCGTGCGGATTGAAGAGATGATCAATTATTTTAGCTATGATTATCCCAAGACGGAAGGCCAAGCACCTTTTTCTGTTACCACGGAAATCACTCAATGTCCTTGGGCCGAAGGCCATGAGCTTGTGCTTGTCGGGCTTAACGGAAAGGCGCTGGACAAAACCAATTTACCTCCCAGCAATCTGATTTTCTTGATTGATGTTTCGGGTTCTATGGAAAGCCCTGACAAGCTGCCTCTTTTGCAGAAATCTTTAACCAAAATGGTCCAGCAGTTGGGAGAGAAAGAAAAAGTTGCGATCGTGACTTACGCTGGCAATGCGGGGTTAGTGCTCCCTTTAACATCAGGAAATGAAAAAAGTAAGATTTTACGGGCCATCAACCACCTGCAAGGGGGAGGTGCCACGGCTGGTGCGGAAGGAATTGAATTGGCTTATCAGATTGCCAAAGAAAACTTTATCCAAGGGGGCAATAATCGCGTGATCTTGGCGACAGACGGAGATTTTAATGTGGGAACCAGCAGTGACGCGGAATTGATCCGTTTGATCGAGGAAAAGCGCAGTCAGGGGGTGTTTTTGACGGTCCTGGGCTTTGGCACTGGGAATCTAAAGGACTCTAAAATGGAACAGCTGGCCAATAAAGGCAATGGGAACTATTTCTACATTGATTCTTTGCATGAGGCGCAAAAAGTTCTGGTCCAGGAGCTTGGCTCGACACTTTTTACCCTCGCCAAAGATGTCAAGATCCAGATTGAGTTTAACCCTGCCTATGTCAAATCTTATCGCCTTGTGGGCTATGAAAACCGTGCGTTGGCCAACGAAGATTTTAATAATGATAAAAAAGACGCGGGAGAGATGGGCGCAGGACACACGGTGACGGCGCTTTATGAGATTGTGCCGGCCTCGGCTGGAGAAAACGTCAGTTCTGTTGATGCCCTCAAATACCAGACAACTCAGCTTAAAAAAAGCGGGGAGTTGATGACGGTTAAGGTGCGCTACAAAGAGCCGACCTCCGAGGAAAGTAAACTCATCACTAAAACAGTTTCCAGCACTTCTTCCAGGATCGTTACGGAAAACATGAAGCTAGCGTCCGCCGTGGCTGAGTTTGGACTTTTGCTTCGAAAATCCGCGTTCAAGGCAAATGCAAACTATGATCATGTTCTGGCCTCTTTAAGGGAAATCAAAAAAGAAGACAAAGATGGTGTTCGTGCGGAACTAATTCAACTCGTCGAAAAAACGAAGGGATTGGATGATAGTTCTATTAACGGAATTCAGTTCAAGGAATAAAGGGTTTTTTAGACAATGAACTCAAATCAAAAACAGGTGGTGATTTTAGAGCACGTGCCCAACGAAATGGCGGGCACGATGCTTGATTTTTTGGTAGAAAGAAACATCTCCTATCAGGTGGTGCGGCTTTATGAGGAAGGTTTTGAGTTTCCGGCGGTAAGCTCGATCGGGTCTTTGGTCGTGATGGGTGGACCGATGAACGTGTACGAAGAAGATAAATACCCTTTTCTGAAAAGAGAAAACTTATTGATTCAAGAAGCGATTGGGCAAGGCATTCCTTATCTTGGAATTTGTCTGGGGGCTCAGCTTTTAGCCAAAGCTTTGGGCGCTTCTGTTTATAAAGCCAAGGAACCTGAAGTTGGCTGGGGGCAGGTCTGGTTATCCGCAGAAGCCAAGCAAGATTCTCTGTTTAGTACGCTGGCTAGAGCACAGCTTCAAGTGCTGCAGTGGCATGAAGATACCTTTGACTTGCCCAAAGGGTCTGTGCTGCTTGCCTCAAGCCCTGTGGTTCCTCATCAGGCTTATTGGTATCAAGACCGCTGTTATGGTTTTCAATTTCATTTGGAAATTAACCGCCCGATGCTTGAGGACTGGTTTAAAAATAAACCAGAAGCCCAAACCATTTTATCGGAATATGACGCCTATAAGCCCCAGCTGGATTTGCTTGCCTATCGAATATATCAAGCTTTTTTCTATCCAATAGGAGACAATACGCGTCAACCAAAGGAAACCAATGAAATCTCAGACTCCGTATCGTGTGAATGATAATAAAAAAGTAAAACTGACCAAAGCAGAGAAAATCTACGACGCCCTGCAAAAGGAACGCAACAGGGCCGTGGCGCTAGTGCCAAAAAAGACAGTCACTAGTTAACAGACTCTAAGCAGTAAAAAAGGCATGTTAGAAAATAACATGTCTTTTTTTCTTGTTGACATTGAGACAAAATCTAAATAGGATACTGTCTCACCTAGACAAGGAAGTAGACGATGCCAGACAGATCCTTTGAAGCTTATCTTGAAAAGAAGGGCTTAAAATACACCCGTGAAAGACGGAGTATTTTCGAGAAAGTCCGTCATCTTTCCGGCCACTTTGATTCGGACGGGCTTTATGAGATTTTAAGAAAAGAGGACGGAAGGATTGCACGGGGGACGGTGTTTCGTACGATCCCACTCTTACTAGAAAGCGGCGTCCTCCAGACTTCGGTGGGCAAGGGCAAGGGTGAGTTTTTTGAGCGGTCCAGCTCCAAGGGTCATCATGACCACATTATCTGTGTTGGTTGCGGGAAGGTGATTGAGTATCACTGCGAGGAGATTGAAAGCCAGCAGTCCAAAATTTGCCAGAAATACGATGTTGAGCTTTTGTTTCATGATCACAAGCTTTATGTGCGTTGTTCAAAGTGCAGGAAATAAAAAAAGACAGGTAATGAAATGAAAATTTACAAAATACGAATACTTATTTTTTTATGGACGGTATTAACCACTTTTCAAAGCGAATCAACACTACTCTTTGCCAAAGAAAACGCGCAGCCGCTGACGACTTTATCCGAAGTGGTGGTGAAAGGGTCCAAAGAATCTTCGGGTGTGGCATACAAGGCAGAAGTGGAAGGAAGCAAGGTTTATTCGGGGAAAAAGACAGCAATCATCAATCTTGAAGAGGCTCCGGTGATTGTGAATAATAATTTCCGACAAGTTCTTCAAAAAACCCCCGGACTTCTTTTGAGCGAAGAATCCACCCCCCTGTTTAGTGTTGGTTACCGTGGACTCGATCCCCACCGGGCTCAGTTTACTCAAGTTTTAAAAGATGGGATTCCTATCCATGCAGATATGTTTGGTTATCCGGAGGCTTATTATGTGCCTCCAACTCAGGTGGTGGATCATATCGATTTTATTCATGGAGGAGGTTCTCTGATGTATGGTCCTCAGCCGGGGGGAGCTCTCAATTTTGTCACCAAGGATCCCTACGAGGCGCCTTTTCGCTTGGAGACGGAGAATAGCGGTGGAAGTCATGGGCTATTTTCTAATTATGAAAGTGTTAGCGGGACTCAAGGCTCAGTCGGTTATTATGGCTATTTTCATCATCGCCAAGCCCAGGGTTTTCGTGATTTTAACAGTCAATACGATCTGGAATATGGGGGGCTTAAAGTAAACATTGAACAAGACCCAACGTTGCTTTGGACGCTGGGTTGGGATTCTTATCATGAGACTCACGGAGAGCCTGGGGGGCTGACGAGACTTCAGTTTGATACGGATGCTTCTGTTTCCACAAAACTTGTGGACCACTTTGAGCTCAATCGCCACTCAGGATTCATTGGCTTTCATAAAGAAATTTCTGAAAGGACTCAAGTGGATGTGAAGGGTTACGGGATTTATTACGAGCGCTTGAGCTGGCGTCAACGAGGTGGCGGATTTGGAACTGCACCCAGCGGAGCGGCGGCCTCGACCAATGATATCGAGAATCAGGAGTTTTATACCGGGGGTGTCGACGCACGTTTGGCTCACGAGTATTCAGCCTTTGGGTCGAGTGAGCACGTTTTCACCGGGGGAGCGCTGTATCATCACACCACGTCTCCTCGGCTAGACTCTCGCGGCACCACCTCCGACGCCTTGGATGGGTTTTTAAGAAAAGATGCGGATCGTGATCTGAATTACTTCTCTCTTTTTACAGAAAATCTATTTAAATTTGGACGCTTTTCAATCACTCCGGGGATTCGTCTGGAAAACGTTTGGCAGTCGATCAAGGAAAATTTAAATCTAGATAAGACGACGGTGCCTCTGGCGGATGAAGAAGAATTTGATTTTGAGGTTTTGGGAGGGGTGGGGGCTCAAGTGGAGGTAACCCCTGACATCAATCTTTATAGTAATTTTTCACAGGGGTATCGTCCTAAGGTTTTTGTTCAGTCGGTTCCCAATGGGACCAATCAAGTCGTTAACGAGGACTTAAAAGACGGACATTCATGGCAAGTGGATGCCGGGGTTCGCGGCAATATACTCCCTTATCTTTCTTGGGATGCGAGCTATTTTTACATGGAGTTTGACGATCAGATTGGCAGTGCCACGATCGGGGGTTTAAGCTCTGTCCAAAACGTGGGGGATGCGAAGCATCAGGGAGTCGAAGTCGCCACGGAATTGGATCTTGGGGACTTTTCATTTTTTTATAACGCCCTATTTTTGGACGCGGAATTTACCGGAGGTCCTAACACCGGTAAAATTCCTCAATACGC
>CAZCDB010000009.1:0-16152 GCA_964497635.1 uncultured Planctomycetia bacterium | reverse complement strand
CGTGTCCGCTCGGACGGAATTGATCCGGCGGATGGGCGCAACTACACAGGAGGGATGAAAATTGTTTGGTGAAAATGTTTTTGCGGTGTTTTTGGTTGTTTTTAGGGAGGCTTTGGAAGCGGGGCTCATTCTTGGGATTATTTTGACGGTTCTTGCCAGGCTCAACGCAGGACGTTATTTTTCTCACATAGGAATGAGCGTGGTGTTGGCCTTGGCGGCAAGCCTCGGCCTGGGCAGCTGGATTGCCGGGATGACGGAGGCCTCCGGGGAAATTGTAGGAAAAGTCCTCGAAGGAGTGATTTCTATCGCGGCTTGCGTGGTTTTGACGTATATGTTTTTTTGGATGGAGAAGCAGGGAAGAAATATCAAGTCTTCGATTGAAAGCAAGGTCGAGAGTGCCATTTCGACTCGTGACTATTGGGCTTTGGTGTCCCTGCCATTTTTTGCGGTGCTTCGGGAAGGAGCGGAAACCGTTCTTTTTTTGAAGGCGGTGTCTTTGCAAAGTGGAGGGCAAATTTCTTTGGTGGGAGCGATGGCAGGGTTTGGCGCGGCAGCCTTGGTAGTTTTATTGATATTTACGGGAGGACGAAAAATCGCCCTCAAGAGTTTATTTTGGTGGACAGGGATTTTTATTGTGCTGATTGCCGCGGGACTTCTGGCTTACGGAGTTCATGAACTCAATGAAGCGGGTTGGATCCCTGCGGTGGTGGACCCTCTTTATAATATTAACGCTTATCTCAACGAGAAGAAGGGTGTCGGGTCTTTGCTCAAGGCCATGTTTGGATACAACGGAAATCCTTCGCTGACGGAAGTTTTGTTTTATTGGGCTTATCTGGCGTGGATGGGTTGGCATATTTTAAATTTGAAGAGAAAGGGCCGTCATGCTTGAACTTTTTTGGAAGGGCGGGCCGATTATGTGGCCCATTTTTATTTTGTCGGTGATTACGTTGGGGGTGGTTGTCGAGCGTGTACTTTTTATTTTACGTGAAATCAAGCGTCGGGATAAAGAGGCAGTGCATAAAATATTTGAATATGTTCAGCATGGAAAATTTGAGGAGGCGATCAAGACGGGGAGGCAGTCTAGTGATCGGATCGCTCGTGTACTCACCGAGGGTCTGGAGCATCGTGAAAGCTCTTTGGAGGATGCACTCTTGGAGGCAGCTAGCGCCCAGCTTGATGAGTACAATCGTGGCTTGGTGGTTTTGGACACGGCCGTGACGCTAGGGCCTCTTCTGGGGCTTTTGGGAACCGTGGTAGGAATGATCCGTGCTTTTGGCGTCGTGGGAGGGGGGAATTTGGCAGATAAACAACAAGTGATCACCGGAGGTATCGCCGAATCTTTGATTGCGGTTTCCTTTGGTCTGATCGTGGCGATTGTGGCCATCCTGCCGCTCAATTATTTTACAGCCAAGCTGGAGCAGGTACGCCGTAAAATCGAAGGTTCAATGAACCAGCTTACCATCCTCTTAAGAAAAAAATCTGGACGCTAAAAAATGCCTTCCTTGCCTTCGCCTAGGCCCAAAACAAGGCCGCGACTTGAAATCATCCCTTTTATCGATATTATGTTTTTTCTTTTGGCGACTTTTATGATGGTCTCCCTGTCGATGATTCAAAATGAAGGAGTACCTGTTCAGTTGCCATCGGCAGTCACGGCCCTGGTGGAGGATCGTCAGAGCTCGGTGACAATCAGCTTCAAAGAAGAGGGGACTCTTTTTTTGGATAAAGAACCTCTCTCTTTGGACAGTCTTAAACAAAGACTCACTGATTTAAAAACTCAGAATCCAGAACTTAAAGTTTTTATCAATGGAGATGAGCGCGCTGATTTTGGTAAAGGCGTTGAAATTTTGGATGAGGTTCGAAAGCTGGGGATTAAGAAGGTATCCATCCAGACAAAGAAAAAATAGTGATAAGCCATCCATCTTCTTACGATCAATCCCTGGGCTTTATTGTTTCTTTTGTGTTTCATGCGGCTCTGCTATTGGTTGGAGGCTCGCTTCTTGTTCGACCGGCTGAATATGCGGTAGAGCTTGGCAGTGGAGGCCTTGAAGTTCATCTGGTAGCCGCGAATCAAGAATCCTCAGAAGCTCTAGAAGAGACATTGATTATGGAGGAGGCCAAACAGGCAGCTTCTTTAACTGCGGAGACAAAAACTCAAGAGAATTCTCCGACCCCTGGAAAGGATGCCAGCACTTTTCATTCCTCCGGAGGGGCAATGACAGAGGCCAAACCGAACTACTTAAGGAATCCGGCCCCTGTTTATCCCCGGCAAGCGCGCCAGAAGGGTTGGCAGGGAGTGGTGGTTTTAAGAGTATCCGTCAGCGCTGAAGGCCGTGCGACCCAAGTGGAAAAAGAAATAAGTTCAGGCTACGATGTCTTGGACCGCTCGGCAATCCAAGCGGTGAAGTCCTGGCGTTTTTTACCCGCACGTATCGGAGAATTGCCAGTAAATTCTACCGCAAGAGTTCCTGTAAGGTTTAAACTAGAATGACGCGCTGTGCGTGGGCAGGAACGGATCCTCTTTATATTCGATATCACGATGAGGAATGGGGGGTTCCTGTCTACGATGACAAAAAATTGTTTGAGTTTCTCATCCTCGAGGGAGCGCAAGCGGGCTTAAGCTGGTTGACAGTTCTAAGAAAAAGGGAAAACTACCGTAAGAATTTCTGTGATTTTGATCCGGTGAAAGTCTCTAAATTCGATCGTAAGAAAATAGAAACTCTTTTAAAAGATCCTGGTATTATCCGTAATCGTCTCAAGGTGGAGTCTGCTGTCTCGAATGCAAAAGCTTTTTTAAAAGTCCAAAAAGAATTTGGAAGTTTTTCAAAATATGCCTGGAGTTTTGTGGGAGGGAAGCCCCTCATCAACAAACGTCACACTCTCAAAGATATTCCCGCCCAGACGGCCGAGTCAGATGCTTTTAGCAAAGATTTAAAGAAAAGAGGATTTCGTTTCGTGGGATCGACGATTATTTACGCTCATATGCAAGCCACCGGCATGGTCAATGACCACGTTGTGGATTGTTTCCGGTACCATGCCTGATTCTTTGGTGCAGGATCGCTTTCGGATTTTATTTGACCACTCTTCCGATGCGCATTTTATTGTGGATGAGACAGGAATTACGGATTGTAATGAAGCAACGATAAAGCTTTTGAAGTGCCGTAGTAAAACAGAGGTTTTATCTCTGCACCCTGCTATTCTTTCCCCAGAATATCAACCGGATGGTCGTAAGTCTTCTGAAAAATCTCAGGAAATGGATCAGATTGCCAGAAAAAATGGATGGCATCGTTTTGAATGGATGCACCGAAAGTCAGATGGAGAAGAATTTCCTGTCGAAGTAACGCTAAACTCGGTGGAGATCGGAGGGCGGCCTGCTTTGATTGCCGTGTGGCATGATTTAACGGAAGCCAAACGCGCCGAAAGGCAGCTTCAAAAGCTTAATCAGCGGATGACACAAGAACTGGAGAGTGCTGCGGAGTTTCAGCGCTCACTTTTACCTTCTCGAGGTCTAAACTCTGATCGGTTTGAATCAGCATGGTTTTATAAGCCTTGTGAAGAGCTTGGGGGAGACAGTCTTCATATTTTTCCTGTGGATGAAACGCACGTGGCTTTATACGTTCTAGATGTCACAGGTCATGGAGCGGCATCAGCCCTGCTTTCTGTGACTGCGACCCATTTTTTATCCGGGATATTTAAAAATCATTGCCCAAGAAGTCTTGTTGAAAGTATCAACGAGCATTTTTGCCACGAAAACTACAAAAATCATTCTTTTACGCTTGTTTATGGCATTCTCAACCTAAAAGATTCATCTTTTGTCTATACGACGGCTGGCCACTTGGGGCCTATTTTAATCAGAAAAGACGGACAGGTTTGCCAACTGGAGGGATATGGGCCTCCGATTGGAATGGTGGAGGGAATTTCCTACGAGGAAGGTCGTGTGGATTTAAGAGCAGGAGATAGACTGTTTCTTATATCGGACGGAGTGTATGAAGCGCGTAACGCAAAAAATGAAGATTTGGGTCTTGCGGGCGTTTACTCCCATTTAAAAAAAGAAAATATAAATGAGTATTCTTTGGAATACACGGTCCATAGTTTAGCTCGTACCGCCTATCATTGGTGTTTGCCGAAAAAACCTGATGATGATATTTCTATTGTTGGGGTACAATTGAAGTAAGGAGTTTTGTGCGCCCACGATGGATTTGAAAGCAGAACAAGAAAAAACACTCTCCTCTGACCGCCGCCGGTATGGAATGCTGGCGCGTGTCTTATTTTTTACGATGGATTTTTTTTATGGTCGTAAAAGGACTCTCTCTAAATTTAAAGTCCTGGAAGTAATTGCGCGCGTCCCTTACCAGTCCTGGGAGCATGTAGCCTATATTGCGATGACGCATACCTATGCCCAACCCAATTTTGCCAGAAGGATTTTTAATTTTATCCAAGAAAGTCGTCATCAACAGGACAATGAGCAGTGGCACTTATTGATTTTGGAAGAGATGACCCAAAAAAAACAAATCCGAGAAAACTTTTTTCTTTATTTGATCGTACCGCAGTTTATGGCATTTTTCTATTACCATGTCAGCTGGGTGTTGTATGTGATTAAACCTCGACTCAGTTATGAGCTCAACGCTGACTTTGAAGACCACGCGGAGCACGAATACATGGAATTTGTCAGGGAAAACCCAGAGTTCCAGACCCTTCCTTTTGAGAGCGATTTTAAATCGGATTATGGGAACTTTGAAAATCTTGCTGATCTTTTCAGGCAGATTGGTTTGGATGAAAGAAAGCATAAAGAAGAAAGCCAGGAGCGTATCGTTCAGGCCCGCTTCTCATGAGAGAGGCCATTTACAATTTTTATTAACATAGCTATATTTAATCAATCATTTTATAATATCTATTAACAAAAATACTTGATTTTTTCAACAACCAATGTATACTTTTAATGAAGAAGGACAAAATTTTAATCGGGAGAAAGTTATGAAAATTACCCTTAGAACGCTCTTTTTGATGATGTTGCTGTGCGCAACGATTACCGCTTATGCCCAGGCAGGGGGGGAGTATTCCTGCGAAGTGATGACGCTAAATGGACAAGCCGAGGTTCTAAAAGCAGATGGGAGCACTCAAGCCCTGAAGCAAGGGGACCTTTTGGCGATTGGGGATACTGTCCTGGTTGGAGACGCTAGTTTTGTGGATGTCGCCTATGATAAAGAGTGGAATAATGTGACTCGCTTTTGGGCAGGCTCTAAGGTCAGGATTAAGTCTGTATTTCCCACGGGAATTGAAATGTCCAAGGGAGATGTGTTTGCTAGACTTGCCAAACTACCCGCGAAATCTACTTTTGAGATTGAGACACCCACAGCGGTTGCGGCAGTTCGTGGTTCCGCTTACCGGACAGTGACGGATGGTGCCACTACGGATGTATATAATTTGCATGACTCGGAGGTAGAGGTTCACTCCAAGAATGCTGATGGGCAGATGATGGAGGATAAAGTGATCTTAAAGGAAAATGAAAAAACGGAAGTTGATTCTCTGGGAGAAGCTCCCAAAACACCCGAGAAGATGTCAGAGGAAGAGATAGCCCAAAATAAAGAGCTTGTTTCTAACGTGGATCAGACTTTGGCGGAGCTAAAAGATGAGGGGCGTGAGGGAAGGATTCAAGACATCCAGACAATCGAGCGAGAGTATGAGCCAAAACTTGCTGAACGCTTGGAGAATTTTCAGGAATCTTTGGGAGCTAAGAGCGTTGAGGGGACGACTTCTCCAGAACGAGATGTTCAGACATTAATAGACGCTCAGGAACAACTGATAGAAAAAAATATTGAGGCAGTGGATAGAACCATTGATAGAGACCGAGACCAGAAGGATCGCCGGCGTGAACGCAGGAAAGACGGCAGCGACGATAACGATGATGGCGGACTTAAACTGACTCGATAACCTATTTTTTTGAAAATTTTGTTCAGTTTACTGGTTGACTCGAAGGCTTGATTTTGTGAATAATAGTTTAGGCGATGATCCGCCAAGGTTTTGATGGTGGGTCATCTTATTTTTGGAGACTTTCTTAGTGCACAAAAAAATAGCTAGATTCAATTTACACCTTGGCCAATGTTTGATATTGGCAACCTTTCTTTTTGGACTGCTTGGCAACCTTTCTTTTCTTCAGGCGGAAGAGACGAGTCTTACGGATCAAGAGAAGACCGCTCGCCGACTTCAATTCAATCAATACGTTGAAAGTGAGCTTGCGGCTGCCAGACAGCGGCAAGAGCAGGAAGCCAAAAAAATATGGAAATTCAACCTGGAATCTAATTTTGGGTATGATAACAACGTCAATTTAGACTCCAGCCGTCAAGGCGACGAATATTATGAGAATAACCTCAGTGGAGAATTGAAATTAAAGCATCCGGGTGTTGGTTTTCTCGGCGAAGGAAGCTGGGGAGCGGTGTCGTCAGCAAATTTTTTTCACTATGGTAATTTTGAGGATTCAAGCTACAGTGATTTAGGTCTCAATCCATTTTTTGATGCCAAACTCTCGCCAAAACTTAAATTTAAGTTTAATTATTATCTTAATCACATCCATTATGAGAGAAACAGTAGTTTAAACTACACTCAGAATAAGTTTAAACCTGCCCTCAGCTACGATTTCACCAGAAAATTAACAGGAACTTTTTATCAGATATTCAGTATCAGATCCTTTGCAACCCGTCAGGCGCTCTCGGATAGTAACGAGAATTTGGATAAAGAACGAGAAGACATTTTTTATGAACCGGGAGTTAATTTAAAATATATATTGAACGAGCGCTTGGTTTTGGGGGCTCATACTGCCTACAAAGCCAATGACTCCAATGATCTTTTTAATCGCTTCAACGATTATCAGGGAATGAAGGCTGGAGGCTATGCCAACCTTGTTTTGGCTCCTCGTCTTTCAACCACTTTTTATACAGGGTATGACTTTAAAAAATATACGGCTAGGACTTTTGATGTCGACGGCTTGGTGAAAGAAAAAGACAATCTTCTTTATTATGGTAGCACCGTTTACTTTGAGATTAACCCAACTTACCAGTGGAATTTTAGCTATCTCTACAAACAAAACTATTCCAATGATGTTTCCCAGGACTATTCGGGGCATACACTTTCGACAGGTTTAACGGCCACGTTTTAAATTTAAGCATATTTAAGCAGGACCCAATTTAACCAATTATCATGTATATTTGAAGTGTAACTTTCTTTTTAAGCCAAACAGGAGAATGTATGAAAAAATCAATAGAAGCAGTTTTGGTAGCGGTATTGCTGGTGTTAGCGCAAGCGTCCGTTTGGGCCTGTGGTGTAGAGGCTCCTGGGGCTGGTAGTCCGGCTGAGCAAGAAGAGACGGCGGTTGAAGAAACTATTTAAAAGCGCACGTCGTCACTTTTTTTTATTTTTTCTCACAGGTTTTTTGTTTTCAGCTCCTTTGTTTGCGGCTGAAGCACTGACCCCTCTTGGATTTGGACAGCTCAGCGATCGTGACTTGTCTCCTGAGGGGAGAGCGGCTCTTTCAAAAAATAAAGAAGATTGGAAGCATGCCGAGAGTCGGCATTTCATTTTTCATTTCAAAGATGAAAAGTTGGTGGCCACTGTTTATGAAGGGGCCGAGACTTACTACAATTGGATCAAAAATCTTTTCAAGATTTCAGAGGATCCTTGGAAGAAAAAAGTTCATATTTTTGTATTTGAAGACGAAGACCAGTGGAAAGAATTTGCTTCAAAATACAGTCCCTTTGGAACGGCTCATGGATTTACCAATGGGTGGGAGCTTTATATGGTTCGGGGCAAACATTGGATGACACCACGAAAAATTATTGCTCACGAGCTGACGCATGTGATTCTTTTTCGTTTTCTCGATGGTCGGATCCCTCTTTTTTTAAATGAAGGATTTTCGGAGTATGTTTCTTTTCGAGTTTTAGGGCTCTATACGGGTGGTAATCAGTACGCACTCAGGTCTTTTGACAAAATAAAGCCAGAGAACTATATTGATTTTGGAAGACTCAGCCAGCTTAAGCAGTACCCTGAGTCTGTCGATGATTTCTATATCCAGAGTGAGGCTTGGGTACGCTATTTGGTTGATCTTCAGGGAGGGGATGTTTTCTATCATTTTCTTAAGCAAATTTCAGACGGAGAGTCCTTGGAAAAAGCGATCAACCAATTTTATCATTTTTCATCCCTTGACCAGATGGAAGAATCTTTCCGGAAAAAAGTGATTTCATGACAAAAAACTATCATTTCAAAGTACTGGTTGAGAGTTTGTTGCTGTTTCTTTTTTTATTGGTGGTCAATGGCTCTCAATTTAACTCTGTTTATGAGAAAGCCAATGAAGTTTATAGCCAGAGAATCAAAGAAGAGCTTTTGCAAACAGCGCGAGCCTATGCCGCGACTGTCTCCGGAGACTTGCATCAGCAGATTTTATCCCGTTCCGATGAGAACAGCTCTGCATATGCAGAAGCGATAGCTCCACTAAAAAAGCTGAGACTTGCCTCCAAGAAGCTTCGTTATATCTACACGGTTATTCTAAAAGACGGAAAGATTTACTTTATTTTAGACGCGACTCCCTTGGGAGATGCGGACAAGGATGGGGTTGAGGATCATTCTTTTGTCATGGATGAATACAAGGATCCAGATCCTACTCTAACTTCAGCTCTTTTAGCCAAAAGAGCGATGGTCAGTCCTAAACCCTACACAGATCAGTGGGGGACTTTTATCAGCGCTTACGCGCCTATTTATAATACTTCAAATCAATTTGTGGGGCTGCTTGCGATTGATCGAAATTATTCGGACTACCGGGCGGAGCTTTTGCTGATTCGGCTTCGGTTTCTAAAATCAATGATCGTTCCGGCTTTAGCCATCATTCTTTTGATTGTTATTTTTTATGTGTTGCGCTTTATGGCTCTCAATGCTCAGATGCAATTAAAACATATTTCCATGACGGATGAGTTGACAGGTCTTTATAACCGGAGAGGTTTCTACGAAGCCGCTGAAGGACTCCTCAAGCTTTCTAAACGTGTCAAAAAAAACTATGCCCTGCTTTATTTTGACATCAATCATTTCAAGCAGATCAATGATCGGTGGGGTCATAAAGAGGGGGATTTTGCTTTGCAGGCTTTCTCAGCTATCCTAAAAAGCGTGTTTCGGGTAACAGATGTCCTGGGACGCTTTGGCGGGGATGAATTTGTTGTGGTGGCTCTCATTGAAAATGAGGCGGATATCCAAACAATTTTGTCCAGGATTGAGCAGTCTGTCCAAATCGTCAATAAAAACTCCCCTAAGTATACACTGGCCTATAGCTTCGGAACTTCCTACTCCTCATGGGAAACAGTCTCTTCGCTCGAAGAGGCTATCAAAATGGCCGACGAACGGATGTACGCTCAAAAAACACTTCAGAAAAAACTTTAAAATTTATTTTTATTACCTACCTGTTTCATTTTTAGCACCTGATCGTAATCCCTAGTTAACACTCCTGTAATAAATAAGCGGTATGCTTTGTGCAAGTCATAAGGAGTTTTTATTTCATGAGAAAAAAATTGGTCGTTGTTGGCAATGGGATGGCGGGCATGGCCTGCCTGGATGAAATTTTAAAACACAAACCTGATTTTGATGTCACGGTTTTCAGTGAAGAGCCCTATTTCAACTACAATCGGATTCTACTTTCCTCTGTTCTTGCCGGTGAAAAAACAGTCGATGAAATTTATATCAATACGGAAGAGTGGTATCGCAAACACTCCATCCATGTTCATTTAGGTTCCAAAGTGACGGAGGTGGATACGACCCACCGATGGGTCGTTGCCGAGGGGGGTTACTCTTTTTCCTACGATCTTCTTCTTCTGGCGACAGGAAGCAATCCTTTTATTCCCCCGATTGATGGAGTGAAGAAAAAAGGCGTTTATGTGTTTCGAAATATGTCGGATACGAATGGCATTCTTGAGCATTGCAAGACGTCTAAAAATGCGGTGGTGATTGGTGGCGGTTTGTTGGGACTCGAAGCAGCCAGGGGCCTGCTTAACCAAGGCCAAAAAGTGACGGTGGTGCATCTGATGGACCGTTTGATGGATGTCCAGTTGGATACGGTGGGAGGTCAGTTTTTAAAGCGGGAGATTGAAAAACTTGGGATTGAAGTCCTCCTAAATAAGAACACAGAGCGTATTCTTGGCGGTGATTCGGTGGATGGGGTGCTTTTTAAAGATGGATCCATTGTTCCTGCAGATATGGTGGTGATTGCTTGCGGAATAAGACCTAATGTGGACCTTGCCAAAAAAGCGGGACTGAAGGTCAACCGTGGCATTGTCGTCAATGATCATATGGAAACCAGCGATCCTTCCATTTTTGCGATTGGAGAATGTGTCGAGCATCGGGAAAAAGTCTATGGATTGGTGGCTCCGCTTTACGATCAGGGGAAAGTCCTAGCGGCGACGATTACAGGCAACAAAGGTCCCGTGTATGAGGGGTCCACTTTGGCGACCAAGCTCAAAGTCATGGGGATTGAGCTTTTCTCAGCGGGAGATTATCGCGATGGGGAACCTGAGAAAGAAGTGATCAGCTATCAGGATCATGCGTTTGGGATTTATAAGAAACTAGTGATTCATCAGGAAAAAGTGGTGGGGACGATTTTAATCGGAGATACAGCGGACTCCAACCGGTTTTTGGAAATGATGCGAAAAGGAGAGCCGGTGGGAGACAAGCGTCAAAGGCTTTTATTTGACGTGCCTCCGGTGGTGCCGGGATCCCCTAGTGATGTGATGTCACGGCCGGACTCGGATACGATCTGCGGATGTATCGGGGTCACCAAGGGTCAGATTATTTTGGCGATACGAGACAATCAGCTCAAAACAGTTTCGGAGGTGAAAGCTTGCACCAAAGCCTCCTCTGGTTGCGGGACTTGTGCTTGTCTGGTGCAGGATATTTTAAAAGGGGTGGTGGGTGCTGAATTTGAAGAAGAGAAAAAAGAGACGCTTTGTGCCTGCATCCCTTATCCCAAAACACAGCTGCGCACAATGATACAAACTCAAAAAATAAAATCAGTGCAAGAAGTTTTGGAAATTTATGGCAATGGGGCCGGCTGTTCTTACTGCAAGCCAGCCCTCAGTTTTATTGTGGATGAAGCGCTTCATGGGGATCATAAAGAAGACCGCTCGGCACGCTACATCAACGACCGTGTCCATGCCAACATTCAAAAGGACGGTACCTTTTCTGTGATCCCTCGGATGCGCGGGGGCGTGACCACGCCGGAGGAGCTTCGAAAGATCGCAGACGCTGCTGAAAAGTATAAAGTCGGGATGGTCAAGGTGACCGGAAGTCAGCGCATTGATCTTTTGGGAGTTAAAAAAGAAGATCTTCCAAAAATGTGGGCGGATCTAGGGATGCCTTCGGGACATGCTTATGCCAAAGCGGTGCGCATGGTGAAGTCCTGTGTGGGCACGGATTTCTGTCGGTATGGCACGCAGAACTCGATCGCGACGGGAATAAAACTTGAGGAGCTTCTAGAGGGACTTTACACGCCCGCCAAAGTAAAGCTGGGGGTGGTGGGCTGTCCCAGAAACTGTGCTGAAGCCACGGTCAAAGATATTGGCTTGGTTGGGATAGAGGGCGGCTGGCAGGTGGTCATCGGGGGTGGTGCCGGTAAAAGCGTCCGCGCGGCGGATATTCTTTGCACGGTCAAAACGACAGAAGAAGCGCTCGAGGCGGCTTTGCTTTTTTTCCAATATTACAGGGAAAATGCGGAGTATTTGGAGCGCACGTATGATTTTGTTCCGCGCTTTGGTCTTGAAAAAATCCGCCGTGAAACGATTTTAGCTTCTCCCGAAGAAAAAAAACTTCTTTTGGATCATTTGGCCAAGGCCAAACAAAAGGCAGTGGATCCTTGGGCGGCAGAGGCGGCAAAGCCGGTGCATCCTTATCAGTTTAAAGATTTTGTTCTACCCAAAGAGATTGAAGCCTTGGTGGGGGCCGCGTCATGAGTGCTTTGTCACAGGGTCCCTGGATTCCGGTCATGCAGGAAGGCTCCATCCCGCTTCGTGAGGGTCGCCGTGTGGTCTGCTCAGGGTATGAGATTGCTCTTTTTAATCTGGGTGATGAATATTTGGCGGTAGACAATCGTTGTCCCCACAAAGCAGGACCTCTGGCGGATGGGATTGTTTCGGGAAAGGCTGTATTTTGTCCTCTACATAATTGGAAAATAAGTCTTGAGAGTGGATGTGCTTTGAGTGGCGGCCAGGGACAGGTCAAAAAATATCCCGTCAAAATTATCCAGGGAAAAATTTGTATTAGTTTCAAGGAGGGCCAATTGTCCGAAGTGAACGAAGAGCCCGTTACGACCAGTGGAGCCGTGGAGATTGACTGATGAAAGACATCTCTTTGACGGACATGCTGGATGCTAATGATCTTCCTTTAAAAAATAGAATAGGAAAAGAAGGCTATTACGCTCCACAAGAATCTTTGATTCCGACCGAAGCGCTGTTGGAAGGTGAGCAGTACCGTTTTCATTTTGATATGTCGCGTTGTGTGGGTTGCCAGTGCTGTGTGGTCGCTTGCAATGAGCAAAACAACAATCCAGCGGGTGTGACTTGGCGGCGTGTCGGAGAGATTGAGGGTGGCACTTATCCCGACACCAAACGTTTTCACCTTTCCATGGCTTGCAATCATTGTCTGGACCCGGCGTGTTTGACCGGATGCCCGACAGATGCTTATGTCAAAGATTTGGCGACGGGAGTGGTGAAGCATAAAGCCGAGGAATGTATCGGTTGTCAGTACTGCACTTGGAATTGTCCCTACGGTGTGCCTCAATTTAATCCCGAGAGAAATATCGTCACCAAATGTGATATGTGCCATGCGCGTCTAGCCGATGGCATGGCGCCGGCCTGTGTTGGGGCCTGCCCTGAGAAGGCCATTCGCATCGAAAAAGTGTCCAAAACAGAGTGGGCGGCGAACCACACGCAGGCGGATGCGCCTCATGTGCCTGAGTCCGCGATCACCATCTCAACAACGCGAATTACACTTCCTAAAAACATGCCCGAGGAAATGCTCAAGGCCAACCGTCATTCGGTGAATCCTGAGAAAGCCCACTTTTCTCTTATTTTTATGACGGTACTCACACAGCTAGCGG
Organism: uncultured Planctomycetia bacterium; assembly: GCA_964497635.1. Taxonomy (GTDB): domain Bacteria; phylum Omnitrophota; class Gorgyraeia; order 2-02-FULL-51-18; family 2-02-FULL-51-18; genus CAMDWQ01. Next base: position 3,035 of record CAZCDB010000009.1, on the reverse strand, counting down.
CTGGGGGTTTTCTGACTTTGTGGCCGGGAAATCTATTCTCCAATTTGTTTGTTTTTTTAAAACCACTGGATGATTTTCTGGTCTTTGGCGCTTGCGGGATTTTGACGGTCACAGGCATTGCGCTGGGGGCTTCGATGTTTCACCTGGGCCGTCCTTTGCATGCGTACAAAGCGCTGAGGATGTGGAGGCGCTCGTGGCTTTCACGGGAAGTCTTATTTTTTAGTCTTTTTTCGTTTGCCGGCGGAGGTTATGCGACTCTTCTTTTGGCGGAATGGTTTTTTCATTTTCACGTTCCCGCAGCGATCAAGCTGATTTTTGGAGGCTTGGTTGCCTGTTTTGGGATGGCCGGGATTTACGCGAGTGCCAAAATTTATTTGGTTCCGGCACGTCCGGCGTGGAATACGATTCGGACTCCTTTACGATTTTTTCTCACAGGATTTATTTTGGGGCCGTTGTTTAACTTAGGAGTTTACGCGCTGTATCTAGTGGTATCCGGCATGGAAGTCCTTTCGAAGGAATCAGCCGGCCCTATTTTTTTATGGCTTGGGATATCTAGCTTTGCAGCCATTTTTCAGATGGGGGTACTCTTGGGACGTTTGGCACATTTACTCCACCCAGATAAACACGAATTTTACAGCTCAGCGCTTCTTTTGGTACGGCGTTTTAAAGCACACTTTTTTATACGAATCGGTTTGCTGGTGGTGGGAAGTTTTATGATCCCCTTGGGTCTTTTAGATCAGTTGACTCGAGGGGGCCTCTCCATTTTTTGGGTAGCCTCTCTTTCTTGGACGTGTTTTTTTATCGCTTTGTTGGGTGAGATTTTGGGTCGTTATTTATTTTTTGTAACAGTGGTTCCTAAAAACATGCCCGGTTCTTTTTTTACTCAATCTCAAGAGGGACATTAAGCATTTTATGAACTCTTTCTTAAAATCAACACGCAAACGTTTGGGCCTAGATATTGAAGCGGGCAAATACGCTTATGGAATCGATGAGCAGTTTGGTTATATGTCTCAGGCCAAAATTCCGGATCACTGGGTGGCAACCACTTGTGGTTATTGTTCGGTGGGTTGTGGGATGTATATCGGGGTTAAAGACAAAAAAGCGGTGAGTGTGCGTGGAAATCCAGATCATCCGGTGAATGAAGGTCGTCTTTGCCCCAAGGGATTATCCGAACACAGTGCGATCCATGCGCCCAACCGGGCGAAGTACCCGCTGCTTAAGAACGGAAAAGGGGGCTTTAAACGCATCGATTGGGATTGGGCGATTCGGGAAATGGTGGGGAGGTTCCGGACCATTCAAAATAAATATGGCAATGAAGCTTTGGGGGTTATCAGCACGGGGCAGCTGGTGACAGAAGAGTTTTACACGCTAGGAAAATTGGTGCAATTGGGATTTGGCACAAAAAATTATGATGGCAACACGACGCTTTGTATGTCGAGTGCCGTGGCTGGCTACAAACGATCTTTTGGGAGTGATGGACCTCCGGGTTCTTATGGCGATTTGGAGAAAGCTGATGTTATTTTTCTCATCGGAGCCAATATTGCCGACAATCACCCGATTCTTTGTTATCGTCTTGAGAAAAATAAAAACTTTAAACTGATTGTCGCTGATCCGCGAGTGACCAAAACCGCGATGATGGCGGATGAATATCTTCCCGTAAAACCTCGAAGTGACATCGCGCTTCTCAACGGGATCATGCATATTTTAATCCGGGAAAATAAAATCGATCAGGACTATATCGCCAAACATACGACGGGTTTTGAAGCCCTGGTGAAGCATTTGGAAAAATTTACACCCGAGCATGTCAGCGAGGTCACCGGTTTATCGGTAGAAAAAATACAAAAAATAGCCCTACTCTATGGCAATGCCAAAGCGCCGTTTATTGGTTGGACGATGGGAGTCAATCACAGCACTCAAGGAGTTGAGACTGTGAATGTGATTTGTAATCTTGCTCTCCTCACAGGCAATGTGGGCCGTGTCGGCGCTTCACCTTTTTCGATCACCGGTCAGTGCAATGCGATGGGGACACGAGAGTCTGGGTTTACTTCGGCGCTTCCCGGTTATCGCAAATTTGAAGAGGCTTCACACCGAAAAGAATTGGCAACTCTCTGGGGAGTGGATGAAGAAATTATCCCTACCTCCCGTGGCATGGCTTACCCCGATATTATTGAGGGGGTTTTGATGGGAAAGATCAAGGGGCTTTGGATTATCGCCACCAACCCTCTAGTGTCATTTCCAAACCAAGAGTATTTAATGGACTGCTTAAGTCGTCTTGATTTTTTGGTAGTCCAGGATGGGTATCATCCGATCCCGACGACACAGATTGCAGATTTAGTACTACCGGCGGCGGTCTGGGGAGAAAAAGAGGGGACTTACACCAACTCTGAGCGTCGTGTCAGCAAAGTCAACGCGGCCGTGCCCCCTCCAGGCGAGGCGAAGTCTGATTTTGACATCTTTTTACGTATTGCCAAAGAATTGGGAGTGGAGAAAAAACTTTTCCCGGGCTGGACGGGCCCCCGAGATGCTTTTGAAGAGTGGAAGAAAGTCACTCAAGGCAGGCTCTGTGATTATTCGGGGATGACTTATGAGCTCATTGAAAAAAATGGTGGGATTCAGTGGCCTTACACCTCAGGGAAAAACCCAAAGGAGGATGTGCGTCTTTATACGGATGGTATTTTTCAGACGGCGGATGGTCGTGCCAAACTTTGGGTGGTTGAAAACAATGCCCCACCTGAAGTCCCAAGCGAGGAATATCCATTTTGGCTTAATACAGGCCGGACAGTGGAGCACTGGCACACGCGAACCAAAACAGGACAAATCCCTCTCCTCAATCGCCTTTCTCCTGAAGCCTGGGTGGAAATGAACCCCCGCGATGCTAAGAAGCTAAAATTTTTTCATGGGGATTATGTGCGAGTGCAGTCAAGGCGCAGTTCTGTGGAGCGGGTGATTTTACGTGTGACTGAGACCGTGGCTCCGGGACAGATTTTTATGCCGTTTCACTATGCCGAAGCCAACGCCAATAATTTGACGGTCAG
>CAZCDB010000008.1:0-34585 GCA_964497635.1 uncultured Planctomycetia bacterium | reverse complement strand
CTCCACCGAGTCCATTTTGCCTGGGTGGGGCAAAATGGACGTCGGCTGGAAAAGAGACTTTTTAACTACTTGGCGTGTAAACCAAAACCTCATGGGGGTAGTTTGACTTCCTGTGGGGCATTTGTTAGTATCTGGCTTATGACTACTCTGCCTATCCGACCGGTTATTCTTCTATCCTTGGTGGTCAGTTTGTCTGCTTCTTCGTTGTTTTTGCTGAAGCAAAATTATGACCTTTCACAAAGCAACCAATCCTTACAAAGCTCTGTCTCCAACCTTCAAGCGAAGGCATTGAAACTTCGGAAAAAGAACCGTGTTCTTTTTACCGTCCTAGCCCGAAACGCCAATCTTTATTCAAGTGTCCGTGCCCAAAAACAATCTTTACAGGAAACCATTACCTATCTTAAGAAGCAGGAAGAATCTTTGCAGTATGAAATGAAAAAAATTGAGCTGCAGATGAACACCGCTCTTGAAGAAAAAACTTATCTAGAAGACATGCTGCTACATAAATCTCGTGAGATCGAGTCACTGAAGAACCAGCCCTCCACACTCCCCGGTTCCACGGATGGAAAAACAATCGGAAACTCTGAAATTACTTCAAAAATAAAAGAAAAGGAAGCCCAGATCCAAAAGTTGACGGAACAAAACCGTGCTCTGTCTGAGAGAATGGATCGGCTTTACCAAGTCACCACGAGCAAAATTTCTGAGATCAATGTTGCCAAGATCGCTTTAGAAGAGACGGTTTCGGGTGCCAAAGATCAAATTGATGGGGAGTTTAACGCAGTCAATCTAGGCTCGATCAGCGTTGATGGAAAACCCTCTGCTGTGCCGGTTGCAAAGCCTGTCACCACTCCCAAAAACGCCGGGAAAGTGTTGGCAATTAATGAGAGTCATGGTTTTGTCGTCGTTGATCTTGGGAAGGTAGACAATCTCAACTCAGGAGCCAGTCTTAAAATTTTCAGAGATGGGAAAAGTATCGCCAACCTCAGTGTCCTTGAAGTCCGTGACGCCATGACAGCCTGCAACATCAAGTATCTCGAAACAGGCGAGAAGATCCGCATCAATGATGCGGTCCAGATCCAACGCTAAGCCCTTAGGGCTTCCCCGATAGGTTCTTCAGATTTTAATATTGCTTTGACTTGCTTGGCAATCTGGGGTGCTGTCAAACCTAGCTTGGTCAAAAGAGATTCGCGTTTTCCGTGCTCGATAAATCGATCGGGAATCCCAAGCGTTTTGATTCGAGCTGAGAATCCTTGAGTCTTTTCAAAAAGTTCCAAAACGGCGTCTCCAAAACCACCGATCAAAGAACCCTCTTCAAGAGTCAGAATCAAGGACTTGTTCTGGGCCAGTCGTAAAATAGCAGTCTCATCCAGCGGCTTGGCAAAACGGGCATTTACCACGGTCGCTTCAATGCCTTCTTGTCCCAAGAGTTTGGCCGCTTCATACGCTGTATAAACAAAACTTCCATAAGCCAAAATCAATACATCCTGACCTTCCCGCAAAATTTCAGATCGACCCAAAACGATCGGCGCGATCTCTCGTGTCTTAAGATCAGAGTTTGTTTCTTCAGACACCGCCCCGCGAGGATAGCGGATCGCAATCGGCCCGGATACGTGAGTGGCCGCAAAATCCATCATGCTTTCAAGCTCGCGTCCGTCGCGGGGAGAAAGCAGCGTCATCCCCGGAACTTTTCTTAAATAAGAAATATCAAAAACGCCGTGATGGGTCGGTCCATCCTCTCCCACCAACCCACCCCGATCCAAACAAAAAACAACCGGCAGATTCTGCAGAGCCACGTCATGGATGATCTGATCATGCGCTCTTTGTAAAAAAGTAGAATAAATCGCAACGAAGGGTCTGAGTCCCGCCTCGCTCAGACCTGCCGCAAAAGAAACGCCATGTTCCTCCGCAATCCCCACATCAAAAAACCGATCCGGAAACTTTTTAGAGTACTCCACTAGACCCGTGCCATCACACATCGCCGCGGTAATCGCAACGACTTTTGGATCTTTTTCGGCCAGCTGTATCAGCCGATCACCAAACACTTTAGTGTAGGATTTTTGCTTCGCTACGGGGTGGACCTCGCCGGACTCAACACAAAAAGGTGTGGAGGCATGCCACTTGGAGGGATCGGCCTCGGCGACCGCGTAGCCCTTGCCTTTTTTGGTGATCACATGCAGGAAAATAGGCCCTTCGATTTTTTTGACGTTTTCCAAAATCTCGATCAGAGTTTCAATATTATGACCATCCAAAGGCCCAAAATAACGAAATCCCATTTCTTCAAAAAGAAGTCCCGGGACAAAAAAATGCTTAATCCCCTCATCAATCTTTTTGGCCTTGGCCACCATTTGATCACCAACACGGGGGATTTTCTTCAAACCCGCCGCGATGTCTTGGCGTAGATGATTGTAAAAACCGCTGGAGATGATTTTATTAAAAGATTTACTGAGTGCGCCCACAGTTTTTGAAATACTCATCTCATTGTCGTTTAAAATCACGATGAGATCATCCTTCACATGGCCCGCGTGATTGATCGCCTCAAACGCCATCCCGCTCACCAAAGAAGCATCGCCGATGACTGCAATCGCTTTGCCTTTTTTCTTAAGAATCCGGTTTCCCGCCGCGATCCCAAACGCCGTTGAAATCGACGCGCCGCCATGGCCCGTGGTAAAAGGATCGTGTTCACTCTCGTCTTTATTGGAAAAACCACTTAAGCCCCCTTCTTGACGAAAGGTCTTAAATGCTTCTTTCCTTCCAGTAAGAATTTTATGCGCATGGACTTGATGACCCACGTCCCAGACAATGGTATCTTGAGGCGTCGTAAAACAATAATGGAGCGCTACTGTCAGATCGACTGCACCCAAAGCCGCGCCCAAGTGGCCTCCATTTTTTGAAACCACTTCTAGGATGTACTGACGGACTTCCTCGGCTACCGCCGGTAAATCCTGGCGGGGGACTTTTTTAAGCTCGGATGGGTCGTTGATGCCATTTAAATAAGACATTTATTTTTTTCTTTCCAAAATGGTTTGAGCTAGCATTAGCAGTGTCTGGGCTTTTTTTCCAAAAATTTTAAGTTCCTTTTGGGCTCGAAGGCAGGTATTAGCCGCCTTTTGGCTCGCCTCATCCAGCCCAAGCAATTTAGCATACCCGTCCTTATCCAAGATGTCATCCACAATTTGAAACAGCAACCCAAGCTCCTGACCGTAGCGCCAAAGGGCTCCAACCTGCGCAGAAGAGCCTCCCCCAAGGTAGGAGCCTGCCCTCAAAGAGACGGCAATCAGATGCCCTGTCTTATGAAGATTAATTTTCTCCTGTAGCGCAAGACTTGTCTTTTTCCCCTGCCAAGCCATATCCAGTGCCTGTCCGCCCACCATGCCATGAGCACCCGCCGCCTCGGCAATCCAACCCATCGCGGTCATTTGCCTTTGCATCATAGAAATATCTTTTGCATTCAAAGGTTTTGCCAAAATCTCAAACGCACGAGTCAGTAGCGCATCTCCCGCCAACACTGCCACAGCCTCACCAAATTTTTTATGACAGGTTGGCTTCCCACGCCGCAGATCATCATCATCCATGCAGGGCAAATCATCATGAATCAAAGAATAGGTGTGAATCATCTCGATCGCGCAAGCCGCCGGCATCACCTGCCGCTCCTGCCCACCCACCGCCTCACACGCCGCCAGCACCAAAATAGGCCGGATCCGCTTCCCCCCCGACATCAAAGAATACCGCATCGCTTCAAGTAGTTTTGATGAGACCCCATCTCCCTTCGGGAGATAAGTTAAAAGCGTTTTATCAATATCCATTATTTTTTCTTTTTCGCTTTTCCTTCATCCTCAAAAGCTTCTGTTTTGAATTTTCCTGGATTTGTTTTTACCAGAACTTCGACCCTTTTTTGAGCTTCTGAGAGACGTTTGGAGCAAATGTCGGCCATCTTCACGCCTTCTTCGTATTGTTTGAGCGCCTGCTCGAGAGATAGATCTCCGCTCTCTAGATTTTGTACAATGGCTTCCAATTTTTTTAACGCTGTCTCAAACTCGATTTCTTTGGTCTCGCTCATACATCGATCTCCTTTATTTGACTGGTAAAAAACCCGTCGCTGAGTTTTGTTTTGAGTAAATCTCCGACTTTTATTTTTTTGACTGAGGTGATCACTTTTTCCTCGGGAAGTTTCAGTGATACGCTAAATCCACGCTTGAGCACCGCCAAGGGCCCGAGAGCTTCCAATTTTCCAAGCAGTGCTAAAATCTTTTCCTTTTTTAGAGAAATAAAATTTTGAAGCCAAGTCGAGGATTGTTTTTTTAGCTCGTCCAATTTTTGAAATTGGGCTTCAAAAATTGCCAGTGGATCTTTCAAGCTACGATTTTCTTGAAGAAGTTTTAGCTCTTGCTTTAGGTTTCTAATTAATCCATTGATACCCTGAAGCGAACGTAGCTTCAATTCTTCAACTCTCTCCAAAACCTCCTCTTGTACAGGCAGCACTAACTCCGCTGCTGCTGAAGGCGTCGGTGCCCGTAAATCCGACACAAAATCCGCGATTGTAAAATCGACTTCATGCCCCACCGCTGAAATTATTGGAATGTGGGAATTAAATATCGCACGCGCCACGATCTCCTCATTAAAAGCCCAGAGATCCTCTAAGCTTCCGCCGCCGCGGCCCACAATCAATACATCGGCATTTTCCAACGCATTAAAATCATCAATCGCCGTCGCGATGCTTTCAGCCGCGCCCGCTCCTTGCACTTGCACCGGATAAATCAAAACATGAGCGCCCGAAAATCTTCTTTCCAAAATATTGAGAATATCCCGAAGCGCCGCGCCATCCAGTGAGGTCACTATCCCAATGGTTTTAGGTAAATAAGGCAAAGGCTTCTTGTGCGCTTCGTCAAAAAGACCTTCGTTCTTAAGCTTTTCAACCAGCTGTTGAAAGCGGATCTGAAGCGCCCCGATCCCTTTAGGCTCAATCCTCTCGATATAGAGCTGATACTGTCCCCGCGGCGCGTACACACTCACCCGTGAGCGAACCAGCACCTTCATCCCTTCGCCCGGCTCAAATCCCAGCTGACTATTTTCCCTCTGAAACATCACACACTGAATCTGCGCCGACTCATCTTTCAAAGAAAAATACATATGCCCAGAAGAGTGGAGCTTAAAATTGGTGATCTCCCCCTCCACCCAGAGATCAATAAATCGCCCCTCGAGCGTAAACCGGACCTCCCGCGTAATCTCCGAAACGCTGTAGACTTTGCGTTCTGTTTTTAGCTCGTAGGTTTTGATCAATTGCTTCTCTGTGAGGAATCTAAATACCTTGGGTGGGTAAATCTACTAATGTTTTAGCCTCTCATAAAGCGCATCGGGAGCTAAGTCAGCACCGTTGGGCCAGGCAATCGCTCCGAATTCATCCACTTGAGCTTTGCCAAAAAAAACGGGGTCTTTGAGAGGTTCAAAGACTGGACCAAAAAGACGGTCGGACAAAGAAATAACACCTTTGACTCCATCATTAAATAATATTTCCAACCGGTAATTATCTAAAACTTTGATTTGAGTTATTTTTTCCATGTTCTTTTACCTCTATTCCAACGGGCTAATATCTCGTAATGGTTTATGACTTTGCGCTAAGGACCAGTCTTCTAATAATTCTGCTCTGTGCAGAGAAGCCCACTCTAAGACCAGACCTAAAACACGCTGAGGTAATTGTCCTTTTAGGACCCCCAGTGTTTGAATTTCTATAGCCGCAGAATACTCACCGTAATAAGCATGAAAATGAGCCGGCGCGTGCTCATCAAAATACATACGGATATAAATCCCAAAAAAGACGCTAATCGTTGGCATTAAACTTGCTCCAAAACCTCTTTAAAATATACCATAAAACAACCCGCTTTACCTGGATCTGTCTCTTCGCTCATCCCTCTTTTTTTGTAATGATCCAACATTTATCATGGTGGAGACTTTTAAATTGATGGGAGAAAATTTTATCTCTCTTGGTCCTGATAGTAGCTGTGAGAGTATATGCAGGAATGGTTAGTGGTTTTATATGAAGAGTTTTGTGTCGCATAACATTGTTCGAAAGAGCGAAATCAAAATCTAAACGTAATTTAGCTTCTTTAACGTCTAGTATCGTAAATTTAGACTTCTTGAGAATTTCTTCAAATTTAAGAATCAAATTTTCATAACTCCATCTGAGTTGTTCTGTCGCATGTAATTTTTTTGGGAGCTCTTCTGGTATCAATAGATCAATCATGAATACTTTTATTTTTTCTTGCTGACATGCTGGAAAAATTTCATCAATAAACTGACATAAACCGCTTGACGTATGATGTCCAATGGAGTGAGCGACTGAATTCAAACCACGCAATGTTGGCATGCTAGCTATCAAGTCTTTCGTTCACACGACGGATGGAGAGTGCGCGGCCGGTGGACTCATCCACGGTGATCAGAGCCCCGGAGAGGCGCACGTCATTTTTGGCGACTACTTTTTTTCCGCCGATTTGGGTGAGGAAGCGGTCCATGATTTGGTCTTTGTCGGCGCCGATCACAGAGTCGTAGGGGCCTGTCATGCCAAGGTCGGTGATGCAGGCGGTTCCTTTGGTCGTGACACGCTCATCAGCTGTTTGGACGTGGGTGTGTGTTCCCACCACAGCGGCCACACGGCCGTCCAGATACCAGGAAATGGCTGTTTTTTCGCTCGTGGCTTCCGCGTGAAAGTCCACGAGGATGACTTTGGCACCTTGAGCACGGACTTTCTCAACTTCTTCATCGAGGCAAATAAAGGGAGAGGAGAAGTGATAACGCATAAAAACTTGTCCGGCGACGTGAATCACACCGATCTTTGTCCCTCGAGATTCCACCACCACCGAACCACTCCCTGGGAGAATTTTAGGAAAATTGGCAGGCCTTAAAATTTTGGGCTCGGTTTTAAAAAAACTCTCGACCTCTTTTCTTTTATCAAAAGAATGGTCGCCGCAAGTAAGCACATCACACCCAGTAAAAAATAAATCCTTGGCGATCCGCTCGCTCACACCCGACCCATCCGCGGAGTTCTCGGCGTTGCAGACGACAAAATCCACTTCCCCGGCTTTTTTCATCGCCGGCACAAAACGCTCGATCGCCTTACGTCCTGGGTCGCCATACGTGTCGCCGATCATTAAAATCTTGATCATTTCGCCAAATCCTCAACTCTCGTTTCGCGGATCACGACCACTTTGATTTGGCCTGGGTACTGGACATTTTCTTCAATCTTTTTGGAAACCTCTCGGGCTAAGGCCGGCAGAGCCTGTTCGGTCACACGGTCGGGGCGTACCAGCACACGCACTTCACGGCCGCCTTGAATCACAAAAGATTTTTCGACTCCTGGATGCGCGTCCACGATTTTTTCAAGTTTTTCAAGACGCTGGAGATAACTTTCCACACTCTCACGACGAGCGCCTGGTCGAGCGGCACTCACCGCATCCGCGGCTTGTGTGAGCATAGGCCAGATGGATTTCATTTCAATATCTTCATGATGCGCTTCAATGGCATGAATCACATCCGGATGTTCGCCGTACCGGCGTGCAAGTTCTCCGCCGATCAAAGCATGCGGCCCCTCGACGTCATGGCTGACCGCTTTTCCCAGATCATGCAAAAGCCCGGCACGACGAGCCAAAACAGGATCCAGCTTCATCTCTCCTGCGATCACGTTCATGAGATGGGCCACTTCAATGGAGTGATCGAGCACATTTTGGCCGTAGCTGGTACGAAAACGAAGGCGTCCCAAAAGCTTCACAATCTCCGGGTGCATTTGCGTGGGGATATTGGCCTCTAAAATTGCCTTCTCCCCCTCTTCCTTTAAAATATTTTCCATATTTTTCTTGGTCTTCTGCACCACTTCTTCAATACGTGCGGGCTGAATCCGTCCATCCTTGACCAGCTCATCCAAAGAAATACGCGCAATTTCACGACGTATCCCGTCAAACGCTGACAAAGTCACCGCTTGGGGAGTCTCATCGATAATGAGATCCACTCCGGTCAAGGTTTCAAAGGTTTTAATATTGCGTCCATCTTTGCCGATGATGCGTCCTTTCATTTCTTCGCTGGGAAGCGTCACCACGGTCACCGTAGATTCCATGGTATGCGCCGCGGCACAGCGCTGAATCGCAAGACTCAATATTTTTTTAGCTTTGGGCTCTGCCAGGGCTTGGGCCTCTGCTTCGACCTCGCGGATGATCTTACTTGTTTCGGAACGTACATCGATTTCCATCCGCTTTAAAAACTGCTTTTTGGCTTCTTCGGAGTCCAGCGCCGCCAGCTTTTTTAAGACTTCTCTTTCTTCCTCGTAAAGTTTCTCAAGATTTCTTTCCTTATCCACGATCACTTTTTCTTTGGAAGTTGCTTCTTGAAGACGAAAAGCGGCTTCTTTTTCTTTTTTCTCGATAATTTCTACTTTCTGATCGAGCGTGTCTTCTTTGTGCTTGATCATTTTCTCAGCATTATCAAGCGTGCGGCGCGTATCCGCGATCTTCCCCTCAAATTCACTCTGAACTTTTGCTAGATAAGTCTTGGCTTCCTTGTCGGATTTTTTGAGTAGATCCTCAGACTCACGACGTGCAACAGTCAACAGTTCTCGGGCTTTGGACTCTGCCGTACGAATCAAACGCTCCGCAAAACGCTTGCGGGCAAAATAGCCCACGCCAAAAGAAGCGGCGGCCAAAAAAAGACCTCCGATGACTAAAGCAAAAATTAAATTAGCATCCATTATTTTTTCCTATATCCCTATTGTTTCAATCCGTAATCAATTCATCTAGCACGACATCATGCTTCTCTTGAGGAAGTGTTTCTTCTAGGACTTGAAAAGTAAAAGCCAGCCCCATCTTATAGATCTTAGGACCCAGCCCGGCTAGAAACCGGTCATAAAACCCAGCCCCATGACCGATTCGCTGCTTACTTCGGTCAAAAACAACTCCCGGGACCAGGATACAATCTCCCTTCTTGGGTAAAACTTTAAGCTTTTCGGACCCAAAAGGCTCTAAAATCCCGAAAGCACCTGGCAAAACATCGGACCTTAAATCCTTAATCTCAAAAAAATGCAGCTGCTTTGACGGAACATCCGCCCGCGGCACCGCCACACGCTTTCCTAAATCAAGCGCTTTCTCAATCATGCGATGCGTATTAACTTCCAGAGGCATGGAAACATAAAAAAAGATGCATTGAGCCCTTTGAAAAGCAGGATGTTGCCACAGCTTTTTTTGGATTTTAAGACTGCGCCGCGCACGCTCTGAAGCCTCTTGAGCTTTGAGTTTTCTTAAAATACGCTCTCTTAACTTTTGCTTAGAAGCACTTGTTTTCATTATATATGAAACGTTGCCTTGGAAGAGGTCAATTTTACTTTCTGAAAATGTCGGGCCTCATCCACCAGTTGTTTGAGCGTCATTTGTGAAAGACTGTCTTTAAGCAGGCTTTCAAATTTTTTAAAAAACAGGAGGCTTGCGATCACCGCCTCGCTGCTTTCAGAACTTACGGCCGTAGAATCAGGGCTGGGTAAAAACTTCTTTTCTTCCATGGAGATCAAAAAATCATGCAGGGTAATTTCAGAGGGTTTTCGATTGAGAACATACCCGCCCTGCGGACCGCGCACACTTTTTACAAACCCCCGCTTCTTGAGTGCAGAGAAGATTTGCTCAAGATAAGGGGTGGGAATATTTTCTTGGCGAGCGATCTGCGAAGCGGATAAAGCCCCTTCTCCGTAACGGCTGGCCAAAGCCAAGAGCGCGCTAAAACCATAGAGAGTGCGTTTAGAAAATTTCATAATTAAATAAATCTAGTTTTGGACAGAAACTCGTATTTTGATGATGTTTAACTCAGCCTTGAGCGCGCTTAATTCCTCGAGGATCTGGTCTTGTTTTTGAGTGAGAGCATCGATTTTCTGAAGCAAGGCTTCATGTCTTTCCTGGGCGCTGGGTCCTCCACCGGTATTTTCTTCACGAACTCTTTCGGCCCAAAGAACACCGGGAAAGAAGCAAGGTGTCAGCAAAACAAAAGAGACAGTCAGTATCCGCAAATATTTCATGACGATTTCCCCTTTTTTTTATAAACTCCACCGAAAATAAAGAAAGAAACTCCCAGAACCAAAAAACTAGCCCCTACACCCGCAGGGATCGCAAAACACTCCGAAGGATAAGGAAACTGCCTCTGAATAAAAAGCTGTTGGGTCGCCGAAAACACCCCCTGATAAACTCCTAGGGGTAGAGCGAAAAAGAAGATAACCGCAAATAAAAAATGAAAAATCTTAGAGACCTCCGTCCCCCGTGACAGGATCTACCTGGATCCCAAGAGACTCTAAATACTTAATCCCCTTTTCGAGATTACTCTCCAAACCTTCAAGCTCTAGCATCATTTCCCCCACAGTTTCGGTCACGCGCGCGCGGCGGATGTTGGGCATGATGTCGTATTTTTTGGCCATCGTAAAGACTGCGGGCTCCTTGATCTGGTTTTGTGGGAATACCAGCATCACGCGACGAGTCACCACCGGAGCACCCCCTGCAATCGCCGGGATAATCGAAATATCATCACCGTCTTTAAGCACGGTCTCTTGGCCCTGCAGAAAACGGATGTCTTCTTCATTGACGTAAACGTTCACGAAGCGGCGCAGCTTCCCCTCGCCATCACAAAGACGCTCTTTGATCCCCGGGTGATTTTTTTCAAGTTCGGCCAGCATTCCATTGATATCGGAGGCTTCGCACTGAACATCTCCCTGATTGTTGGTCAATTTTTGAAGTGGGGTTGGGATTCTAACTTTGATCGCCATGAGAGATTACCTCCTTAAGACTTGGTTTGCCAAACGCTGGGTTGAATGTGGTCTAAATGCTTCATATTTTCTTCAAAAGAGCTTAAGGACGGCTTGATCCGGTAAGGTTTGCCAATATGATCCGTGATTGCTTCTTGGGTCTTGAGACCATTTCCCGTGATACAAATGACGCAAGATTCATTTTTGGGAATCACCCCGCTCTGGATTAGCTTCTTGGCTGTAGCCACGGTGACGCCCCCCGCCGTTTCAGTAAAAATTCCCTCCGTACGAGCCAAAAGCTTGATCCCTTCAACAATTTCTTCATCGGTGACACTCTCACCCGAGCCACCACTCTCTTTGATCGTATCAATGGCGTAAATCCCATCGGCTGGATTTCCGATGGCTAGAGACTTGGCAATCGTCTTGGGCTTCACCGGTTTGATAATTTCAGATTTTTCTTTCATGGCCGTTACAACCGGTGAGCAGCCTAGAGCCTGCGCGGCGTACATCTTGGCATCCACCGTATCAATCAAACCCAGTTTTTTAAACTCATTAAACGATTTCCAGATTTTGGTCAAAAGAGATCCCGAAGCCACGGGAACCACCACATGCTTGGGAGTTTTCCAACCCAACTGCTCCATGATCTCATAGCCGTAGGTCTTGGAACCTTCTGCGTAGTAGGGACGGATGTTGACGTTAACAAAAGCCCAGCGGTATTTGGCTGCGATTTCCGCGCACAGGCGATTGACATCATCATAGTTTCCATCAACAGCCACTAGATTGGGAGCATAGGCTAGAGCACCCACGACTTTGCCAAGCTCTAGATCCGAGGGAATAAACACAAAACGATTAAATCCCGCCCAAGCGGCGTTGGCGCTCACAGAGCCGGCCAGGTTTCCTGTTGAAGCACAAGCCACGGTCGTAAATCCAAGTTCTTTGGCACGCGTAAGCGCCACGGCAACCACACGGTCTTTGAAAGAAAGCGTGGGATGACATACCGAATCATCCTTGATATAAAGCTCTTTCATCCCCCATTCACGAGCCAAATTATCCGACTTAAAGAGTGGAGTATACCCGGCATGATGCCCGACCGCTGGGTCCCCTTCGATTGGAAGAAGCTCGCGGTAGCGCCAAAGGCTTTGGGGGCCATTTTTGATCTTGTCGCGCGTCAAAACCTTTTTGATCTGGTCATAATCATAGTCGACTTCCAGAGATCCAAAGCAATACTCGCAGACATAAATCGCCTCGGCTTTGTAGATCCGGTGACACTCGCGACACTTTAAACCTTTGATATAACTCATTTATTTCCTTATAGTTAAGTAATTTCTAGAGGCTAAGCAGAAGTTTAGTTTATCACTCTAAAATAAGCCTGTCCAGCCCGTCAATTTTTAAGAAAAAAATCCTCAAGATTGGGCTTTTTCTTTAAAAAACCAAGTTGATATGCCTTGTAGGCTTGTGCCTCGATGGAAGAGCGCATCGGGTCCGTGGTAAATCGCACACGGCTCCAAGCGCTATCCAAAATGTCCGCTTCAATTTTTTTATGCATGATTTTCTCAAATTCTTGGTTAAAAATCTGCTTAGCCTCCTCCGGATGAGAAACAATCCACTGCGTCACTTCCTTGTGGGCTTCTAAAAATTGTTGGACCTGCTGGGGGTGTTGATCCAAAAACGATTTCCGAACGATCACCACCGTTGTGGCGTAAACTCCCCCCGGCCACAAAGAAGCTTCGTCTAGAAATATTTTGGCCTTTGCTTTTTTGATAAAAATGGAAGTCCAGGGCTCAACACACCAGGATGCGTCCAATTCCCCTTTGATAAAAAGATTGAGCTGATCCGCATTGGCCAAAGGCAAAACACTGACATTTCCGCCCTTTTCTTTGAGCTTGAGTCCCTGCTCCTCCAGCCATGAGCGCAGTGCCACATCCTGCGTATTTCCAAATTGAGGAGAAGCAATTTTTTTTCCCTGAAAATCTTTGGAGGTTTGAATCTCGCTCCCCTCCAGCACCACAAGAGTCGCCCCACCACTGGCAGACCCCGCAATCAGACGAAGCGCCTCTCCTTGAGACTTGATAAACCCATTCACCGCGGGACTAGGACCCACATACGCAATATCCAAATGGTTGGCAAACATCGCTTCAATGACTGAGGGGCCGGCATTGAAAATATTCCACTCCACAGAAATATCCGGACCCAGCTTCTTCTCCAAAATCCCTTGAGTCTTCCCCACCAATGCCTGTGCATGGGTGATATTGGGAAAATACCCAATCCGCACCCTCTGGGTTTTTTCTGAACATCCGGTGAAGCCGCCAATCAGAATGATCAAAGAAAGAAATAAAAATAATCTTTTCATTTCTGCTCCAAACCCCAAAGCCTTCTTACTTTTTTCTCCCAATTTCCAAAAATCACCATATCCATCAAAATTCCGATAAAAATAATCACAATCATGACCGCAATCACCTGGCTCATGTCGTTGAGCTCGCGGCCTACATTGAGAAGATGCCCAAGACCCAAAGTCGCAAACACAATTTCAGCTCCCATGAGCGCCCGCCACGCAAAAGACCAGCCTTGTTTCAATCCTCCAAGGATTGAAGGCATCGCCGCCGGTAAAATAACTTCCAAGAACATTTCTTTTCCACGCGCGCCCATGTTGCGTCCGGCACGAAGATAAAGCGGCTGGATATTTTTGACTCCCGTATCCGTCGCGATCGCCACCGACAAAAGAGAACCCATGATGACCACAAAAAGCATCGCGTTTTCGCTCAGTCCAAACCAAAGAATCGCCAGCGGCAACCAGCAAATACTCGGCAAGGTCTGGATTCCTACAAAAAAACCTCCGAGTGTCTCATCGAGCACACGCACTTTTCCAATCACAAGCCCGATCAAGACGCCAAACACCACCGAAATCCCATAACCAATCAGAAGTCTTCTTAGGGTCACAAGCGTTCCTGTCCAAAGAGACCCATCTTTCCAGATAGAGACAAAAGTTTCCCCCACCTGCGCCGGGGATGGAAATAGATAGGAGGGCCAAATTTTTAAGTTAAACAAGGACTGCCATAGAAAATAAAGAAGCGCGTAAAAAATCACCTGACGGATGACTTTTAAAAATAAGGAGTCTGTGGAAAAAAATTGCTTCATCATTTTAGATATTAAAATACGGCTCAAGACTTAGGTATCTTTCCCAGGAATCGGGAAAAATGACGACGACTTTCTTGCCGGCCCCCAAAGTCTTGGCGACTTTTAAAGCGGCGGCACAGGCCGCACCACTGGAAATCCCGGCAAAAATTCCTTCTTCACGCGAAAGCCGTTTGGCCGCCTGATACGCTTCTTGATCGGAGACAGGAACAATCTCATCAATAAGACTCCGGTCCAAAACATCCGGCACAAATCCGGCACCAATCCCCTGAATCATATGAGGCCCAGGCTTTCCACCCGAAAGAACACTGGAAGTTTTGGGCTCCACCGCAAAAATTTTGATCGCAGGATTATTTTCTTTCAAAACTTTTCCAACCCCGGTGAGTGTTCCACCCGTCCCCACTCCGGCCACAAGCGCGTCGATGGTTCCATCCATATCCCGGAGTATTTCCTTGGCGGTTGTTTTGCGATGCATTGCCGGATTGTCCGGATTTTTAAACTGCTGGGGCATAAATGCATTTTTGATCGTCCCCACAATCTCACGCGCACGATCCACAGCGCCGGCCATTCCTTCTTTGGCTTGGGTGAGCACCACTTCCGCGCCAAAGCTCTCCAAGATTTGAATTCTCTCCTGGCTCATGCCGTCCGGCATCACCAAAATCACTTTGTAGCCCTTCACCGCACCCACGATGGCAAGACCAATCCCGGTATTGCCACTGGTCGGCTCGACAATCGTAGAACCCGGCACAAGCAGTCCTTTTTTCTCTGCCTGTTCCACCATGTTGAGAGCAATACGATCTTTGACGCTGGCGCCGGGGTTATACATTTCAAGTTTGGCGTAAACAGCGGCAGAGCCCTTTTCGACAATTTTTGAAATTTGAACCATGGGCGTTTGGCCGATCAACTCAAGCACATTCTGCGCCACCGCCCCACCTCCCATATAAAATACAAATTCCACACGGTCTCCCGTTTGGATCTGGGTTGAATCATAATCTAGCTTCTGTAAAATGTTCTCGTTGATCTCGACTGTGACCAGTTCCGGACGGACTTTCCACTTGAGCAGTAAATCCGATACCGTGGATCCGGCGGCAATCTCACTAGGCTTCCCGTTTAAATTAATTTGAATCAGCTGAGTAGACATAGACAATTAGAGACCCTCCACAAGGATTTTTTCTTCCGTGACTTTTTCATCTTGAATTTTATATGAGCGTAAAACTGGTGCCTTTAGATCAGAAAGAGAAACAATCAGATAACTGACTTCCGGGTAAAAAGCCAAACGCACATCTTTTTGCGAAGGAGAAGCGACGCTAGCCACATGGGAGTGAAAAATCCCTACCATTTCCATCCCCACCTGCCTCATTTTTTTGAAAATGACTAGCTGTTCTTTAGGATCCATAAAATAGCTGATGCTGGACTCATCCAGATTTTTCATCGCGAAAAATTCAGTCGCTCTTCCATTTTTTAAATCCCCGCCAAGAATCCCGCAAGCTTCGTTGGGGAAACCCGTCATGGCATGCGCGATCATGTCGTCATAAACTTTCCTTGGGATGTATATCATTAAATGTTGCTCCCGAGGTTTCTCTCCGCCGGCACCGCTTGAGTGGTCTTTTCAAGACCGTAGTCTTGATCCAGCTGTTCTTTGGCTACTTTTTCAATTTCATCTTTCAAAGATCCCATGATCTTGGTCTGCAAAAGTAACAGTTGTGGGTCTTGCTCCGTGCGCGGGCGAGGAATCCGCACCGGGTATTCTTTTTTGATTGTTCCAGGTCTGGCAGAAATCTCAAACACCCTGTCCGATAAAAAGGTAGCTTCCCGCACATTGTGTGTCACAAAAAATATCGTCTTTTTTGTTTTCTGCCAGATCATCTGGAGCTCTTCTTGAAGAAGTTGGCGCGTCTGGGCATCCAGCGCCGCAAATGGCTCATCCATCAGAAGAATTTTAGGATCCATCACCAACGCCCGCGCAATCGCGGCGCGCTGACGCATCCCACCCGAGAGCTCATGCGGGTGCGCATTTAAAAATCGTGTCAAATGCACCATCTTCAAAGCTTGAAAAGCTCTCTCCTGTCTTTCCTCTTTAGAAATTTTTTGAAGCTTCAGCCCAAACTCGACATTCTCCTGGACCGTCAACCAGGGGAAAAGCGCCGCCTCCTGAAACACCACGAGCCGATCCGGCGAAGGCCCCTCCACAATTTTGGAGTCCACATACACTTCCCCCGAATCCGGAAATTCCAGACCCGCGATCAAAGAAATCAGCGAAGACTTCCCGCAACCCGAAGGCCCGATGACACAAATAAACTCCCCTTCTTCAATGGAGAAGTTAATATCCCGCAGAGCCTGCACCCTCTGCCCCTTCTGCTGAAAACTTTTATGGACTCTCTTTAGTGCGACTCTCATATCACCTTTACCGGATCACGTCCGTAGACACAAAAAACAAGGGCACCGGACGTGGTCCGTTTATGCTCGATGTAATCCACATTCTTTGTTCTCCGGATTCTCCCACCACCAGCGGCCTGCCCGAACATCTTCCCCCGGCTTTATCGCCCGCGTGCAAGGCGCGCAGCCGATCGAAGGATAACCCATATCATGAAGCCGGTTGTAAGGCACTTGATTGGCTTTGATATAATCCCACACCTGCTTCTCGGTCCAGTCTGCCAACGGATTGATCTTAAAAATCCCGCCATGGGCTTCATCGATTTCAATTTTTTGGATCGCCGTGCGTGTCACCGCTTGCTCACGTCTTAACCCCGTCACCCAGGCCTTAAGTCCCGAGAGCGCTCGATTTAACGGCTCGACTTTGCGGATCCCGCAGCACTCTTTTCGATTTTCAATCGATTCTCTAAATGAAAAAAATCCCTTCTGTCTCTCGAGCGCCTCTACTTTGGAAGCCTCAGGAAAATGAGAAAAAATCTGGATCTTGTATTTAGACCGTACACGCTCCATCACTTCATAAGTCTCTTCATTGAGCCGCCCCGTATCCAAAGTAAAGACAGAAAGCCCGGGAGAAAATTTTGAAATAAGATCGATCAGGACCACATCCTCCGCCCCAAACGAAGACGCAAAAGAGACCTTGTCGCCAAATTCCTTCAGCGCCCAAGTCAAAACCTCCCCCGCCGCCTTCTTCTCAAATTCTTGGCTAGATAGCACTGACATGCTCCAATTTTTTTAAAATGATCCCGCCGCCTCGGACGTCATGATCACTCACAATGACAAATCGCCCCGTCTCAGGGATTTCATCAAAAGTATCAAACGCCACCGGCCGCTTGGTCGAAAGAATCACTTCCGCGACTTCATTTTTGGCCACCTCATGCGAGTTTTTGGAGATTTCCTCTAAAGTAGATGAGTTGATGACCTTCTGAATTGAGTCCACCACGCACTCCACTTCCTGGGTCGCGATTTTTAAGAGATACTTCCCCCCTTTTTCTAGATGTTTATTTCCCATCCAAAAAAGATTGGCCGAAAAACGGTCCGAGACCTGGGTTTTGTTGTCCACGCGACAAGCGATCTCTCCTCGCTCCACAAAAATCTGGTCCACCATCTGAAGCCCGATAGACTCACCCGCCCCCACTTCTTGGGGAAGATCTGCATTCCATTTTTCAATCGCTTTGACCTTGGTAGATTTTCCCGAGGGAAGAAAAACAAGCTCATCCCCGATTGTAATCGTCCCCGACTCCAAACGCCCCGCAATGATTCGGCGCTTATCAAACTTATAAACATCCTGCACAGGAAAACGAGTCGCTAGTTTTGATCGGTCATCATGCGTCGCAAAGTTTTCGAGGACACCCAAAATCGTCTCGCCTTGATACCAGGACATCTTGTCACTTTTTTTGACCACATTTTCCCCGTGATAGGCCGAGATCGGGATAAACGTTCTAGGTTTGACGTTGATGGTCGACAGATACTGCGTGTACAAAGCCACGGTGTCGTTATAAACTTTTTCTGAATAACCCACCAAATCCATTTTGTTGATCACAATCGCAATCTGCTTGATCCCCAGAAGCGAGAGAAGATACGCATGGCGCTTGGACTGCTCCTGGATCCCCTCCTCCGCGTCGATCATGAGAAACGCCACATCCGCGCTGGAAGCCCCCGAAATCATATTTTTTAAAAATTCTTTATGCCCCGGGGCATCGATGACCACGTAGTTTCGCTTGGCGGTTTTAAAAAACATCTGCGCCACATCAATGGTGATCCCCTGATCCCGCTCTTCTTCCAGACCATCCAAGAGAAAAGCAAACTCAAACACCTTCCCCTGATCCTCGCAAACTTTTTTGACATGCGCGATCTTGGTCTCGGTGATAAAACCGGTCTCGGTCAAAAGCTTTCCCACCAGCGTGGACTTGCCATGATCCACGTGCCCGACCATCACAAACTTAAGCGTTTCTGTGGAAGTTAAAGTATCAATCGTTTGACTCATTACATGTACCCCTTCGATCTTAAACGTTGCATGGCGTAGGTGTCTTCCTGATCCTGGGCTCGGCCCGCACGCTCCGAGGTCCGCGTGGCCTTCAGCTCCGCGATGATCTCATCCACATTTTTGGCCGGCGAATCAATGGTGTTGGTGCACGGCGCGCAACCCAGCGAGCGGTAGCGTTTGCCTTGAGCATTGGAAAAATAAAGATTCACCACCGGAATCTTCTCACGCTTGATGTATTCCCAAACGTTGACCTCCGTCCAATGTAGAAGCGGATGGATGCGGATATGGGTATTCTCATCAAAATTGGTTTTAAACTGATCCCAAAGCTCTGGCGGCTGATCCTTAAAATCCCATTCAAAATTTTTATCCCGCGGGGAAAAATAGCGTTCCTTGGCGCGCGTTGACTCCTCATCCCGGCGGATTCCCAGGATCAATCCTTTATAATCATATTGTTCCATGATCTGCTGAAGACCCTGGGTCTTGAGTGCCGTGCAGCAATTGATACGACCCAGCGTGTGATTCATCCCTTCGGCAAGTGCCTTCTTATTTTGTCCCACAATCAAGTTGAGATTCCACTCCTTAGCATAGCGATCTCGAAACTCTATCATCTCAGGGATCTTGTAGCTGGTATCAATGTGCACTAGCGGGATTGGCACATGTCCGTAAAAAGCCTTGCGTGCTAACCATAGCAACACATTGGAATCTTTGCCGATAGACCAGAGCATGGCCAGCTTCTTAAATTTTTTATAAGCTTCTCGTAGAATGAAAACAGATTGATGTTCAAGCTTGTCTAGATGATCCATAAAACAAAATTGCCTTTCAGTGTTTATTACTACTTAATTGATAGGGTTTAATATGATCAAATACTATCATACACGATCATTACAGTCAAATATAATATCAAAAAAAATTTGGTCTCCCTCGCCCCATGGGACCAAATTTCAATTACAATACTGGTGTTAATCAATATTTAATATAATTTAATTCACTCAAATGGATCATTTAATCAATAAAATAGCAATTATTTAATATGAAATCCCATTTAATATTTGAAAATTAATATTAAGTGGAGCAAAAATCCCATTATAATAAAATTTAATAACTTTTGTGATTATTAATTTTTAACAAATAATTTCATAAATGTTAATAGAATATATAATTTAAACTATCCGTGGCTATCAACAAGGGAGCTAGCGTCAAATTTGATGCCAAGTGCCTCAAATTTACGTAGCATATCGGCTTTATCCACCGCCACCATGTAAGACTCCATGGGGTCTATCACATCGTTTTTAACCAAATCACTCAAAGAGTCATTTAAAAGCCGCATCCCAAGCTTACTTCCCACCTGCATGGCGGACTGAATCTGATGGGTCTTCCCTTCACGGATATTGGAGGCAATAGCAAAATTGGTGACCAAAATCTCCAAAGCAGCCACACGACCCTTGGTCTTTTTCTTACACAAGGTCTGGGCAATGACGCCTTTTAGAGAGCCTGCCAACATGGTACGAATCTGAGATTGGCGCCCTGAGGGAAACTGGTCAATGATACGATCGACGGTTGAGGGAGCCGTATTGGTGTGGAGCGTTCCAAAAACTAAGTGACCTGTTTCCGCGGTTTCTAGAGCAATTTCTACCGTCTCCAAGTCTCTCATTTCACCCACCAACACAATATCAGGATCTTCACGCAAAGCGGCACGTAGTGCGTTCTTAAAACCCATCGTGTGCTTTCGGACTTCACGCTGATTAATCAAACACTTGATATTGGGATGGACAAACTCGATTGGGTCTTCAATCGTGATAATGTGATCTGTACGATGACGATTGATATAGTCAATCATAGCAGCCAAAGTCGTCGATTTACCAGACCCGGTGGGCCCCGTCACGACCACTAAACCCTTGGTCAAATAACAAAAATTGAGCACAGATTTTGGAATCCCGAGCTCATCCACCGTCATCACCTTGTCTTTGATGATACGGCAAACCATACCAAACCCCTTATGGTCTCTAAAAAGATTCACACGGAAGCGACCCACCCCAGCCAAGGCATAAGCAAAATCGGTATCCCACTTTTCTTGAACCTCGACCCAGTTCATCTCCGGAGTGATTTCTTTAAGATACTCTTCCATCTTTTCAGGGGTCGTCTCTTCTGTCCCCTCGACCACCACCATGCTTCCGCTGACACGAAGCATTGGCCTTACCTTGGAAGACATATGCAAATCGGAAGCGCCTTCGTCTGACATTTTTTTAAAGAGAACATCGAGCTGGGGCATATTTATCCTTTAACTATTTATCATAAATAACTATTAGTTATCAAAACTTACCATAAAAAATCCAAAAATACAAGGGCTCTTAAAAAATAGATTGAGGGGTTATAAGCTAACTAGAGTATTAGCGAGTGCGACGGGCGGTGCTACGAAAGCGCTGCCTAAATCCGGCCTGAGGGCGCCGTTGGGCCATCCCGGAAGATCCGGGACCAAATTTAGCAAAGCTCTCCGCCGAAAACTCAGGGTGAGTCACAATCGGGAGCTTAATTCTCATCAGTCTTTCAATGCTGGCCACTTCACTTCCCTGATCGGGAGTAGCAATCGTGATAGCGCGTCCTTCGCGACCCGCGCGGCCTGTGCGGCCAATTCGGTGGATATAATTTTCACTATCGTCTGGAAGGTCGTAGTTGATGACAAGCTCAATTCCTTTGACATCAATGCCTCGGGAAGCAATATCGGTGGCTACAAGAATCCGGTAACGCCCAAGCTTGAATCCCTCTAGGGCTTCGCGTCTTTGTCCCAAGGTACGGTCCGAATGAATCTCAGCCGCTGTAAAATTCATATCTCTTAGTCCCCGCGTGATTTTACGGGCACCAATTTTGGTTCTGGCAAAAATAAGGACACTGCCTTGATACTGCTGAAGCAGCTTGGTTAAAAGATTTCTTTTGGCTTCTTGCCGGATAATAAAAATTTCTTGGACAATCTTTTCGGCGGCGGTGCCTGAGCGAGCCATCTCGATGCGAATGGGAAGCTTCATGTAATGAGTGGCAATGCTTAAGATCTCCTGAGGCATTGTGGCAGAAAAAAGAAGTGTCTGCCGCTCTTTAGGAATATAGCGCATGATCCGCTCAATCTGAGGAGCAAAACCCATGTCTAGCATTCGGTCCGCCTCATCCAAAACCGCAATTTTGACATCATTCAAATGAACCGTTCTCTGTTCTAAGTGGTCTAGAAGTCTCCCCGGGGTCGCAATCAAAATCCGCGTGTTGGGCTTTCTTAAACCCTGGATCTGCGCGCCCATATTCATCCCACCGATTAAAATCACTGTTTTTAGATTGAAAGGGGTCCCGATTTTACGCAGCGTCTCATCCACCTGCAAAGCCAACTCACGAGTGGGAACAAGCACCACGGCTTTTCCTGTCGGATACTGTGCCAGACGTTGAACCATGGGAATTCCGAAGGCAAGAGTCTTTCCTGTGCCCGTCTGGGCAATACCTAGCATGTCTTTGCCCTCAATCGCCACCGGGATGGCCGAGTGTTGAATGGGTGTTGGGGTTTTGAACTTCATCCGCTCCAAAGTCTCAAGAATGATTGGAGCAATACCCAGGCCGTAAAATGTGGGAGAGTTGGTTTCGTTTGTCATGGGGGCATTATAGACGTTTAAAAAAATTAAGGGGATTTATCTTTTTTCAAGCCAGGTTAAAAATTCTTGTATCCCTTGGCGATAAGTTGCCTGAGAAACAAGATCGTTTCGATTATCATGAGGACCGCTGATCTCAAGAAACATTTTGGGCTCCGGGGCCATCGCGTAAAGCCTTTGTCCTTGTTCAAAAGGTATCACTTCATCGTTGCGACTATGAACAACCAACACTGGGGAGCTAATTTTTGCTATTTTATGAATTGAGTCATAGCGCTCTCGGAGCAGGAGGTCCACAGGAAAAATAGGATACCTTTTTTCTCCCATATCTTTTAAGGAAGTAAATGTCGCCTCCAGCATCAGCGCCTTGGCCGGATACCGAACAGCCAACGGCGCAGCCACCGAACCCCCAAAAGATCTGCCGAGAATGATGATCTGCTTTAAGGGTATTTTTTTGACCTTTAGAAGATACTGCATCGCTGCTTCGGCGTCACGTTCAATTCCTTTTTCAGAAGGAACCCCTTCGCTGTGCCCAAAACCACGATAATCGAAAAAAAACATAGAAAAACCAAGGGTGTGATACATCTTAAGGGGTGGCAATTCATTGGAAATATTGCCTGTATTTCCATGACAAAAAAGAATCGTCGCTTGAGACTCTTTAGCAGGTACAAACCACCCTGATAGACGAGTCCCATCGGTCGAGCTAAATAAAACCTCCTCGTAATCAATCCCAATCGACTTAGGTGTTGTTGTCCACTCTTTCTCGGGGTGGTAAACATAGGCGGCTTGATTAAAATAAAGCTGGGAAGCAATCGCTGTGTAGGCCAAAGTTGATGCTACCACCACGATGAAAAATAAGCGGCGAAAATGGAACTTTTTTAGGATGTGCGCCTCGTCCAAAGCAGTTTGTAAATGGGGCTAGGCCCACTTAAAGGAAGAGCTTCATCGTAATGAATATTGGCGTTACCACTGGCGGTCAAGGAATTAGCAATTATGGATCCATAAAAATCATTATTTCCTGAAATACTGACATCCGCTTGAGGGGTATTAATAATCCCGCTGATGTCTCCATTGCCGCTAATGGCTACCGACGTCGCGGAAGGGGTCCCATGAAGCTGAAAAGATCCAGGGTTGGCAGATCCATTGTCATTGGCAAATCCACTGGCCGACAAGGCAACACTCCCATCCACATACACTGTCAGAGAAGACCCTGAGTTAATATTGATACCAGAATTTCCAGTGCTACTTAAAGAGGTGGTCCCTGTCAGATACAAAGAAACATTGCCACTAATTGTCACAGTGGCGTTATCGGAGGTAGTGATATCCGTGTATTTATAATTCCCAGTCGTAATTGTTTGAGACGAGTTTCCGCCTAAAACCAAGCTACCCAAGGACACAAGAGAAGATAATGCAGAGGGTACGGTATTGCTAACCAATGTGTTAATCACACCAGCTGAGGTCGTCCCTGATAAAGTGGCTGAATCCAGAATATCGATCGTCCCTCCGGAACCAACCCCGGCATTGCCATTGACCTCCACATGGTCCGAAAGAGTGATAGCTCCACTGGCTGTTGAATTGGTATTCAAACCGGCATTGTCTGTAATGTTGTCTCCCCCGTAAGCACCAGAATCCGAACTATAGCTATCCACCATGACATTATCGCTAAGAACGATGGCTTCATGCGTTGTCGCCGCACTGGTATAGGCAGAGCGTGGAGACATAGAAGCTTTGATGGTGACTGTGTTAGAAGCCCCACCCGCCGAAGCGGTTCCCACCACACTAATCAAGGGAGTATTACTAGCCCAGTCGGTGACTGTCGTCGTATAGCTTCCTACCTCGTTTCCATCCGCATCGGTAAAAGAGCTAACCGTCTTAATTTTATCGGACCCTGAGATTGCCCACCCATCAGAAGATGAGAAACTCGCATTGTTGTAAGCTAGCTCCCACGCCGCCTCTTCAATCCCGGCTTCCGCGATCGACTGAGCGCTTAATTGATTGTTGGAGGCTCTGGTGATATGAGTTTGATTTGAAATCGTACTCATGTAAGAAACTGCTCCGGCAAATAGAATAGAGCCTAGAAGGGTTACCGTGACAAGAACAAACCCATCTTGGCGTGAAAATATAGCCTTCGCTGGTCCAGATCCTGATAATTTCATAGAAATCTCCATGACAACTATTCTATCACTCTGTCGATAAAAATCGACTACTTCTTTGGACTGTTTTTAAAACATTGTCCATATTGGAGATAAAAAATACCTGCAAAAATGATTTAGCAGGAAAACTCTCAATGTTTCTTATACCGCAAATCTACATGAGTAGGGTGTACACTTCAATACCCTAATACTATACAAATTTATACAAAATTAACTATTAATATTAAATAGTCCTAAAAAACATCTATGGTACAATGATACTAGTATCTATCAATAAACTACTCCGAAGAGGGCTTCTATGAAAAAAACAAAAAAATTCACTCTGATCATCATCTTAGGGCTCATTCTGGCGACGCTGGTAGTGCCCTATCTCTACAATCGATGGGTTCATGCACCGAGTCATCCAGCGCAGGTAGCCACACCTTAATCCCGATGAATAAGAAAATCCTGCTGGCCTTGCTTGCAGGCTGTCTGGCAATCTGGACTTACTTTATTTTACCGGAGAGTTGTCCGGAGGCCGGCAGAAGAACAGCAGGCGTCTTTATTTTGGCAGCGGTGTTTTGGTCTCTTGAAATTATTCCACTTTTTGCCACCTCCCTCTGGGTAATTTTATGTCTTGTTTTTTCTCTGACAAAACCCGGCGGGATTCTCGGGATGGATGAAAGCGGTTATCAGCTTTTTTTGCTGCCTCTTTCCAATCCGGTTATTTTTCTTTTTCTGGGTGGTTTTGTTTTGGCTAGGGTTCTCCAAAAATATAAAGTCGACCATGCGATGGTCACTTATTTTTTAAAGTTTTTTGGAGAAAAACCTTATTTTATTCTTCTGGGATTTATTTTGGTGACAGGCTTTCTGTCTCTGTGGATGTCGCATACAGCTTCAACGGCACTCATGCTGGCAGTGATAGGGCCAATGCTAGCTTGCCTGGGCCCCGAAGACCCTTTTAAAAAAGCTCTAGTTTTATCGATTCCTTTTGCCGCGAACATTGGGGGGATTGGAACACCGGTAGGCACACCTCCCAATGCAATTGCGATAGGGATTCTGGCTCAAGAAGGGATTAAAATTCATTTTTTATCCTGGATGATGATGGCTATTCCCTTAGCGCTGATTCTTCTTTGGGTGGCGAGTATTGTTCTCTACCGGATGTTTCCTCCAAAAAATAAAAGACTTATTCTTCCTCTGCCGGTTGAAAAAAACCCGATCAGCGGACGAGCCAAGGGAGCTGTCGCGATCGCGATGCTTACGATTGGATTATGGCTTACGGCTGGATGGCATCAGATTCCTGAATCCATCGTTGCGCTCTTATCTGTGGGGGTATTTGCCCTGTTTGGATTTTTAAATCGCGAGGATATCAATCATCTTCAGTGGGATATTTTGATCTTGATGTGGGGAGGCTTGGCCCTGGGGAAAGCCATGGAAGTCAGCGGTTTGGGATAATGGGTGGTCACCCTGCCCTTATTTTCTCAAGATGGCTTTTGGTTGGTGGCAACCCTCTGCCTTCTGACGGTCACCCTCTCAATCTTTATTAGCAACACAGCAACGGCCAATCTTCTGCTTCCGATTGCCATGAGTCTTCCGGGAGAAAACAAACTCCTCTTGGGTGTCATCGTGGCTCTGTCCTGCTCTTTTGATATGCTGCTTCCGATTTCAACGCCTTCCAACGCGCTCGCCTATTCTCTAAACGTTATCTCCGTAAAAGACATGATCAAATCCGGGGCCATCCTCATCACGCTGGCGATTCTCTTGATTCTTTTGGGCTATCCCTTTTTTATCTCAAGAATTTTGGCTTCCTAAAGTTTTTAAAGGAAGTTGCCAAGCTTCATTTTGATACACCACGGCTCCATCCAGCGTCACAGAGTCGGTCATGACAAAAACATCCACGTGATGTTTGACTTGTTTACGAGTAAATTGGGGCTTTTTAAAAATTGTATGCTTTGCTCCAAGGGATAAATGAACTCCGCACATACGCTCATACGTGCCGATATCGCTGACGGTGCGAGCTTGAGAAAAAGCACGGTTCATGCCAAATCCAAGCTCTCGCACCCAGACCTCTCCTTCATCGGCTCGGATATTACTCAGAACTTTTTCAAACTCTGGAGTCGCGTCGATCACATCAATAACTCTCCCCCGAGAAATGACCAAAGTAATGGGCTTGGGTGGTTTATTTAGCTGAAAAGCTGTATCACCAAAAGCAAAGAGACGCACCCGCCCATTGACTGCCTCAAGATCTCGTGCCTCGGTAAAAACCTCCCCAATAGGAAATTGGCCGCCGACATTTTTCATCTGAGTATAATCTCCAGTATTTAGCTTCGCGGGCTCAAAACCAGAAGAAAAAACAAGCTCTTCCCCTCCGCTATGAACTTTTCCTATTTTTGCAGCGTCTATACTTTCTTTTAGAAATTTTCCGACACCCCGGTAATAATCCGCATCATAGGCCAGAGAGTCTAAATAATAATCAATTTCTATTCCTCGCATTCCTGATAGATGGGGATGCTCAATCACTTTTAAAGAACGGTTAAAAAGCTCCACCCGTAGTCGAAAAGCTTCCAAGCGAAAACTGGTTGATTGAATGAGAACCACTAAGTCTGAGGGGTTTAAAGATTTTAAAACGGATAAAATTTTATCAGGGGCTGTCGAAGCAAAATCGATGAAGCAAGCCTTTGGAAGACATTGTTTGTAGGCTTCTGTGAGTGTCATGGATAGTGGAGACTGCCGGTCATAAACCACCACCGCCTGATGAGGTGGTAAATATCCTATCGAAAGAGAAAGAATGTCTTGGAGATGCTTTTGGACGATCAAATCACTCGTATTTTCTTCATCGCTTGCCGGATGCGGTCAAGACCTTCTTCGATCTGCTTCACATCCAGCGCGTAGCTTAAGCGAATCCTGTCAGGAGCGCCAAACCACTCCCCCAGGTATGTGATCACTTTGTATTCTTGGTAAAGAAGGGTTAAAAATTTGCGAGCATTCTTGCACTTGGGAAGTACATAAAAAGCCCCCTCCGGCTTCCACAGATCAAATCCGAGGTCTTGAAGTCCTTTGTAAATAAAATCACGGCGCTCTCGCCAGATCTGGGTCTGATGCTCGATATACTCTTTGGGAGCACTCATGGTCGAAAGTGCCATGTCCTGGCCCACCAGATTGGTATTCATTGAAGTGTGAGTTTTCATTTCACAGACGTTTTCCACAATCTTTTTATCTGCGGTCCAAAGATAGCCGACGCGCACGCCACACATGCAGTACGTTTTTGAAAAAGAATTGATGGTGATGACGTGATTGCCTTTAAGATGATAATTCTCGCGCTCGTAAATGAGATCCTTATAAACTTCATCGGAGACAATATAAACGCCAAGCTTTTTGGTGATCTTCTCAATCTCTTTTAAAGTCTCAATGGACTCGACACGGCCTGTAGGATTGGAAGGAGAGTTTATGAGCACCGCACGACAACCCTTAATTTTTTTCTTAAAATCTTGGATATCAATGCGCCCGTCCACAAGATCTGTAAATACGGGAGTCATGCCGGCCATTTGAATAATTGGCAAGTAAGAGTAGTAATAAGGCCGTGGCAATAAAACCTTGCCCTTCCCCCATGCGCGAAAAACAAGATCCAGCGCCTCGGAAGCGCCATTGGTAATTACAAAATTTTCAGCGGTTGATCCTTGGTACTCGTGCGAGAGTGCTTCGCGGAGTTTTAGCTCCCCCTGGATCAGACCGTAGCGCAAATCCCGATGCGTATTGATCCCGGCAAAAGCTTCAGCGGGAGGTGGTAAATCTGGCTGGCCGGAGCCAAAACTGATGACACCGGGACCTTGCTTTCCTATAAAATCTGCGGGACTTTTGAGCTTTAGCATAAGGGCTTCATTATCCACAACAAATCAGAGAAGGTCAAACGGAAGAATATTATCGATTGAGGTGTCGTTCGAAAAAAAACTCAGTTTTCATCTTAACCTGTTTTCCTGAAATCTCAAGAACTGGGTAAGCGAGAAAATTGATCGGACCCTCCTCCGGACCGGGTGTAAAAACTAGATCCCGACCACGGCTGAACTCAAATCGATTGGCTGGATGATGACCAAAATAGTAGGTGGACAGGCTTGAATATTTGTCCGCCTCGGAAATATCAACAGGCCACCACTTGCCCTCGGCATAGAACTCCACCCAGCAGTGATAACCGTCAATCCCTCCATCATCACGCTCAGACGGGATCGCAGCGCCTATCCCAAAACGTGCGGGAATCCCAACAGATCGAGCCAAGGCAATAAAATAAGCGTGAAAATCAGTGCAGTTTCCTGTGCGAATATTACACGCGTACACCGCATCCCCTTTTCCCCAGCCGGTTCCGTGTTTCATGTATCGCATCTGATCGATGACATGATCGTAAAGCGCTCGAGCACGAACCAAATCACCCTTCTTGCCAGCCACTGTTTCACTGGCGATACGTTTAAATTCAGTATTCAGCGGGACCAAATTATCCGCCTTCAGGTGTTTTTCAAATTCAGGGGCAGTATCAGGATAGGCCGCTTTCTCCGCTCGACGCACGCGATAGCGAATATCCACGTTCTTTCCGGAGTCCTCCGGGCCAAGTTCAAAATAGAGGACTTTATTGCCGTACTGGTTTTCTCCGAGGATACGATAGCTCTTGGGGGAGTGGACATCTTTAAGCTCAACCTCTTGGAACGGATCCGTTTCTGGTAGAGGAACCCATAGGCGAGCATCTCCCACAATGTCCGGAATCTTCGCCCGGTATAAAAAATCAAATTGATCTTGACCCTTGACCACCCCCAAAAGCTCGGGCGCGGCACCTTTGATAGGAACCCGTTCCCACTGGCCCTTCTTGACCTGCTCCCATGTGTAATAAGGAATGCCGTTTAGTTTATGGAGAGTCGTCTCAGTAACGATCATGGCATCGGGTTTACCCGAGAGGAAAAAGTCAGTATCATAAACATCCCCTGCCTCGTCTACCAAATCGACGCAGGCAAAGTGCCGTTCCGGTCCAAGCCTGGAAAGATACTCCGTATGAACCCGGACGAGCTTGAAGTGATATTCTTTGCCCCCAGAGGAAAACTGGAAGTATCCCCCTCCGCGCGAGGCCTCGTTCTCGATATGCTTTTCAATCCCGGCTTTTATTTCTGCTGTTACCGCATTACGCACAAGATCGACTTTCGGTTGGGTATCAGCCCCTACATGTATAGTGCAGATAAAAACTGCCAAGACCAAAACCGAAAGTCGTCTCATGGACATTTATAACCTAATTTAAGAGGTGGGATGCTCTGAATGACCGCTTGAAGGATGTTCGGATCCCGAAGTCTTCTTTGCCGCTTTCACCTTCTTGGCATCTACGTCTTCTTCTGCACCGTCAACTTCTTCACCCTGAACTTCATCTGTTTCCACTACCGGTTGGTCCGAAGAAGCTGCCGGGTGCTCCGAAGAAGCTGTTGGATGTTCCGCGTAAGAAGTCCCAACAAAACTACCAAAAAAAGGAACTGCCACAAAAAGTGCCAATACAAGTCTAAATAATTGCTTCACAGGATCCTCCATGTTTAAGTTTTAGTTAACTTTCTCATCCTATTAGAGCACAAGAATCAAAATTTAGTTATTACTTTTGGGTACTCAATAAACTTGGTTTGTCAGAAACCTATGCTACAATTTAGGAAAATAATCAATATGAACTGGGAGTCAGAAAATGCGTCTAAGTAAATTAATTATCATGGCGGGAATCCTCTGCATGACCAGCGCCCCTGTTTTTAGCCAGATCGGCGGAACTGATAATGGCAAGGAACAAGTTAAAAATGTCCAAAATGGCGCCCGTAATGCTTCGACCGGATGGGTTGAAATATTTGATAGTGTCGCCACTCATGAAGGGAAAGCTAAAAATACCGCTGAAAAATTGACAGGATTTATTGCCGGTGCAACTACCGGCACAGGAAAAGCGCTCCATAAAACCGGCGCGGGAATCATCGAACTTGGCACTTTTTGGATGCCCAAAAAAGAACCTCAAATCACCAAAATAAACTCAGTGGAAAAACAAGCGGATCAGGCACAAACAGGCTCAACCCAAAACTTCGCCCCGCGTCGAGATTACTAATTCTCTGCTGAAAAAAACGTATCTTTTAGAGTTATCAATCGGACTTGAAATAAAAAGATAACCCCCACCCTCGCTATCCGATAAACCACCCCTTGTCCAGACTCCGGACAGCGCAAAAAGTGGATGCATTTTTGGGCCCAGTAAACCCGAAAGGCGAGCTTAGGCCAGACCCATTTTTCTATCTGTGGACCTTGCAGATCCCATGCGATGGGAAAACTATCGGTATTTACGAATGACTGCGACAATGACGCCTCCTGTTTTTAGCTCTGTTGTTGGAATGATAGGTGCGTATTTTTTATTGGCTGGAACAAGCCGTACACGCGACCCTTCTTTTTCGTAAAATTTTAGTGTCCACTCATCGTCCACCTGTGCGATAATAATATCGTGATTTTTGGGCTCGCGGCCTCTTTCGACCAGCACAAAATCCCCCTCATGAATCCCCGCATCAATCATGGAGTCTCCGCTCACCTTCAAAAGAAAAGTCTGCCCATGATCTCTCACGAGAAGCTCATCAAGATTCAGCGTATCTGTGTGAACCTCTTCCTCGACACTGGGTACTCCCGCCTGCACGCTCCCCAAAACCTTGACTCCCATGAGCTGATCCCAGAGAATCCGCCCCTTCGAATCCTTATGGAGAAAATTTTTCTCAATCAGCTGCTGAACCAAAAAATGTGCTGAAGCTTTGGAACGGTAACTAAAAAGATCTCTCACCTCTTCAAAGCTAGGCGCACGATGATGAGAACGAAAAAACTCTCTTATCTTGGTCACCGCATTCGTAATATCGATCGGGGGTCTTGGCATCGTCTTATTTCTCCTACCCCCTACTATAAACGAACGAACGTTTGTTTACAAGCAAAAAAAATATCTACGGGGAGAATCATCCTTTAACCACATGCAATCGGCTTTTGCGGACAAACCGGAAACCTGTTTTGCCGAGGAAATACTCCTCCACGGCTTTTTGACAGCCTTCTCGGTTTTTGTGGCCAGTAATAATGAGTTGACCGCTCGGCATAAGTCGCGGCGCCAAAGACTCGAGTAAAAAAAGTAGGGTGTTGTATTCTCGAGTATCTAGACAGGCAAGCGCAAGCGCCCCCTGTTTTGCAAGCGTCTCTTGGTAAGGACCTGGGAGGATTTGTACCTGGAAGCGTTCATCAGCGTTATGAGCTGTGAGCTCGTGGTGTAAGCGCGTCTTGGCATCCGGCCCAGCATTAAACGGATCATGAATCATCAAAGGTCGGTTACGGCGCTTGGCATGAGCAATCACAATCGCCTCGCCCCCAAGACCGCAACCAGCTTGAAGAATATCGCCATCAATGCCATCGTATTCAAGATCCATCACCGCCTGTGCCAACTCGCAAAGCGCCTCTTGACTAAGCAAAGTCAACTTTTGTGTCGAAACCCTCTCGATCACCCGATATATCTCAGGCTGTCTGACCGAAAACCGGCGGACCAAAAGCGCACCGGAGACATCCTCAAGACGTCCTCCACTAGCGCGATTACGTTTATCTACTTTCATTTTCTATTTTTAATAAAAATGGAGCCGTACAAAATGACTCCCAGAACACAAATGATTGTCGGGGCTGTGGGAAGATCAAAAAAATAGGAGCTAAGAATCCCCAGAACGCTTGCGATAAGCCCGATCAACCAGCCGATAATCAGCCGACTTTTCGTAGTACTGCCAAAGAGAAACGAGCAGGCAGCCGGAATCACAAGATAAGAGAAAACTAAAAGTACACCTGCAATCTTTACCGAACTTGTCACCACAATCCCAAAAGACACATAAAACAGAAAATCCCAGAGACGAACATTTATCGTCTTTGCGGCTTCGTCGTGATCCTTGGAGATCAAAAAGAATTTTTTCCGAAACACAAAATGAAAAATACCAATAACCGCATAAATCAGGAACATTTTAAAAACTTCCCAATCGGAGACTAAAAGAAGTTTTCCAATAAGCGCCTCTCGGATATGTTCATCCCCTTCTTGAGCCAAGCTGAGAACAAGAATCAGCAGTGCCGCCGACACCGCATAAGTCGCTCCAATCACCGCTTCTTGGGGAATCAGCCCTTTTTTGAAACGGCTAAAAGCAAAAACAACAGCCCCAACCACGGTAAATGCCAGCGAAAGCCAGTAAGACAGAGGCGTATTGAGCTCATGCCCCATCACCAGCGCGATACTGGCCCCAAGGGCTGCGATCTGCGCTAGCGAAAGATCAACAAAGATGACCTGCCGCTCAATCACATGCTGTCCCAGATAAGTATGAATCCCTGTCAGCACTAAACACGCCAAAAACGGATACAACATAAATTGAAAGAATTCCGCCATTTATTTCAAAGCCTCGCTGATTGTGTTGACGTTGTATTCAAACAAGCTGATATAGTCCTCTGTGCCGTGGACTTCACCGGCATTTTGACAAATAATATATACTTTGGCTCCGGCGCGCTTGGCCAGGGCTTCGGTGGAGTCCTTCGAATAATAAATCGGCTGAATCATCGCCTTGATTTTATTTTCTTTCATGTATTTTTCCAGAGAAATCAAATCCTTCGGGGTCGGCGGTATCCCCGGCTTAGGCTCAAAAAACCGGAGCGCCTTAAATCCTAAAAACTGGGCAAAATAAGCGATATCTTTATGATAAGAAATTACTTCCTTACCTCGGATAGATTCCGCTTTCGTTTTCCACACTTGGATTTTTTGATTCAGGCGTGCGATAAAATCCGCTCCATTGGCTTCGTATTCCTTGGCATGCACCGGATCGAGCTCTTTTAGCTTTTTGATCAAGGTCCCCGCCATGATCCGCGCATTTTCAGGACTCATCCAAATATGCGGATTCCCAAAAATATGCACATCACCTTCGGAACGAGAGAGCTGATTTTCCGGCACATCGAGTAGAGTCAGTCCTTCAGACATCGCCACGTTTTGCGAAGCCCCGGGAAACAAGTCGAGTTTGCCAGAGGCCTCTAGAATGGCTTGTGTCCAGATTTCATGATCAAGACCTGCTTGGACAAAGAGATCCGCTTTTTGGACATTACGCACATCGCTAAACTTCGGCGTAAAATAATGTGTGTTAAATTTTGGCAAAGAAATGAACTTCACCTCCACATGGTCTTTGCCGATTTCTTTGACGAGGCTGGCAAAAGTCGAGGTCGTCGCCACAATTTTTGGCTTACGCCCTTCAACCGCTTTAACCACCCCCTCGTGGTAATGCTGATGTTCATCATGCTCGGAGTGGGCAGCCGCAGCACCACTCAATGAAAACAGTGCCAATAAAACAAATAAAATTTTATTCATGGGATTCCTTACGTGAGTTTATGTTTGTGATCGCCGATTGCAAAAATGCCTTGAATCAGGACCTGATTATCGTCTTCGCCGCTGGCTAATTGCCAGTGATTGAACTGAAGCCGCCAACGCGCAAAATCTGTCTGATAAAAAGTCACGTAGCCTGTGTAGCCGTCATCGGCATCGTCGGGATTGGATAGCGGATTATCAATAATCTCTGCATAATCGATGCGAGCGCCCACAGACCATTGTTTGTTCAAGCGATAATCCAGCAAACTGTAAGCTCCAAGAAGTGTGTTGTCTGAGCCTTCCAACACCTCATCATGATCGACGACAAAAACCTCGCTTTGCCATTTGATCCGCTGATCCGGTCCGGCCAAATAAATGAATGTAGAATCCACCCCAAAAATATTGGCTTCAAAAGCGGCGTCTTCATCCTTGGAGCCAACTAGATGAGAGAAGCCTAGCTCATAAGTGGTAACATCCGAGAGATCCCAAAAATTCTTTAGGTGCGAATAGAGCGTGGGTCTGCGCCGCGTTGTTCCCAAAGCGTTCCCCTCTTCCCCGACACCGCCCTCTAAAACGCCAAAAACAATTTCATGACTCGAATCCAATGGAAGGTCCAGAGGCTTGGTCAAATCCACCCCTGTTTTATTGAGGCCTTCTTCACCAAAATAGCGCTGAACTGAAAGCGGCTCGTCTGCCGTATCTAGGGCATCCCGGTGATACATCGGAGCCTTTCCAAATTTTGGTTTAAAGCGTCCAATGCGCGCCGTCGTCTCCCAAGGCAAACCAAACCTTG
Source organism: uncultured Planctomycetia bacterium (assembly GCA_964497635.1). Classification (GTDB taxonomy): domain Bacteria; phylum Omnitrophota; class Gorgyraeia; order 2-02-FULL-51-18; family 2-02-FULL-51-18; genus CAMDWQ01. Next base: position 353 of record CAZCDB010000008.1, on the reverse strand, counting down.
TCAGGTAAGCCTCTGAGAGCTCCACCTCATCCAGATCAGAGAAAGCGACACTAGCATCCATTCTTGAATATGGATCCACATAACTTCCAAGAATGAGTTCCAGCTCTCGCACGCGAATACGATCCGAGCCGGTATCTTCTTTGGGGCTGTCCAGGTTTAAAAGTGTGTCCGCAATCACACCAATGTCTGGATTCCACTTGCCAGAGGCAGCCATCGCTCGGGGCTGAGCAGGCCTAGGCGCAGAACCTTTTAAGGTATTAATCTCTTCTTGTTGGCGCTCCACCGTCTGACGCAGTTCCTGAACCACTTGCTTCAGCTCTTGGAGCTGCCCCTCAAGATTAGGCTCCGCCAAA
>CAZCDB010000007.1:10165-35766 GCA_964497635.1 uncultured Planctomycetia bacterium | reverse complement strand
GCGATTTCTTTGGCAGGCCCTGAAATCCCCGCATGAAAAGCAATCACGACAGCATTGGAAGCTGCCGCCAGCATCACGTCCGACTCAGAAACATCGCCAACTCCAGTGTGAATCACGTTGAGCCGGGCATTCTTGGCGGGAATTTTAGCTAGAGTCGAGCGCAAAGCCTCCACAGACCCCTGCACATCCGACTTGATGATCAGCTTAAGCTCTTCCACTTTTCCGGACTTGATATCCTCAAGCAAATGCTCAAGCGTCACGTGAAATGCGCTGGGAGCTCCGCTCTCACGAAGCTGCTTTTCTTTTTCCTCAATAATCTCTCGGGCTTTTTTCTCATCGCGAACCACGTAAAAACGATCTCCGGCCTTAGGTACCTCCGATAAACCCAACACCGCCACCGGCATCGAAGGAAGAGCTTCTTTGACTCTCTGACCTACATCATTGATCATCGCACGAACCTTGGCATAACTGCGATCCCCCACAATCACGGTGTCCCCGACACGAAGCGTTCCATCCTGCACAAGAACCGTGGCCAACACACCGCTTCCCTTGGAAAGCTCCGCCTCCACCACCACTCCCGAAGCTTGGGCTGTTGCGTCAGCCTTAAGCTCTAGAAGCTCAGACTCAAGCGCCAACATTTCAAGCAACTCATCAATTCCTTTTCCGGTCTTAGCCGAAACACCCACCATGATTGTTTTCCCACCCCAATCCTCGGTCATGAGGTTGTGTTCCATCAAAGCTTTTTTAACCCGGTCTGGATTAGCCGCAGGCAAATCAATTTTGTTGATCGCAACCACAATAGGCACACCAGCCGCTTTCGCGTGATCGATAGCTTCAATCGTTTGAGGCATCACCCCGTCATCAGCAGCGACGACAAGCACCACCACGTCGGTGGCACGAGCCCCACGAGCACGCATAGCGGTAAAAGCCTCATGGCCCGGCGTATCCAGAAAAGTAACAGAGCCCTTGCCTGGAATTTGTACGGAGTAGGCTCCAATGTGTTGGGTAATTCCACCGGCTTCACCAGCCGCCACCCGAGTCTTTCGGATCGCGTCCAAAAGCGAGGTTTTGCCGTGATCCACATGACCCATAAAAGTCACAATAGGGGCGCGAGAAGTCTGCTTGGAGCCGTCTTTGACTACCTGAGAAGCTTGAACACGCGCTTGAGTGGTGGTATCTGTCTCGCTTTGAATTTTTGCCTTATCGACCTCATAACCGCAATCGACAGCCACCTTGGAAGCAATTTCAAAATTGACCGCCTGATTGATGGAGGCAAATACCTTCAGCTTAATCAAACGAGAAATAACATCGCTAGCACTAAGACCCAACTTCGCCGCCAAATCCTTCACCAAAATTGAAACTCCAAGCTCAATTTTTTTGATCTTAGGTTCGGCGACTACCACGGGCCTTGAAACAACTGGCGGAGTCACCGGACGGGCAACCGACGAGACCGGTTGTGGAGGAGGCGAAGGTTTTTTAAACTCTGACGGCACCCCTGCTTTTGGCTTGGGTTGAAAAGTAACCGAGGTAACGGGGGCTACCGGAGCTGATTTTTTGACTTCCACCGTGTGTGCAGCCGAGGCCTTGGTTTGAGCTTTTTGAGCCAAAAGCTCTCGCTTCGCATTTTGGATCATCGACGAGGCAGAGGCCGTGGAAGAAGCTTCCACCTTAACAGGTTTTGTAACCGCAGGGGCTGCCGAAGGTGCTGGGGCCTTCACCATAGAACTCTTAAGAGCTTTGACATTGTCTTCGGTCAAAACACTCATATGACTCTTGGCATCCACTTTAAGCGCATGAAGCTTGTCCAAAATCTCTTTGGAGGTCAGTTTTAATTCTTTGGCAAGCTCATGGACTCGGATAGACATAATTAACTTTGATCGCTCTCTGATTTTTCCTGGTCTTGCGGATGTGTGATGGAAAGAATTTTATCTAAAGTTTTTTGACCAACACCCTTCACTTCGGAGAGAGCTTCCTTGGAGGCCTTTTTTAGATCCCCAATCGTGGCAAACCCCGCTTCTTTTAAGGCCTCGGCAGTTTTAGCGCCCACACCTTCAAGCGTCTCGACACCCGCTTCATCCGAAATCTCGACGGCAGGAGCCTCTGTCAACCCTTCCAGCTTTTCTTTCACGATATCTTTTTTGGAGCGAATATCAATCGACCAGCCGACTAGCCTTGAAGCTAGACGCACATTTTGTCCATTTTTACCGATCGCAAGCGACAGCTGGTCATCGGCAACAATGACTTCTACTTTTTTATCTTCACGGCTGAGAATTTTGACTGAAGATACTTCAGCAGGAGAAAGCGCGGCCCGAACAAACTCCTCAGGATCATCGCTCCAACGAACAATATCTATCTTTTCTCCCTGAAGTTCCTTGACCACTCCTTTGACACGAGAGCCGCGAATACCGACGCAGGAACCGACGCTATCAATTTTTTCATTTTTTGACCAGACGGCGATTTTGGACCGATCTCCAGCCTCACGTGAAACCGATCGTATCTCTACCATCCCATCAATCATCTCAGGCACTTCCAACTCAAAAAGCGCCTTCACAAAACCGGGATGAGTCCTTGAAAGAAGAATCTGAGGACCTTTTCCATTTTTGCTGACTTCCAAAACAAAGGCACGGATATGGTCTCCTTGACGATAATTATCTCTCGGGGAAAGCTCGCGACGCGGCAGCACCGCCTCGGTTTTTCCCAAATCAATCAAAAGGGAGCCTTTTTCAAAACGATAAACGGTCCCAGTGACAATGGAGTCTGCCTTGGCATTAAACTCATTAAAAATGACGTCCCTTTCGGCTTCTCTGATTTTTTGGAAAATGACTTGCTTGGCAGTCTGTGCAGCAATACGTCCAAACTCATTGGAGATGATTTCTTTGCCGTCGGAGAAAATCCGGATCTTGCCGGTCTCGATATCAATCTTCACCTGGACCTCTTTGTCCTTGTCATGAAGAACTTTTTTGGCGGCTGAAGCCAAAGCAGACTCAATGGACTCGATCAAAACCGCACGACCGATCCCTTTTTCACGTTCGATATTTTCTAAAACAGTGATCAATTCAGAACTCATAACGTCTTCCCTTTGTTGATTTCTATTTCTCTCTGCGCATGGACTACTTTTTCCAGCGCGATTGTCTTTCTGGCTCCGTCTTTAAGCTGTATTTCAATCCCATCCGCTGTGACCGCCAGAACCTTCCCGGTCCATGTTGCGACCGACTCCCCCTCTTTCTTAAAGGTCATCCGGACACGCTCACCTAGTGTTCGCGAAAAATCTTTGGCAGTTTTTAGAGGTCGATCCAAACCCGGACTGACGACTTCTAAGTCAAAACCACCCCCCACAACCGCCGCGGGAGCATCCTCGGCATAAATCTGATCCAAAAAATCACCGACTTCTCGATTGATACCAGTACAATCATCGAGCGTGATACCGCCCTCTTTATCGGCGGTAATCGTCAAAACTGACCGATTTCCAACACGTCGAAAAGCAATCTCAATGAGCTCGACGCCCCCCTTTTCAACCAGGGCTCGTAAAGCGTCCAAATTTTTTTCTATTTCAAATGGCAGCATAATAAAAAAAGTGGGTTCATCACCCACTTCTCAAAGGGAACAATAATGACTTTAATGGTTTACAGTCTAGCAGGCCTAGCGGAGGCTGTCAAGAATCCGGGTGATCTCAGAGCTGATGGCCGAGCAGTCCACAAGCAAGGATTCTCCCGTGGCGCGAAGCTTAAGCTCTGCCTTTCCATTTTTGAGGTTTTTGGGGCCCAAAATCAGGCGCAAAGGTATCCCCAGAAGATCGGCGTCGTTAAACTTGACCCCGGCAGAGTCTTGCCTATCATCAATCAAAAAGTCAACCTGTCGAGCGGCCAGCTCCTGAGAGGCGGATAAAGTTTTAATGATTTCTTGGGACTGGGTGTCTTTGGGATCGATTAAAACGACGTGAACCTGGAAAGGGCTGATATGTTTGGGCCAGACAATACCCTTCTCATCGGCGCACTGCTCAATGGCCGCCGCTAAAATCCGATTAACCCCAATTCCATAACAGCCCATGATCATAGGATTATCTTTGCCAGCAGCATCCAGCACATGGGCTTTCATGGGCTTGGAGTAACGAAGGTTTAATTTAAAAATGTGTCCAAGCTCAATGGCAGTACGAAATTTTAACGGCTGCCCTTCGACAGAAACATCCCCCTCCACCACTTGGCGAAAATCCCCGATCTGCTTTTGGGTCCCTTGAATATCCCCAAGATTTACATCAATTAGATGGTAATCTGGGACATTGGCTCCCGTCACAAAGTCTTTCATCTTGAGCACATCTTCATCGATATAGGTTTTAAGATCAGCTCCGAAAGGTCCGCTAAAACCAAACGCCATCCCCAATTTCTCGATTGAATCGCGGGAAGCCAGAAAGCAACCCGGCTCCATTTTTTTGAGCTTAAACTCAGAAACCTCATGGTCCCCTCGAATAAGCACCTCAAAAAAGGATTGATCGGGTCTTTGAAAAATCATCGTCTTCACCAAGTCCTTGGGTGTTTTATTTAAAAACTTGGCCACACTCTCCACACTGCTATTTCCCGGGGTATGCACCTTGGAATGTTTCCCTGAAGACGCTTGGCTTGGAAACGAGAGGCCCTCAAGGCGGCGTGAGGCCATCTCAATACTCATCACCACCTCAGAATCCCCAAATTGAACCATCCAATCTTCCCCTGCATCTGAAAAAAGAACAAATTCTTGGGAACCCGACCCTCCCATCGCTCCGGGATCTGCTTGCACAATGTAAAACTCAAGGCCCGCCCGGGTAAATATTTTTTTATACGCTTCTCGCATCGCTTGATACGTCTCATCCAGGCTCTCGTCCGTCAAATGAAAGCTGTAGGCATCCTTCATGATAAATTCACGACTGCGGATCACGCCTGAGCGAGGACGCATCTCATCCCGAAACTTGGTCTGGATCTGATAAAGCGTCACGGGAAGCTGCTTATAGGAATGAATTTCCCGACGGGCCAGATCGGTCACGATTTCTTCATGCGTAGGTCCCAACACATTGAGCTTTCCATGCCGGTCCTTAAAATGCAGCATGTCATCCCCCATGATTTCATAGCGGCCGGTCTCTTTCCAAAGCTCCGCCGGATGAAGGGCTGGCAACAAAATCTCCAAAGCCCCCGCTTGGTCCATCTCTTCACGCACAATCCCCTCTGCCTTCTGAAGAGCTCGTAGCCCCAAAGGCAGATAAGAATAAGTCCCACTGGCAAGCTTACGGATAAGGCCCGCACGAAGCATGAGACGATGGCTCTTGATCAGAGCCTCCTGAGGAGTCTCCTTGAGGGTGGGGATTAAGCTTTTGGTCCAATAAACAAAACGGTTTTGCATCACTTTTACACCTTTTATTTTTTAATAAAAAAGTTCATGATGTTTTCCAAAATCGAAAACCTATGAATATCTTGTAGCATCACAAATCCCATGAGCGCTAAAAGCGCCACCATGCCCCCTTGCGTCATCTTTTCTTTGACCGAATCCTTCAGGGGAGAGCCTTTCAGCTTTTCAATGAGAATAAAGAGCACATGCCCCCCATCCAGCACCGGGATCGGCAAAAGATTGAGAACAAAGAGGCTGACACTCAAGGATCCTGTAAAATAAAGCAGATAGACCCAACCCATCTCCGCCGCCTTCTGCGTCATAAAAAATATACCAATCGGTCCCGTCATCGACTCTTTAAAAGGAAGTGCTCCGGTAATCATCATCCCCAAAGACAAGAAAATAGTGGCCGTCATAAACCACAATCTCTCCCAAGCCAAAATCATCGCTTCCAAAATACCACTCTTGACATGAATCATTTCAGAGGAAGGTGATATTCCCAGGAAAGCGGCTCGCACCGGCTTTCCAAAAATATCTCTTGTCTCTTGTATCTTGGGCTTCACCATCACTTGAGATACTTGCCCGGCACGATCAATCGATAAGGTAAGTGTCGGTGATGGACTGCTGTGAAGCTTCGTCAAAAGTTCCTCCCAGAGCTGGACAGGTTTTCCTTCAATTCCTACAATTCGGTCTCCCTCGAGAATCCCGGCGGCTTGAGCAGCAGAATCCGGCATCACCTTCCCCACCTTCGTGGTCATCGTGGGTTGTCCCACAATAAAAATCAGCCAAAAAAGTAAAAATGCCATCAGGGCATTCATCAACGGACCCGCAAAGACAATCGCAAACTTTTGCCATAGGGATTTGGATTCAAACTCCCAAGATTTTCCCTGAGCCTGATCCGGAGTTTCTCCGGCCATTTTTACAAAACCCCCTAAAGGTAAGAGAGAAACCACGTACTCGGTGTCACCCACTTTTTTCCCGAAAATCACGGGCCCAAAACCGATTGAGAATTTTTCCACGCGAACACCCACCAGGCGCGCCACAATGAAATGACCCCACTCATGAACCACGACCAAAGCACTTAAAACTCCCAGAAAGATCAAAAGACTTGGCATAGCTTCAGTGTCTCCTTTGTGGCCCAATCATGAACCGAGTGAATGTCTTCCAACGTCGGCTTTTCGATATGCCGATGAAGTGAAAGAACTTTTTCAATAATCCTTGGAATCTGCACAAAATGAATCTTATCTTCTAGATAAGCTCCCACAGCCACTTCATCCGCAGCGCTCAAAACACAGGGCGCGCTTCCCGAAGACTTAGCGGCGGAATACGCTAGATCAAGACAGGGGAACTTTTTCCGATCGGGTAAAAAAAAGTGTAAATTTTGCAGCGCCGCAAAATCCAATCTCCGCGAGGCCGGCACCCCTGCACGCGAAGGATAAGTCAGGGCGTATTGGATCGGCATCTTCATGTCCGTCACACCCAATTGTGCTAAAACAGATCCATCACAAAACTCCACCATGGAGTGAATCACGGCTTCCGGATGAATCAACACTTCGATGCGATCCACCGGCAATCCAAAAAGAGCGGAAGCTTCAATAATTTCAAGCCCCTTGTTCATCAGCGTTGCAGAGTCCACGGAAATCTTGGGACCCATTTTCCACTTGGGGTGATTGATTACCTTTTCTTTTGTCAGCGCCGCAAACTGATCGGCGGCCACCTCTCTTAAAGGTCCACCAGAACCGGTCAAAATAATTTTTTCAAGATGCTGGGCATTGGCCCCTTGCAAACACTGAAAAATAGCACTGTGTTCACTGTCCACGGGCACCAGAATAGCACGCGGATTGGATTTAAGAGCTGATAAAATAAGCTCTCCGGCAATGACCAGAATCTCTTTATTGGCTAGCGCCACCTGCTTCCCCATTTCCAAAGCATCCATGACCGGCAAGAGAGCGCCGGTGCCTGTTGTGGCCGCCATTAAAATATCCGATGAAAGACACTTTGAAAACTCTCTTAAGCCTTCCTTCGGGGTAAAAACTTTAAGTGAGCCTGAATATTTTTTTGAAAGCAAAAGAGCGGCCTTCTCGTCAGCCAAATACACGGCTCGGGGAGAAAACTCTAAAATCTGCTGCTCCAAAAGCTCTGTTTTGGATCCTGCCGCCAACCCCTCGACCCGGTAGCTTTGGGGGTGTTCACGCACTACTTGAAGCGTGTTGAGCCCAATGGAGCCTGTGGAACCTAATATATTGAGTGTTCTAGGGCTAGAAGAGGGTGCCATCAGGGAATAAAAATCATGAGATAAAAATAAAAAATAGGGGCCGTAAAAAGAATGCTATCGATCACATCGAGCATCCCACCCATCCCGGGCAAGAAAGCGCCTGAATCCTTGGCGTTGCAAAAACGCTTCATCAGAGACTCTGATAAATCCCCGATTTGTCCCACAATCCCCAGGATCAAACCCACCCCTACAATGGGCCACCCCCCAAAACGCAGGGGCAAATAAGGACTGATCGCCCAAGAAGCCAAAAGACTTAAAAACAGTCCGCCAAATACACCTTCCACCGTTTTCTTAGGGCTGATATGAGGCATCAGCAGATGGTGGCCAAAAAGACTGCCAAAAACATAAGCCCCCACATCCCCTGCCTTGGTGACCGCAATCAGATACGCCACCCACAAAGTTCCCTCCGGAAGAAAATGAATTTTAATCACAAAACTTGAAAACCAGCTGACGTACAAAATCCCAAAGAGGGTCACCGCAATCCCCACCAGTGCATCTTGATTGTCTTTTCTTGAAAATTGAAGTAAAAATAGAAAAAGACAAGCCAGAACCAAAAATAGCACTTCTCCTGAACGGGTGAGACCATGCTCCATGAGCACCACCGCCGGAATCATCAGTCCAATCGCAACCCCAAATAACCGGTACGAAGGCGTTCCCTGTTTACGAATCAGCGTGAAAAATTCAAACAAAGCAATCCCGATAATCCCAATCACCAAAAGATTAAAATAAATCGCTTCTAGATAAAAGAGGGTGAAAACAATCAGACCGATTAAAAGAGTGCTGGTAAATAATCGCCGCGCAAGGGTCATACGAGTACATCTCCAAAACGCCTCTCACGCCGCTGATATTCCGCGATCGCGGCCACATAATCTTCACGAAGAAAATCCGGCCAGTATTTCTTGGTGATATAAATTTCGGAATAAGAAAGCTGCCAAAGAAGAAAATTGCTCAGACGCATTTCCCCGCTGGTACGAATCAAGAGATCTGGATCCGGCAACCCCTGGGTGTAAAGCCGGTTAGAAAATTCCTGCTCTGTGAGAGAGTCTGGAGTCGGCAAAAAAGAGGGGTCTTGGCGTGCTTTTAAAACCAAACTATAGACAGCCTCCAAAATCTCCGAACGACTTCCATAATTAAGTGCGATGTTTAAAAGCAGGCGGTTATTGTGACGTGTTGAAGCGACCACTTCTTTTAGTTTTTCGTAGGTGGACACTGGAAGCGCCTCCGGGTGGCCCAAAATCCCGAGTCGAACCCCCTCTTCTTTGAGCGCCTTGGCTTCTTCATCCAGAAAAAAATCCAAAAGCTTCATCAGTACAGACACTTCCTCGGCGGGACGTTTCCAATTTTCCTGGCTGAAAGCGTAAAGGGTTAGGATGGGGATTTCAAGATCAGTGGAAGCGCGGACGATTTCACGTACCCGCTCAACGCCTGCTTTGTGTCCTGCGACGCGCGGAAGCCCGTGCTCTTGGGCCCATCGCCCATTACCATCCATGATGATGGCAATATGCTTTGGTTTAGAATTTTTGGTCGCCGTATTCTCCACAAAAATCCTCCCGAATGACCGATTGATTATCGTTTGGCCCGTGGCATGAACAACGTTTGGTTTTCGTGCGAGCCCACGGATAAAATGGTAATGGGAACCCCCAGCAGACGACTCAAGCGCTCCAAATATTTTTTAGCGGCAACCGGCAGATCCTTGTACTTTTTAATGCCGGATGTATCCTGAAGCCACCCACGGTGAGACTCATAAACCGGCTTTCCACTCTTCTGAACCGCCAGGGAAGCGGGAAAATTCCGGTAAAGCTTTCCTTGATAACGATAGCCCACACAGATTTTAATTTCTTTTAGATTGTCCAAGACATCAAGCTTGGTCACCGCAATCTCATTGATCCCATTCACCCGGCAAGAATATCCCACTAGCACCGCGTCAAACCAACCACAACGCCGAGGACGGCCGGTTGTCGCTCCAAACTCCTTGCCTTTCTCGCGAATAAGCTCGAGAAGTTGGGGGTCAAACTCTGTCGGAAATGGACCTTCACCCACTCGTGTCGTATACGCTTTGACAACGCCGATGACATTGCGAATGGAGCTTGGAGGCACTCCGGTACCCACCGCGGCACCCCCAGAAGTCACCGAGCTAGAGGTTACAAAAGGATAGGTCCCGTGATCCACATCCAAATGAGTCCCTTGAGCCCCTTCAAACAAAATACTCTTTTTTTTCTTCTGGGCATTCCAAAGCAAAAGAGAGGTATCGCAAGCAAAAGGCTTCATTCTTTTGGCATAAGCGCAGTAATCCCGGTAAACCCCATTAAAATCGAAGGCGGGTTTTTGGTAAATCTTCTGAAAAATCTCATTTTTTTCCAGGAGAGCCTGTTTTAATTTCTCCTTAAAAATTTCTTCATCGTAGAGATCCGCCAGGCGGATTCCAGAGCGCTGTGCCTTATCTTGGTAGCTAGGCCCAATTCCTCGGCCGGTGGTGCCAATCTTTAGACAGTCTTTCTTGGCCTCGCGAAGCACATCCATCTGCTTATGATAAGGAAAAATAAGGTGGGCGCGGTCACTGACAAAAAGTCGTCCGTGGACACGAATTCCTTTTTTCTCGAGGCCTTCCACTTCCTCCAAAAGCGCTTGAGGATCAACGACGACACCATTTCCAATCACACAAATGGATTTAGGATTGAAAATACCGGAAGGAATCAAGTGTAAGACAAATTCTCCACACTCTTTAACTACCGTATGCCCGGCATTGTGGCCGCCTTGGTAGCGCACCACATAATCCACATCCCGAGATAGGATGTCGATGATCTTGCCCTTCCCCTCATCGCCCCACTGGGCGCCTACGACAACAGTGCTCATATAGTGAAGGTTAGAGCTTGATCAGCTTGGCGTCTAAAATATTCTTGGCTTGCTTGATCTGCGCCAAGACTTTGTCGGAAACGGAACTATCAATCTTAAGAAGGGTGCGCGCCTGCCCCCCTTCGCGGTCACGCCCCAGCGTCATCCCGGCAATGTTGATCTGATTGTCTCCCAAAAGCGTCCCGATTTGGCCTACAATTCCGGGCACATCTTTATTGGAAATAAGCAACATATAGCCATCAGGAATCGCTTCTACATCAAAGTGATCAATCATGACAATGCGGCTGTCTTCACGCGTAAGCATGGCACCAGCGACACTAGTTTCTTTGCGATCCGTCTTAATGTCTACTTGAATCAAATTGGCGTAATGCTCTGTGCTCTGAGTTTTGGATTCGGTAATCTTGATCCCACGCTCTTTAGCCAAGACAGAAGCATTCACATAATTAACGCTCTCTGCAAGAATCGCCGACAAAAGCCCTTTGATAATAGAAATCGTAATGGGCGTCGTCTCGCACTCAGCGGCTTTTCCCAGATAACGGATATCGACTTGTAAGATCTGACCCTCCACCAGCTGAGCCAAAAGAAGACCCAGCTTTTCTCCCAAATGCAAGAAGGGGCGAATCTGCTCTAGGACTTCAGGGTCCACGGTTGGAACGTTGACTGCGTTTTTAGTTCCTTTGCCTTGAAAATATTCCACGATGCTTTTGGCCACATCCACCGCCACCGCAATCTGAGCTTCCTCGGTAGAAGCGCCCAAATGAGGCGTTGCGATCACCTGAGGAACTTTCACAAGCGTCCAATCCTTGGGGGGTTCCTGCTCAAACACATCAATCGCGGCTCCGGCCACTTTTCCCGCCTCGATCGCACGCGCCAAAGCCAACTCGTCAATCAATCCGCCTCTGGCGCAATTGATAATACGCACACTCTTTTTCATGAGAGCAATTTCTTTTTCACCGATCATGTTTCGATTTTCCTGGGTCAGAGGCATGTGAAGCGTGATGAAATCTGCGCGACGATAAAGCTCATCGAGGGCAACCACTTCCACACCCATCTGAAGCGCTTTTTCAGCTCGTAGATAAGGATCATAGGCAATGACTCTCATGCCAAAGGCCTGTGCCCGCTTGGCCACTTCAGAGCCGATGCGACCCAGACCGGCGATGCCAAGGGTTTTTTCATAAAGCTCGATGCCGGTAAACTTCTTTCTCTCCCACTCTCCCTTTTTCATGGAATCATTGGCTCGTGGGATATTTCGCGCCATGGACATCAGAAGACAAAAAGTATGCTCCGCCGCAGAAATGGTATTGCCGCCGGGTGTATTGATGACGACGATTCCACGCTTGGAGGCTGCCTCCACATCCACATTATCAAGCCCCACTCCGGCGCGACCAATGGCCTTCAATTTTTTGCCGGCCTCGATGATTTCGCGAGTAATCTGCGTGGCCGAACGCACCACACAGGCGTCAGCATCGGCAATTTCACGCTTCAAATCCTCCACGGGAAGCTTGGTCTTTACAACAACGGAAATATTTTTCTCCGCGCGAAAAACCTGAAGCCCTTCGTCTGAAAGATCATCACAAATTAAAACTTTAAACGTTTCTTTGTTTGCCAGAGTGGCTGTAGACATAAAACCCCTTTTATATTTTAAATTTTAGGCGTTCACCGCTTGAGATTGCTTGTATCCTGCAACAGACAGAGCGTCACAAAAAGCATCATATCCAGTCTTCGCATCCTTCAGGGTGCAAGCGGCTCCCATGTGAGCAAAGCGGACGATCTTGCCTTGAAGCTCTCCTTGACCATCGGCCATCACTACCTGATGCTTGTCTCTCATATGCTCAATCACACCCTTGGAGGAAATACCAGCGGGCATCACAATGGCGGTCAGACCATTGGAAGGGGCTTTTGAGAAAAGCTCAAGACCCAGCGCCGAGACTTTCTGACGCGTCCAAGCGGCCACATCCGAATGACGTTTCCACACATTTTCAATCCCCTCTTCAAGGAGCATCACCAGCGCTTCATCCAGGCCTCGATACAACGAGACGGCTGAAGTAAAGGGTGTGTCGTTTTTCTTGAGCGCCTTGATGGTTTCGGCAAAATTAAAATAGTATTTGGGTGTCTTGGAAGTGGCGATTGCATTTTGAGCGCGCTCACCCACGGCAACAAAAGAAAGCCCCGGTGGTAACATAAAACCCTTCTGACTCCCGCAAACAACCACGTCGATTCCCCACTCATCCATTTTCAAAGGATCGCAAGCAAGGCCGCTGATGGCATCCACAAAAAGCAGAGCACCCGACTTCTGTGTGAGCGCCGCAAGCTTCTGCACGGGATGCGTCACAGCTGTGGATGTCTCGCAAAGCGTAATCAACACCGCTTTGGCGCTTGAGTTTTCCTTCAGCGCCGCTTCCAGGTGAACTGGTTCTACTGCGGTGCCGTAAGGAAGCTCATAGCTTTTGACATTCATCCCATACGCGCGTGCAATATCACGATAGCGCTCACCCCACTTTCCCGCTGAATAAGAGATCACGGTATCCCCGGGAGATAAAAGATTGGTGATGGAGGCTTCCATAGCGCCAGTCCCTGAAGCGGCGAAAGTCATCACCGGGTTCTGGGTCAAAAAAACCTTTTGCAGGTTGGTGTTCACTCGCTCCAAGATGGCTTGAAACTCCTTGGTACGATGGTGAATCATCGGCAAAGCAGTCTTTTCCAGAATGCGCTTAGGGACATTGGTGGGTCCCGGCGTCAAAAGCAAAGCTTCCTTCATAAAACCCTCTCTATATTTTAGTTTTTTATTTCTTAATGTTGCGAATATTGACAACCACCTCATCCACCAGGCCGTAGGCCTTGGCTTCATCGGCGGACATAAAAAAATCACGCTCTGTATCTTTTTCAATCTTGGCGACATCTTGATTGCAATGGTGAGCTAAGATTTTATTTAGACGCGCTTTCAGCCCCAAAATTTCTTTGGCTTGGATACTGATATCCGAGGCCGTTCCTTGAGCACCACCCCAAGGTTGGTGGATCATCACACGAGAATTGGGAAGTGAATAACGCTTGCCCTTGGCACCGGCCGCCAAAAGAACAGCCCCCATGCTCGCGCACTGACCCAAGCAGTAAGTAGAGACATCACATTTTAAAAATTGGATCGTATCATAAATGGCAAGACCCGCCGTGACGGATCCTCCGGGAGAGTTGATGTAGACATGGATCTCTTTTTCGGGATCTTCCATCTGCAAAAACAGCAGCTGCGCCACAATCAAATTGGCCACGTTGTCATCAATCGGGGTGCCAATAAAAACCACGCGATCCTTCAAGAGCCTTGAATAAATATCGTAAGCGCGTTCACCACGACCCGTCGTCTCAATTACCATCGGAACCAAGATGCTCATAAGATCTCCTATTTGTCCTTCTCGTCAAACTTCGCGTTGGCCACCAAAAAATCCACGGTCTTTGACTCGATCATGCTTTCCCGCAAATCCTCTTCAAACACACGCCGAACTTCTTCCATCGGACGCTTGGACTCCGCCGCCAAAGCTTCTAGACGACGATCAATCTCCAGCTCATCCAACTCAATATTTTCATTTTCAGCGATTTTTCGAAGAGTGAAATAGAGGCGAACCTGCTCCTCCGCCCTCTTGGAAAGCTCCGCGTCCATCGAAGATTTCTCCGCCAAAAACCGAGCCTCTGGAATCCCCATTTTCTGGTATTGACGCTGAGCTTGGTCCAACAAGCGCTCTTTCTGTTTCTCAACCATGCCTTCAGGAACCACAAACGTGTTTTGATCCAAAAGCTTTTCAAAAAGCTGAGTCTTCATCTTTTCCATGGACTGCGAATGTTTGTGCGCAGCTAAATCTTTTCGGACCGCTTCTTTGAGCGCCTCAAGCGACTCCATTGAAAAAGTTTTTGCAAAATCCTCATCCAAAACAGGTAGTTTCTTTTCTTTGATCGAACGGACCCAAACCTTGTAATGAGGTTTACCGGCAACGCCTTGAGCCTTTTCTTCGGAGGTTGGCTTATGACTGATCTCTCGCGCCTCGTTTTCGACAGCCCCGATTATTTTTTCAAAAAAATCATCCATCTCACCCGGCTCCACAAAAAGCAAAACCCCCTGCTTCCCAGGTTTGTATCCATTTTCTTGCCAAATTTCCACATCCGCCACAATAAAGTCGCCTTTTTGCACGGGGCGCGTGACAGACAAAGGAACCAGCTCCGCACGTGATTCCACCAAAGACTGCATTCCCTTCTCAAGTTCCTGGGCGCTCACCTCCGCGGACTCGCGTGTAAGCTTGATTCCCTTATAGTTTTTGATTGAGGGTTCAGGTGCTTTCTCCACCTCGGCGGTAAAGGTTAGCTTCTTGCCCCGCTCGCACTGGATATCCGAAATGCTCGGCAAAGCGACCGGGCTTAACTTCTCAGCTTGCACCGCTTGATGATAGACCTCCGGGATCAATGACTTTAAAACCTCTTCTTGGGCTTCCTTGGCGTAGCGACGCTCCACCATTTCCAAAGGCGCTTTTCCCTGGCGAAAACCGGGAAGCTGGGCCGCTCTCTGGAAATCCTTCAGCACTTCTTGAAAACGATTTTCTACTCGCTCGGCCTCAATCTCCACATGGAGCTTAACCCGGCAATCCTTGATCTTTTTCAGACTTGTTTTCATGACAATCTCTTTCTGGCTCAAACTAAAATGAAATGGATTAATCTTCGACTTCAACGGCCTCTTTGCTTTTCTTCAACCCGTAACGGCGGCCCTTATGGTCCTTCACCTTATCGTGCTGACGACGCATCTGAAGCTGGATATTCTCAAAACTCTCATCAAAAGCCGCGTACATATCCGTGGATTCGTTTTTGGCAGTCAAGCGCAAGTTCTTGGCCAGCAAAGTGATTTCGGAGATATAGCGGATCTTCTGAACCTCCAACACCACATGCACAGACTCCAGCTTTAATGCATATTTCTCAAGTTTTTTGATCTTGTCCTGCACATACTTCTTCAAAGGTGCCATCACCTGAAAGTGCCGACCACTGATGTCTATTTTCATACGCTTTAACTCCTTTTTTGGACCAAAAGTACGAATCTTACCATACTTTGTTCACATCGTAAACTTCTCACCCAAGTAAATTTTCCTGGCTTCTTTGCTGGCCAAAAGCTCCTCACGGGTCCCCGAAATCAAAATACGCCCTTCATACATGATGTAGGCGCGGTCTGTAATCGCTAGAGTCTCACGAACATTATGATCCGTTAAAAGGATCCCCAGACCTTTCTTCTTTAATTCCTGAATCAAGTGCTGGCAATCCGATACGGCAATGGGATCAATTCCTGAAAAAGGCTCGTCCAGAAGGATGCACAGCGGATGCGTCACCAAAGCCCGCGTGATCTCAAGCCGCCGTCTTTCTCCACCGGATAGAGTAAAGGAGCGAGACTTACGCAAATGCTTAATCCCCAGCTCGCTTAAGAGCTCTTCCAATCTCTTTTTTCTTTCACCTTGCGGTAAGTCCAGGGTTTCTAAAATGGCCATGATATTTTCTTCAACCGTCAATTTACGAAAAATAGAAGGCTCCTGAGAAAGGTATCCAATCCCCAGCTGAGCGCGCTTATGCATCGGGTAATGGGTCACTTCCCGATGGTCAAATAAAATCCGGCCACTATCCGGACGCACCACACCAGTCACCATATAAAAAGTAGTGGTTTTCCCAGCTCCGTTGGGTCCCAATAGCCCGACAATCTCGCCCGGGTTGATGGTAATTTCTACGCCATTGACGACAGGGCGTCCGTTGTAAGATTTTTTGAGGGCTTGGGTCTCTAAGAGCGCCATTATTTCTTTAAACCTAATTCTTTCAAGGCGGCTCCCCCTTCATGGACCGTGATGTCAGGATTTCCCTCCAAGCGTATCGACCCCGTCGCCACCGTATAAATGGCCCGCTGGGAATGCGTCGTATCCGTCCCACGCTGAATGGTCACGTCTCCCATCGCGATGATCTGCTTCACTTTTTTCTCAGTCGGCTCAAAAGAGACATCCATGCGGCGAGCCGTCAACGTGGCGCGTTGGTCCACCGCTCTTACTTTGCGAAAGAAAATCATTTTATCCTGGTCATAAAATATTTTCATGGGCCCGTCACAAGTCAAAACAGAACCTTCTTTGGAAGTCATCACAATATTTTTATTGAGCTGAATAAAACTATCCGCGGGACGACCGACAGCGCCCACACCGGTGACTTTAAGCGCTTCATGGTCCACAAACACATGAGAATTGGTACGCATCGTGCCCCCATCCTGAGACCACTGCACATGATCCGTGCGAATCACCGTGTTGTCTCGAAGGCGAAGCGTGACGTTTTCGTCCAGATACACCGTCTGACCGGGATCAATTTTAGCGGACTGTCCCTGGAGATTCCAAAACTTCTCCCCCTTGTCGTCAAAACCCGTCAGATTAAATTGCTGAAGCTTCTGGTCACGACTATCGGAAGGAATGGAAGAAATGGCCTTCCGGCGGACATTTTTTTGACCTTGAGCCTGAACAAAGAAAAAGATAAAAGCCCCAACCAAGATCAAAATGAAAAGATAAAAAGGAAAGTTTCTTCTAAAAATAGCACTGTTCATCGTGCGTACCTGGCGGTAACTTCATCCCAGCGGCCCTGGGACTTCAAAAGAAGATCGATCACTTCGCGAACAGCCCCTCTTCCCCCTGCGCGCTCCGTCACATAATGAGCGATTTCCTTCACCTCTGAAACGGCGTTGGCCACCGCCGCCGCAAAACCCGCGCGGCGCAAGACCGGCAAATCAATCAAATCATCTCCGATATAGAGCGTCTCTTCCGGGGAAATTTTATATTTTTTTAAAATTTTTTCGTACACTTCCAGCTTGTTGATCGCTTTCTGAAAAATTTGTGTCACTTCCAGCTCTTTGGCGCGACGATCATTGATGCGCGATTTCTTCCCGCTGATGATGATAACAGGGATTCCTGCGCGGCGCAGAAGCGAAAACCCAAAACCATCCTGAACGTCAAAAAACTTAAGCTCATCCCCGTAGTCTCCGTACACAATGCGCCCATCGGTCAACACCCCGTCATTGTCGACCAAAAAAATTTTGATCTTTGAAAGCCGCTCCTTTAGATTGGCGGCTAGAGCTAAAGATCCACTCATACCAATCCCGCGCGCAAAATGTCCTGCACATCCAAGAGACCTACCGGGCAACCCTTGCGATCCACCACAGGAACCTCATCAATTTTTTTAGAGCGCAAAATCGCCAAAGCTTCGGCCGCCAAATGGTCCTCTCCAATAGCGATGGGCGTAGGCGTCATCGCTTTTGAAACTTTCCAGTTCAAAATATCCAGCCCTCGATCCAGGTGTCGTCTGAGATCCCCATCGGTAAAAATTCCTTGGAGGCGGCCTTTGGCATCCACCACCGCCGCGGAGCCGGCGCGCGCCAAAGTAATTTTTCTTAAAACATCCTTGATGAGCTCTTCTTCCCGCACCCGAGGATTGCCCTTGCCAACGCGCATGATATCTGAAACCTTTAGAAGAAGTTTTTTCCCCAAACCTCCGCCTGGATGGTACAGAGCAAAATTTTCGGCTTTAAATCCTTTTTTCTCAAGAAGCGCCACCGCCAGCGCGTCTCCCATCGCCAGCATCGCCGTCGTTGAGGCCGTCGGCGCCAAGTTCATCGTGCAAGCTTCTTTTTTAACGCTCACATCCAAAACCACATCGCTGTGTTTTGCCAAAAGGGACTGGGGGTTGCCGGTCATGGCAATCAGGCCGGCTCCGATTTTACGGATGACCGGCAAAAGCTTCACAATTTCTTCAGTCTGCCCGCTGTTGGAGAGCGCGACCACCACGTCTTCCTTCAGAACTCGCCCCAGATCTCCATGAAGCGCCTCGGCTGGATGTAAAAATAAAGAGGCGGTTCCCGTGGAAGACAAGGTGGCTGAGATCTTCTGGGCGATAAATCCGGGCTTGCCCATGCCCGTCAACACCACACGGCCTTTGGACTTTAGGATTAATTCAATCGCTTTTTCAAAAGAGCGACTGATTTTGGGTAAAAGCGCTGTCAATGCCCCCGCTTCGATGCGAATCACCTCTTGGGCGATCTTGACCGCGCTTTTGCTTTTAAGTTTAGAGCTCATGCCGGACAACCTCTTTTAAATCGATCAGGCGCCTGAGAAGACTCTCAAGATCTTTGAGGCGTACCATGTTCGGTCCGTCGCTGGGTGCATGGTCCGGATCTTCGTGTACTTCCATAAAAACTCCATCCGCCCCCGCCACGACACCGGCTTGTGCCAACACCGGGACAAAACGCCGGTCCCCTCCGGAAGTTTTCCCGCGGCCACCGGGCTGCTGCACTGAGTGCGTCGCATCAAAAATCACAGGATAACCAAACTCTTTCATCAAAGGAATCCCACGAAAATCATTGACCAGGGTGTTATAGCCAAAAAAGGTGCCCCGCTCCACGAGCAAAATATTTTGGTTGCCGGTGGAGGCTATTTTTTCCGCAACATTTCCCATTTCCCAGGGAGCCAAAAACTGGCCCTTTTTGACGTTAACAAGCTTTCCTGTTTGGCCCGCAGCCAAAAGCAAGTCGGTCTGACGGCAAAGAAAAGCTGGGATCTGCAAGACATCCGCCACATGCGAAGCTTCGCGCGCTTCCTCAGGAGTATGAACATCCGTCAGAATGGGAAGCCCTGTCTCTTCTTTTACTTTTCTTAAAATCGCAAGTCCCTCGGCCATCCCAAGACCACGAAAAGAACTCATGGAGCTGCGATTGGCTTTATCGTAACTGGACTTATAAATCAGGGGGATTTTTAAGCGACGGGTAATTTTCTGAATCGCGACGGCATGACGCAGAGCGCTTTTTTCATTTTCAACCACACAAGGGCCCGCCATCACCACCAGCGGCTGACCTTGGCCGATTGAAATTTTGCCCAAACGAACGATGCGAGATTTCGCCATAAAACTTTAATCCACTTTGTTCTGAAGGGAGGCTTTGACAAAATCCCTAAAGAGCGGATGAGCTTCGTCCGGCTTGGACTTAAACTCTGGGTGAAACTGGCAACCCACAAACCAAGGATGATCGGCAAGCTCAATGATTTCCACCAGTCTTCCATTGGGGCTTGAGCCAGAAATAATCAGACCATTGGTTTCCATCTTCACCTTGTATTTGTTGTTGAACTCGTACCGATGGCGGTGGCGCTCATGGATCGACTCGCGACCATAAGCCTTGTAAGTCTTGGTTCCTTTTTTGATCGTGCAAGGGTAAGAGCCCAGGCGCATCGTACCGCCCAAGTCTTTGACCTGTTTTTGCTCGGCCAGGAGACTGATCACGGGGAACGGAGTGGTTTTATTAAACTCTGTTGAGTTGGCGCGACCCAAATCACAAACATTTCTGGCAAACTCAATCACCGCGCACTGCATCCCAAGGCAAATTCCAAAAAAGGGAACTTTGTTTTCACGCGCATACTTGATCGCTTTGATTTTTCCTTCGATCCCGCGATCTCCAAAACCGCCAGGCACCAAAATCCCGTTGAGGTCTTTTAGATGCTTCTCGCCCCCCTGACCCTGAATATCTTCGGAGTCGATTTTTTTAAGCTCAACCTTGGTATCATTGGAAATGCCACCGTGTTTGAGCGCCTCGTAGATGGACTTGTAAGCGTCTTGATGTTCAATATACTTGCCCACCACCCCGATTTTCACATATTTGGAGGGGTTGATCGAGCGGTCCACGACATTGGTTTTCCAAGTCTTCATCTTCTCATCACCGTTTTCACAGTTAAGCTTCAAAAGACGGATGATGATTGAGTCCAGACCCTCTTCTTTTAAAGCCAGGGGCACTTCGTAAATATCCTGCACGTCCAGACCTTGAATCACTTGATCCGGCTCGACATTACAAAAAAGAGCGATTTTTTCACGCACGTCTTTAGAGAGTTTTTTCTCAGTGCGGCAGATAAGAATATCCGGCTGGATACCAATTTCGCGCATTTTCCCCACGCTGTGTTGGGTTGGTTTCGTTTTGATCTCATCGGCAACGCGAATGTAAGGGATTAAAGTCAGGTGGATGTTGAGCGCATGGTCTTTTCCGACATCCTGACGAAATTGACGAATGGCTTCCAGGAATGGCAAGCTTTCGATATCACCCACCGTTCCCCCGATCTCGCAAAGCACCACATCGACAGATTTGTTGTGTGACACCGCTTTAATGGCGGCCTTGATTTCATCGGTAACATGAGGCACCACCTGAACCGTGGCTCCCAAATAGTCACCGCGGCGTTCTTTGCTGATCACTGAATAATAGATCTTGCCCGTGGTGATGTTGTTGAGCTTGGTCACCTCAATGCTGGTGAAGCGCTCATAATGTCCCAGATCCAGATCCGTCTCGCCCCCGTCCTCCGTCACATAAACTTCGCCGTGCTGATAAGGACTCATGGTGCCTGGGTCTACGTTCAGATAAGGGTCGCATTTCATCAGAAGCACTCTCAAACCCCGCGCCTCCAAAAGCTTTCCTACAGACGCGGACACAATTCCTTTTCCAAGACTTGAAACCACACCCCCAGTAATAAAAATATATCTAGGCATTTTGCTCCTTGGCAATCGCTTTTTCCATAATCATTCGTGCCAACTCAAGATCAGCCGGCGTATCCACACCCACCGTTTCAAAATCAGTTTCGATGACTTTAATTTTGTATCCATTTTCAAGCGCCCGCAGCTGCTCCAGCCTCTCTCCTTTTTCCAGATAAGAAGGCGGAAGTTTCCTGAAAGTAAAAAGAAAATCTTTGCTGTAGGCGTAAATTCCCAAATGCTTGTAGAAAAAAGCTCCGTCGGCCCCCGGCTTTAAAAGTGAAGGGATCGGTGAGCGTGAAAAATAAAGAGCAAAGTTCTCATCATCGACAATTGCCTTCACCACATCCGGGCTTCTAAACTCATCCTCCGATAGGCTTTTTTTCACCACCGTCGCCATGGCAACTTGAGAATCTTTTTGCATGGCCCGTACCAGCTCATCAATCACCATGGGGTTGATGAGTGGCTCATCTCCCTGAATATTGACAATGATTTTAACATCCAGCGCATTGACCACTTCGGCCAGACGATCGGTTCCTGTTGTATGGGATTTGGACGTGAGGACATACTTCCCACCAAACTCTTCCACCACGCGGGCGATGCGATCATCATCCGTGGCGATAATGAGATCATCCAGCATCCGGGCTTTTTTGGCCCGCTCGTAGACATGCTGAATCACAGGCTTCCCGCAAAGGTCTTTGATCACCTTCCCCTCAAAACGAGTCGAGGCATAGCGGGCTGGGATGACTCCAACGGCTTCCACTATTTGCTAAGCTCCTTTTGAATTCTTTGGGTTAGCTCGGTGGTATTGGTGACGGCCACACCTAGTTTTCCGACCACAATCCCGGCCGCCACATTGGAAATGTGCGCTGCTTCGATAGCATTGGCTCCCGCCGCACGCGCCAGTGTGTACGTACTAATCACGGTATCCCCCGCACCGGACACGTCAAACACTTCCTGCGCCACGGTGGGAATCTTAATCATTTTCTTACCTTCTTGAAAAATCGCCATACCGTTCTCACCCAAAGTGATGAGAGCTGTTTCACATTTTAATTTTTGCACCATCTTTTGTCCGGCACGCTCGAGACTGGCGTCGTCTTTAATTTTAAAACCCACCATCGCCGCCGCCTCATGATGATTGGGCGTGAGCGTTGTCACTCCGCGATAATAAGAAAAATGAGTTTCTTTGGGATCGACAGTAATGATTTTTTTATGTTTGCGAGCAACTTTGACAATCTCGCGCACAAGCCCCGGGACAATCACGCCCTTGCCATAATCCTCGATGATCAAAGCATCAATATTTTTGATCTGCTTGCGGATAAAATTGACGATTTGCTCAAGCGTCTCTTCTGCCACCGGCTTAACCACTTCACGATCCACACGCACCACCTGCTGGTGATGGGCAATCACCCGCGTTTTTTGTGTCGTGGGTCTTTCTTTATCAACAAAAATTCCGTCGCAGTTAACGCCCTTCTTCAAAAGAAGCTGCTGCAAGATATCCCCGCGGGAATCCCCACCAACCACTCCCGCCAAAAACACCTGACCCCCCAAAGCGCGGATATTATTGGCCACGTTGGAAGCTCCACCCGGCATGAAGTTCTCACGCTCCACCCAAACCACCGGCACTGGCGCTTCGGGAGAAATGCGCGAGACTTTCCCCCAGATAAACTCATCGAGGATCAAGTCTCCCACGACCAGCACGCGAGCGCGGTCAAAATGAGAAATAAGCCGTTGAATGTGATTAAAATCTTTTTTGAGCATAAAGGTCTTCTGTGAAGACTTGTGATTTTAACACCCGCTGTTTAGGGGTGTCAACGAGTCTTGGAAAGAACTCCGTTCACAGGGCCAAAAGGAGTCTTGAATTGGATCCAGACAGGGGTTCTTCGAGAGTCGGCGGTGAAATAGACCCAAACTCGCCCACGGCTATAAAATACGCCTTTGAGCTTGGTTTTGGGTTCCACGCAAAAAGTGGCCAGAGATCCTAGGGAGCGAATCTCTTTGATCTGGGCACTTAAAACCTGCACATCTAGATCCCAGGTTTTTTCTTCACTGCTGACTTGAGCGTGAACACCTTGCCCCACCCTCGCCTCTTGCAGACGAAACCAATAAAAAGCACTCACCACATCATGAACATTCCCGGGAATGGCAAATTCTTTACGGGTCTTGTTTTTATGAGAAAAATAAACCGCTTTCTTTGCTTCCGGGAAAAACTCGGTCTCCTCATCCGCCCGATAACGCCCCTCACTCAAAATTTTCCTAAACTTCAGCGAATGAAAGGTCTGGACATCAATCCAACTATGAAGCTCATCCCGCACCGGATAAATTTTGGACAAAAACTCATTAGTCTCGGCCACCGCCACCACGTGATACGCCGCTCTCCCACGAAGCTCGACTTTCTCTAGAATGTGGATCTCCCCAAACCCCACATGCGCCCCCATCCAAGACACATCAAAGCGAAGCCTCTCCCCCACAGTAAAATTAGTTAGCGGCTTTTGGATCTCAACAGCGGCAACTTTTTCCTTTTTCATTGAAAAGTTGTTTGTGGCTGCCATCACGGATGAAGCAAAGAAAACAACACCCGTTAAAACCAAAATAAATTTTCTCATTAAATTTGGTCTAGTTTTGTGGGGGCGCTATAGGGGTCCCGATCTTTTTGAGAGCGCGAGCAGCTATTCTTTTCACTTCAGGGTCTGTATCTTGAAGTGTCTGAATGAGCGTAGGAACTGCTTTCTCAGCTGGAGGGCCTATATCTCCAATCGCATAAGCGGCCCTAAACCGGACAATCTCACTCGGGTCTTTTAGTGCTATTACCAACGCGGGGATAATTTTTTCATCCGCGAGCGGGCCCATTTTTCCCAGGGCGATCACCGAACCTGCACGACTATTTGGATTTTCATCCTTGAGAGCCTGAAAAAGAGCCGGGAGGGATGCCGGGCCGATCTGGACCAGGGCCCTGACAGGTCCCCAGTAATACTCGCCCATTGTTACATTATCACCTTCCCCCTTTTGAGCGCGAAAATCCACTCCCCTCATGGCTTCGATAAGGGCGGGAATAGCAGGTTCAGCCAGAGGACCAGCTTCAGAAAGACCTATGATCACATTCTGACGAATATTCGAATCTTCATCTTTCAAAGCAACGATATAAGCGTCAACCATTTCCTTTGTTGCAGGATGTATTTCTCCTAAGAAGGCAGATGTCGGCAGCCGCACATCTTTATTTTTATCCTGAAGAGCGATTAAAAGAACAGGAATTGCTTCGGGTCCGATCTGTTTAAGAATCTCGACGATCCCGACGCGAAACTTCCAATCTTCATTTTTGAGCCCTTCCTGTAATGCGGGAAGAGCCGGAGGGCCTATATTCACCAATCCATTTTGAGCTACCCGTCTAACTTCCCAATCCTGATCATCCAAGATCCCCACTAAAACAGAGATTTGTTCTGAGGTTGCGGGCTGAAGAACCGCCAACGTCTCCACAATGGCTTTACGAACACGAAGGTCCGTATCCGCTGCAGCTTGAATGAGCGCCGATCGGATCTCCGGCGCATCTAAATGACTCTCCGCAATGCCTTGAGCGGCAGAAAGCCGTATCCGGCTATTTTTATCTTTTAATGTCTCAAGAAGGAGAGGAATCGCCTCTTGACCCATTTTCCCTAAAGCATCAGCTGCCAACGTCCGAATTTCATCATCTCCACTGCGCAAAGCTTGAGCAAGTACAGGGAAAGATTCCTTGCTCATTCTCACGAGAGCTTTCACAGCTTCCTCACGAATCCACGAGTCTTTATCATGAGCTAACCCGATCAAACTTGCGATCACATCCGGCGTTCCTAAATGAATACCGCCCAGCGCGGAAACAGCTGCACCGCGAATAGAGCCGTCCTTACCCATTAACAGCGAAAGAATCTCAGGTACCGTCTCTTTCGCCACAGGTCCGATCTCTCGAACAGCATTAAGCGCTTCTAACCGGAGCTCGTCATCATCTCCTTTGAGAATTTCCGTCAGAGCCGGAACAGCCGGCAAAACAGCCTCTTTGGGCTCTACTCTAGACAAGCTCTGGATCGCCATTATACGAATTTGCTTCTTGGGGCTCTTTAGATCGTTGATAAGACCGGGAACCTCTGAAGGATACGTTATTTCCTCAGAAACCTTCTGAGGGTTATAATCCGCCAAAGACTGTGCAAAACACGGAGAAATAGTAAAAAAGAACATCGCGTAGATCCACGATCTATTCAGTAGCTTAAATGTGTATTGAGTTTTCATTTGCGATCTCCCCTAGTGCCTTTGGTGTCAGTCCTTGACTTTTGACATTGTGAAAATATTTAAGCGTAAATTTAACGAGCCCCGTTTCAGTGATGCGCGTCAGGCTATTCAATCGCCTGATCCTCTGTGACCATTGTACCAATTTTTATAGCTCAGCATTAAATCCATGAAAAACAGCTCAAGGTTCACGGTAGGTGGCGCGGAGGAGGGATCCCGTCGACCCGCAGGCCCGCCGAAGGACGGGCTCAAGGATGCGACGGGAAACCGCAGCGTCGACGCAAAGGCCGTCAAGGCCGAAGCGAAGTGCCGACTGTACGAACAGTCGGCC